>NZ_VIFM01000264.1 GCF_006636215.1 Myxococcus llanfairpwllgwyngyllgogerychwyrndrobwllllantysiliogogogochensis | reverse complement strand
ATGGGGGGCGGGGTGATAGTGGGAGGCGGCGGCCTGGGCCGCTCCGTCACGCGCGCGGGAATGGGCTCCGTCGCATACACCAGGAACGCCACGCCCACCCCGCCGAGCAACATGAAGACCGAAAAGATGCCCGCCACGACCATCGCGGCGTGATTCCGTTTGGCCGCCTCCTGCTGCGCGGAGGGGACTTCCTTCCACCCTGGCTGAAGGGGAATGCCGGTGGGTTTGGTCCTCTCCGCGCCGCAATGGGTGCAGAGAGGCTCGCGCTCCACCGCCTTGAGGAAGGGGGCGCCACAGTTCAGACATTTCGGACGGGGTCTGGCCACGGTTCGGAGTCTAGTCGCTCCGCCGACACCTGGGGCGACGACATGCGCTCAAGTGGGCAAAAGTAGGCGTCACCGGGGCGCGCCCAGGGTCCGGAGGAAGAACAGGCCCACGTCGTCCTGGTAGTAGCGACCCGCGGCCCCCTGCGGGGAGTGCGGCTCGCCGGGCATGATGAGCAGCTCGAAGTGCTTGCCCGCCCGGATGAGCGCGTCCGCCATCCGCATCGTCACGGAGAGCGTGGCGTTCACATCGCTGGTGCCGTGCATCAGCCGCAGGTGGCCCTTCAGCTTGCCCGCGAGCGGGAGGTTGTCGCCCACCGCGTAGCCCTGGGGATTGGCGCTCGGCAGGTTGAGGTAGGGCTCGTTGATGATGGCCTCTTCCGTCAGCGCCCCCGGTGCCGCGGCATACCCCGCCTTGAAGAAGTCCGGCGCCGTCAGCATGCCGCGCAGCGCGAAGTAGCCACCCCAGGAGTGGCCATAGAGGCCCACCCGCTCCAGGTCCATCCACGGACGCGTGGACGCGGCCTGCTTCAAGCCCGTCACGTAGTCGGGAATCTCCGTCTGGCCCACGCGGCCATAGTTCGCGTCCTGGAAGGCCTTGCTCCGCCCAGGTCCTCCGCGAGGGTCCACCAGCACCGTGACGAAGCCGAGCTGCGCCAGGCCGCTGGCGGTCAACGACATCGAGTTTCCGATGTAGCTCCATGGCAACAGATTGAAGAACGGGCCGCCGTAGATATAGGCGAGCACCGGGTAGCGCTTCGCGGGGTCGAAGTCGCGCGGCTTGTAGAGCACGCCGTGCAGGGGCGTGACGCCGTCGGCGGCCTTGACGATGAACGGCTCCGGGCGCACGTCACCGAGGGCCTCGATTTCACTCGCGTCCGCCGTGGTGAGGCGCACGCGCTTGCCGCCCTCCATGGACACCAGCTCCCGCAGCCGGGGCTGCGCGCGGGAGGACCACGCGTCCACGTAGTGCTGGCCCGAGGGCGACAGCGTGATTCGGTGCATCCCCGAGCCCGAGGACAGCCGCTTCAATGCGCCACCCTTCAGGCTGCCCCGGTAGAAGAGCTGCTCGTACGGCGCGCCGCTGTCGGCCGAGGCCAGCACGTAGAGGGCGTCCCCCTGGGGCGCCACGCCCACCACTTCGTGCACGGGAAAGGCGCCGCGCGTGAGCTGCCGCAGGAGCTTCCCCGCGCGGTCATAGGCATACACATGTCGCCAGCCATCGCGCTCCGACATCCAGAGGTAGCCACGTCCTCCCGGCAGCGCCGTCACCTGCTTCGCCCAGCCGCCCACCGCGAAGTCCAGGCCAGCGACGAAGGTCTCCGGACGCTCCTCGCGCAGCACGTGCCGACGCTGTCCCGTCCCCGGTGTCACCGCGGTGAGGTCCAGGCGCTTCGCGTCACGAGCGAGGTGGAGGCACAGCGCCTCCGTGCCCTCGGGGTTCCAGCCCGCGAAAAAGTCATAGGTCTCGCCCTCCACGGGAGGAATGCGCGTCACGCGGCCCGTGGCCACCTCCACGACGTGCAGCTCCGAGCGCGGCAGCGGCGTCCCCGTCTTCGCGTACGGCACCGTCGTCACCTTCTCCAGCGCGTCCGAGTAGTCCACCACTGGCACCTGATGCACGGCGCGCAGGTCGTCGCGCCACACCACCAGGAAGCGGCCATCCGGCGACCAGGGGCGCTCCGGAATCCGCCAGTCCAGGCGCTCCTCTCCCGCGCGCTCCACCACGGTGGCACCGTCCGCGCCCAGCACCGCGAAGCCGCCCTTGCGCTGCACCGCAAGCGCTCCTCCGCGCGGCGCGAGGAAGTGGTCCGGAGACAGCGTCAGCGCGGCCCGGTCCTCCGGCGACAGCAACGTGACGCGGCCTCCCGTCAGCCCCAGGCCGAAGGTCTTCCCCTCCAGCCGGAAGACAATGCCCTGCTCATCTGGAGCGAGCGCGACGTCGAAGAAGCGAGGCGCCGTGACGGGCTTGCCCAGCAACGCCGAGAGCTGCTCGCGCAGTTGCTCACCTGAGAGGAGCGGCTTCAGCTCCCCCGTCTTCGCGTGCGCCAGCACCCACGTCCCGCCGTCCTTCCCCTCGCGGGACCAGAAGACCAGGCGGTCTTGGTCACGCAGCCACCTGGGCGGGACGAGGCTGTCGCGCAGGAGTTCCACCCGACGGTTGAACTGGTTCGCCACGTCCAGCTTCGCCTGGACCGTCGCATCCGGCGTGGGTCCGGATGCGTCAGCGGAAGGTGACTCACCGTCGAGCGCCAGGACGGGAGCCCCCGTCAACGCCGTGAGCAGCAGACCCAGGGGAACGCAGGGGAATCGCATGCACCGATGGTAGGAAACGGCATTCTTCACCACCAATATATCTTTCGAGGCGCATTGAGACGGTTAACGTCTCGATATGGAATTCCGTCAGCTCCAGCTCTTCGTCGCGGTGGCGGAGGAGCTGCACTTCGGACGCGCCGCGGCGCGCATCGGCATGGCCCAGCCGCCGTTCAGTCAGCAGATTCGTCGGCTGGAGACCGAGCTGGGGGTCGAGCTGCTCACGCGCACCAGCCGCCGCGTGGCCCTCACCGCCGCCGGAGCTCGACTGCTGGAGGAGGCACGAGCGCTGCTGGCCCGACGAGGGGATGTCATCCACTCCGTGCAGCAGGCGGCGAGCGGCGAGACGGGCACGCTGCGCGTCGGCTTCGCCGCGTCGTCGGCCTTCGGCGTCCTGCCGGACATCGTGCTGCGCTTCCGCACGCGCTTCCCGAAAGTGAAGTTGGAGCTGGATGACAGCGCGACCCTGAACGTCGGCGCCGCGCTCACCTCCGGGGAGCTGGACATCGCCATCATCCGGGCGCCCTTCCGTCACGAGGGGCTCACCGTCGAGCGCCTGCTCCGGGAGCGCTTCGTGCTCGCGCTGCCGGCACGGCACCCTCGCGCCCGTCAGCAAGTCATCGCGCTGTCCTCGCTGGCGAGCGAACCCTTCGTGCTGTTCCCCCGCCACTCCGCGCCCGGCATGCATGACCTGGTGACGAGCATGTGCCTGGCCGCGGGCTTCTCTCCGAACATCCTCCAGGAAGCCAGCTCGTGGCCCTCCGTCGTCGGCATGGTGGAGGCGGGGCTGGGACTGACCATCGCTCCCGCGTCCTCCCAGGCCCTGTGCCCCAAGGGCGTCGTGTTCCGCCCCCTGAGCGGCGCTCCCGGCCACGCGGAGCTGGTGGTGGCCTTCCCCGGGCCTCGGCCCTCACCCGCCGCGCAGCACTTCCGCGTCCTCGCGCATGAAGCGGTGTCCCGCTCGGGGAGGGGCGCCTCGGACTGAAGCGGGGTTTGGGCCCCGCGGCCGTGGCTCCCCGCTCAGGACGGTGTGGGCTTCTTGCTCCGTCGCGCCTTCGTGCTCGCGGGTGGCTCCGAGTCGTTCGCCGCCACCTGCGGCCCCAGGTTGAACCAGAAGGGACAGAGCAACGGTGGCGCTCCTCCTGCTTCCGGCGGTGTCGACACCTCGCGCGGCCCTCGCCAGAGCGGACGCACTTCGCCACCCCGTCTGCTTCGTCTCGCTCGCGTCGCCATCAGCGGCACCGTCCACTGCACCGCCACCACGAATCCCCCATCCCGTTGAAGCGTGGGCACGACAATGCGCCTCGGGGAGCGGGCCTGAAGCGGCTCGCTCCCGACGATTCCCTCATCGGCGTCGGCATGCGCACGAACTACCGAGATGACAGTTTCCTGTCAATTCAAACGGGCAACAAAATACAGAACACCCGTTCAGCGCACTCCTGCCTCCATTCGCCTCCTCCATGCGGCAGGTGTCACACCATGCACGCGGCGAAAGAGGCGGATGAAGTGTGTGACGTCCGCATAGCCCACACGGTCCGCGACGATGTCCACCCGCTCGTCCGTGTGACGCAGGCGGCTGCGCGCCTCGGCCATCCTGCACTCGAGAATCCACTCCCCCACCGAGCGCCCCGTCTCCTGCCGCACCACGGCGGCGACGTGCGGCGCCGAGCGCCCCAGCTCCCGCGCCACCTTCGCGAGCGACAGCGGCTCCAGGCAGTGGGTCTCGATGTACGTCAGGGCCCGGCGACTCAGGCCCATCGAGGAGGACTCCGGCACGACGTCGGGGAACGCCATCCGCTCCAGCTCCACCAGCACCAGCCGGAGCAGCGAGAGGCTGGCCTCGTCACTGCCCCGCTCCTGTCGCGTCTGCTCTTCTTCCATCAGCCGCATCCACCGCAACAGGCGCCGACGCTGCACGGGCGTGGGCCGCAGCACAGGGTGACAGCCGCCGCGCACGCGCAGCAGCGGCCCCAGCCGTGACGCGCGCTCCTCCGCGTCCGAGGACAGCGCCTCCGGATAGAAGCCGAGCCCCATGCACTCCGCATCCGAGTGCTCGCGGCCATGCGCGTCTCCGGGCGGAATGAGGTGCACGTCCCCGGCGCGCAGCACCAGGTCGCCCGCGTGCCGCACCTTCGTCTCCCCGCGCAGCACCAGCATCACCACGGCGTACGAGTGCACCGTGGAGTGGGCCCGCGAGTGCTGCGCGGTCAGGGGCCGCTGCGGGCCTACCCAGGTGAGACGCCGCTTCTCCTCGAAGTCCCGTTGGATTGCGGGCCACGCGTGGCTGTGTCCTTCGATGGGTGCGGGGGCCATGGGGCCTTCGTAGCGCGGGGCTCGACCCGGCGTCACTTCGCGTGGCCCGCGCCCAGCGCCTCCATGTTGAGCTGGTGGTTCATCACGTAGGCGGACTGCGCACCGGCCGCCGCCGCTATCAGCGCGCCCTGCAAGCGCGTGGTGAGGTCTCCCGCCGCGGAGATGCCGGGCACGGAGGTCTGCTGCATCGGGTCCACCTTCACGAAGCCCATTTCGTCCAGCGCGAGCCCCAGCCCCTCCACCAGCGCCACCTGCCGCTGCGGCGGTCGGGTGAAGATGTACTCCTGCCGCACGCGCGTCCCGTCCTCCAGCTCCACCGCCTCCAGCGCGTTCCCATCCGCGGACGCGATGAGGCGCCGCACCGGGCCCTCCACCAGTCGCACCTCGGCCCGCTGAAGCTGCGCGCGCCGCTCGGCCGACACCTGGAAGCCACCCAGGGTGTACAGCGTGACGTCCGCCGACCAGCCCTTCAGGAAGAGGGCGAAGTCCAGGTACAGCTCCGCCTCGGGCCCCGCGAACACGCCCCAGGCCTTGTCCTGGATTTCCCAGCCGTGGCAGTAGGGACACTGGAAGACGGCCTTGCCCCACAGCTCGCGGTAGCCCGGCAGGTCCGGCAGCACGTCCACCATGCCCGTGGCCAGCAGCACGCGGCGGGACTCCACGACGACTCCGCCCTCCAGCGTCACGCGGAAGCGCGCGTCACCCAGGCGCTCGATGCCGCTCACCCGCACGTCGCGAATGTCGACCTCGTAGGGACGCAACTGCTCCCGACCGATGGCGCGGAACTCCCAGGGGGGCGTGCCGTCGCGGGTGACGAAGCCCTGGATGTGCTCGGCCGCCGCGTTGCGGGGCGAACCCGCGTCGCACAGCAGCACCTTCTTGCGGCCACGGCCCAGCACCAGCGCGGCGCTCAGGCCCGCGGGGCCGCCGCCCACAATCACCACGTCCTTCGCGAGAATGTCGTTCATGGTGAAGAACTAAACGCCGGCGATTCCTCGCGGGAGAGCGGGGCTTCGGGCGGAATCGGCGCATCGGCGGGTGGGGGCAGCGGACCCGGGCGAGCAGGCGGACGCTCGACGAGGACGACCGGCCAGGTATGGCGCCCTTTGAGCAGGTGGGAACAGTCGGCACATGCCACGGGACGTGCGCCGTTGACCAAAAGTGCGAAGGGTCGGCTTCCCGAAGGGGAAGCAGCGTTCCTACACTGCGAGTCAGGGGCCTCAAGGCCGGAGTGCGGCTCCCCACCCAGGAGGTATGCGATGCAGCCCGCGCGTCTCGCGTTGACGGTCCTGCTCGCCTGCGCTGCGTCCGGCTGTTCCTCTTTGGAGGACGCTCCGTGGGACGGACGCTACACACCGCTCGAGGAGCGGGGCGACTGGATGGACTCAGGCCCCTTGTCCGTCTGTCGCGTGCTGGAGGGTGCCGACGCGGCCTGTGGCAGCCTGGAGTCGTTCGACTTGTCCGGCTGCAAACGTCGCTCGCTGGAGGCCCTGGAGCGCGAGGGGGTGTACCGCAGCGAACTGCGCTTCGACGCGCGGGGCACTCAGGCGGCCCGGGCGGCCCCTTTCGGCGGAGGCTTCAAGCTGAGCTCCACGGGCGTCCCCGAGCAGGTCCTCGGAGCGACCGCCGTGGCCGGAGTGTGGGACGCGCGGACGTTCCTCGTCTCCAGCCAGTCCCCGGACGGACTGTTCACCTTCGCGGGCTGCAACGCGGTGGGCCCGCGCGCGCTGACGGGCTGCTTCTCGCGGTGTCGCGATGGCGTGTTGGTGGAGTCGGGGACCTTCCGCGCCGAGCGCGTGGCGCGCTTCAAGGGAGAGCACGAGGTCTCCGGCGGGCTGAAGCTGGTCTCCGAGCGCTGGGTGGACCTGGGCATGCCCGTGGACGTGCAGGTCATCGGTGAGCATGCCTATGTCGTCTCTCAGAAGCGGGAGGGACAGCGTGGGGGGCTCACCGTCTTCGACGTGAGCCAACCCGAGGCGCCGGTGCGCGTGGCGCGGATGAGCCTTCCGGAGGACTCGGACTGGCGGGGCGCGACGTTCAAGGGCGGGGTGCTCTATGTCGCGAGCGCGAGCTCGGGCGTGGTGGTGCTCGATATCTCCCAGCCCTCCGCGCCGGTGTTCGTGCGCAGGGTGCCGGAGAAGCCTGTCAGCGTCGGGTTGGTGAGCGTGGACGGGGACAGGCTGTACGCGGTGGGGACGGAGCCCTCCGCGGGCACGCTGATGTTCGACATCTCCACGCCCTCCGAGCCCCGGCTGCTCCAGCACATCGTCTCCGGCTCACGCATCGCGGAGAACCCCTCGTCGCGAGGCCCGGTGAGCTACGAGGGCCGCCTCTATGTGAATCACCTGCGTGACGGGCTGCAGGTGGTCGACGCGCGCTCGGGCGGGGGCGTCCAGGTGTTGGGGCGGTACACGTACCCGTATGCGAACAGTCGCGCGAGCGCGGTGGGCACGTTCGGTGGGCGCATCGTGGCGTTCGAGAGCAGCCTGGGCGTGGGGGCGCGGCTGCGCGCGCTGGATGTCAGCGAGCCGCGCAACATCGTGAAGATTGGCGAGTATGGCTTGCGCGGAGTCGTGTCACCGCGGGCGCTGGAGCTGCGCGGCTCGCGGCTGTACGTGACGTATCACCAGGAGGGGTTGCGCGTGCTGGACGTGAGCAATCCCACACAGCCGCGCGAGGTGGCGTACTTCAACAGCTTCAGAGAGACAGACCCGGGACGCGGGGACGCGCTGGAAGAGGGCGCCACGGGGCTCCAGGTGCCTGGAGACGGCTATGTGTATGTCGTGGATACGTCCCGTGGATTGCTGGTGCTGACCGAGCCGCCTTAGTAGACACAGCACGCATCTCTCGTAGGTCCACCATGCCGAATCCGTCTCGATACTTCAGGCTCAGAGAAGACGTGCAGGCTGGGAACTGGTTCCTGAGAGACCCGCTGGATGAGGCGGGCAACGAGGTCGAGGACATCAAGGTGGCCCTGAAGCGCGCGAAAGTCACGGGGGCGAAGTTCGAGGAAGTCTGAGCTGCTCCCCAGAGGGCTCAGGGTATGCCTGGGTACGCCTGTCAGCGTCGTCTGGTACTGCCTGGAGTGTGCCCGCCTCGCCGCGGGCCACTTGCCGGGGCCTACCATGATGCTTCGCTGGGTGGTGTCGCTGCTCCTGTTGATGGCCGTCACGGGCTGCGCGACGAGTCGGGTCGTGCGGCTGGAGACCGGGGAAGACTCCTTCCTCGTCACCCCTCACGAGGAGCCTGACGCGGAAGTGAGTGCGGCTGAACTCGAAGACGACGAGTTCGAGGAGGCCCTCACCGAGCTGGCGCGGGATGTTCCTCCCTCTCGCAATCCCATGCAAGCCGCGCGGGAGCGCTTCGGCGTTCCGTCCCGGAGTGGGGTGTATGGGTATGAGCGTGGGTCCTCGCGACTCATTCCCCAGCGTGGAGAGGACGCGGACGGTCCCCAGCTATTGGAGGACTACGCGGATGAGGCGCTGACGCGCGCCTACGGCCAGTGGTGCAAACGGAAGGACCGACCCGGTGACTGCTTGCGCCTGCTGGATGAGGGCCCGCTGCTGGCCAGCGATGGCAAGTACACCTGGGCCCTGGCCATCGCCATGGACTCGGTGTGGGAGGAGACGGCCGAAGCCCTGGAGGGCATGACAGACCCCCAGGCAGTCGTGGCTGGCATCGCCGCCTCCGCGACGATGTACCTGCTCTTGTGGTCTCTGCCCGAGCCAGTGAGCAAAGGCGTGGCGGCCACCTTGACGGCCTGCCTCATCGCCTACCTGGGCGTGGACACGGTGTGGAGCATGCTGGACGGGTGGCTGACGCTGGTGCGCCAGGTGGACAGCGCGACGAGCTTCGAGCAACTCCACGCAGCGGGTGAGGCGTACGGCGAGGTGCTCGGAGAGAACGCGGCGCGCGTCTTCGTCCTGCTGGCCACGGTGGCCATCGGGAACACGGCGGGGTTGGCGACGAAGTCAGTGGGGTTGCCGGGCTCCGCCCAGGCGGCCCTCGCGGTGGAGTCCCAAGCGGGCTTCCAGTACGCGGCCGTGGGCAGCGTGAGTTCGGTCGCCTTGATGGCGGAAGGGTTCACCATCGCGCTCGCCCCAAATGCCGTGGCCATGGCGAGCCGGAGCGGGCGTAGCGAGCATCATCACATCGCCACGAACAAGAACGATATTTCCGCCGTGCGCGGCGGGCCCTGGACGCCAAGGTTCAGGAAGCTCTTCGCACGAGCAGGGATGAAGTTGAAGGACCCTGAGAATGTTGTCGAAGTCCTGGGTCACAAGGGGCCGCATCCGAGGCAGTATCACGAGCACGTCGAAGAGCGGCTGAGTCAGGCCTTGGGAAAGTGCCGCAAGGTGGACGAGTGCCGGAAAGCCCTCACGACTGAGCTACGCAAGCTCGCAAGAGAAGCGCAGACCCCAGGAACCAAAATCCACGGGCTTTTGACTCGGGATCCATGAGAAATCTAGGAAGTCCACCATGCAGAATCCGTCTCGATACTACAAGCTCAGAGAAGACGTGCAGGCCGGGAACTGGTTCCTGGGAGACCCCCTGGATGAGACTGGCAACGAGGTCGAGGACATCTGGCAGTTCGTCGAGGGACAGCCCATCCAGCTTGCGAGTCGCCTGAAGTTTCCTATCGACGAGCCTGGAAGGTGGTTGGACTACTGTACGGCAGGCGCTGGCAGAGTTCCGGTTGTCCATGTCCGAGTGGCCAACCTCTTCGCGGAGCTGGCGCCCGATGATGTGCAATTGATACCCGTCGATGTCGAAGGTCGCCCGGAACAGCATGTCGTACTCGTCGCCACGAAGCTCATCCGATGCATCGATGACGAGGCCTCGGAAGAGATACTGTATTGGAAACCCGAGGATGAGCGGCCGGACAAGCTCGGCCAGTACCGCAGCGTCTACGGGATGCGAATCGACCGCACGAAGGTGGGCGGTGCGAAGGTCTTCCGCACCTGGGGGTGGGAGATCGCCCTCATCGTCTCCGAGGACATCAAGGTGGCCCTGGAGCGCGCGAAAGTCACGGGAGCGAAGTTCGAGGAAGTCTGAGCAGCCGCGAGGCTCCCCAGGCAGTCCAGGGCGCTGTCGAAGTCCCCTGCCCTGGAGCCCTCCTCCTGCTCGGCGCCAGGCCCGTGGCCAGCAAGAAGGATGCGAACCGGAACCTCTCGCGGTAACGGGTCGACATGAGCGCCCATGAGCGCTGGGTCATGCATTCTCGCCAGCCTGTCCCTTGGCTGCTGCTCCAAAAAGCTGCGTAAGCGAGTAGTCCAGCAGCGACTGGCGGGACTGCATGTACCGGCGGGCGCGGAGGAAGGGCAGCCACACGCGATGGCCCACGCGCACCTGGGACTCTTCCCTCTTCTGGCGCGGCACCCACGTCCCACCCAATCGCCGCACCAGCACTTCACCCAGGTAGGCCCCTAGCGCCGGTGCGGTATGCCCGTCGATGAGTTCGCGCATGTACCGCTCGGGGAAATTCTCCCTCCAGAAGTAGAAGTCCAGGTCCGTGAGAGACTCGGGCGTCTCGTCCATGATGGACGGCACCTGGGTGTGGAGCGCCGCCACGAGTCCTTCGGACAGGACTCCGTAGTCAGCGAGGACACGCTCCGGATTTTCCACGTCCGAGGGAAGCGCGGCTGGGAGCCACTCCTCCGGCGCCGGTGGCAGGAAGGCGTTGAGTTCGGCGATCTTCCGTTGCCGCTCGCCGATGGAGAACTCGTCTGGCAGCCGCGCGAGGAACGGCGCCACGTCAGGGTGGAAGCGAGGCTCGACGGGTACGAATGCGGCACTGCGCTCTCTCAGCGTGCTCAGCACCGTGTCGAAGTCGAGGTCCGGCCGCAGGTGGACATGGGCACGGGCCTGGACGACCCGCGCTTCCTCACTGGCGAAATCGGCGGCGGTGGGCCACAGCACCAGGAGGACGGAGCCGTTGGGTAGCTCCTCCACGAGGTGCGCGGGAGTCGAGAGCATCCGCTCGCGACCCACCATCTCCACCAGCTTCGGTCCAAAGACATTCAGCCAGAACACCTCATAAATCGTGTCGAACCCATCCTTGCGCGAAGTCCTTCCATCACGACCGAAGTAGGGAGCCCCCGAGAGATGTCGATCCGCCATGCCATGGGCCATGGCGTAGTCCACGAGATAGTGCGCAGCCAGGGTCCTGACCATCTCTACAAACCTGAGACACCGCCCCCGCTCTGAAAACAGCGAGAGTGGCTGAACACTCAGGCTACAGCTCAACTGAGTTCCTGATGGAGGGAGATCGAGGTCGAGCGTCAACTCGACTGAGGGCTGTGCACGGTAGAATGCGACGGATATTCCATGCTCATCGCGCCGCTCCTCCAATGCCTTCTTGATGGAAGCGCGCGAGTATTTTCGCCGTTTCGACCCCTTCACGACATCCGGCATCCAGCCTTCAGCGTGAGCCTCCAGCGCCTCGAGGAAGGGCGTGAGTTCGCTGTCCGACTCGACCCGATGGCCAAGTGCCCCATCCAGCAGGAATCGCAGGCTATCGCCAACTTTCGGCTCGAGCGAACTCATTGCCTTCATTGAAACAGCACCTCCACTCCCTTTGCCCTGGTCTCAGCTCTATTCACGGCACGGTCAAGGGCATCAGAATTCAATGGCTTCGAGGTCTTTTCGTAAATCAGACGGACCCTCTTGATTTGCACAGTCTGTTCGAGCCCAGGCCTCCGTATGTTCAACGTCTCGCCGTAATACCTCAGTGCGGCTCTTGCGTCCTCAACCACTTGAGCAGCGAGAGCATCCCCATCAAGGCCAAGAAACTCACGGCTCTTGAAGCTGAACGTCTCCACACGGGGCGTCGGGCCACCAGCGGGCCCCTCTTCGATGACGAGGACATCCACGAAGCGCAGGTCCGCCTTCGCGACACCCACGTGCGTTTCGATGCGAGGCTTCTCGAAGTCCCCGAGCCACCGCCGCTGCGCCCGTGGCAGGGCCGCATCCGCCTCCAGGATGACGACCATGTCCCTCTCGAAGGCCAGGCCCCGGGCATACCGCTCGCGCACGAGCTGATAGCAGGACCACGGCAGCGGCCCCCTGGACGCGATGCCCTGCTCGATTTCCGCGGCCCTCTTCTCCAGGTAGGACAGGTAATCGAGCCAGAGCGGATGCACGTCGGCGCCAGGAGGCGCGGTTCTCAGGAGTGCCTCGCGATGCTTCTTCAGGGCAGCCACGTCCGTCGATAGCCGGGCGCCCCCCGCCTCGGCCTCCACCTGCCGGAACTTCGCCTCGGCCACCTCCGCGGGGATGCCGGCCGACTCGGGTGGCGGCGAGGGCTTGCCGCCGCTCTTCCCTGCTCCGCCCTTCGTTGGCGTGCCGCTCGGAGGCTCGCCATGCCGCACCGCCAACGTGGCCTGCGCTCGAGCCGGATTGCCGCGTGCCTCGTGAAGGGCCAGCGCGCCGGCCTCACCCCACTCCGCCACCAGGAGCGCCGCCTCCCGGCTCTGCTGGAAGTGGCGAGCCAACTCCCCCACGGAGCCCGCCCCCGCCCGCGCTTCCAACCTGTCGAGCACGGCCTTCAGCGCCTCTACGCGAGGCACTGCCGCCTGGAGCCGTGACCTCTCCTTCCTGGCGAGACCCGCTTCACGGAAGGCGCGCGCACCAGTTCCTCCTGAGTACAGGCCCACCATGAGGGCCGCGGGCGCCAACCGCCGCGTGGCCTCCTCGTACTCGCCCTTCGAGAGGGAGACCCCGCCTTGCACCTTCCCGGCCGCCAGGAAGTAGAAGCCCAGGGGTACGCCGAAGGTGAGGTGGTCGAACGAGGCCAAGGCCACGTTGCCCGGTGCGAAGGCCCCCAGGTACTGCGCCTTCTCCACCTCCCAGTACGCCGCACGGTACGGGGGCGGTAGCTGCCGAGGCGGCAAGGAGGCCTCCACGCTTCGGCTTCCACCCACGAGGGGAATGGAGGAGGCGACATCATCCGTGGCCTTCCCCAACCCTCGCGCGAGGTCGCTGGCGAGGAAGCCCCTCTCCGGGAAGTCCTCCGGGTCGAGCCCCCTCGCCGACAACTCCGCATGGACGCTCGCCATGCCCCCCAGGGCGCGCTTCAGCAGCCTGTCCTCGGCCAGCAGGCGCAGCACGTCTCGCGCCTCATCGTCGAAGGTGGTGTGGAAGACGAAGAGAGCAAGGACTTCCGCCTGCCCTGGCCCGTACTTCTCGGCGGCGGTGGAGAGGAAGACGACGCGCTTCTTGAGAAGGACGCTGGCCGCTTCGGCTTCCAACGGGCCCAGGGCGCCCAGCCGGACGGCATTCCAGGCCGAGAGGGACTCCACCAGCCGGGGCATGTCCACCGTGCGCTGGAAGGCCAGGAAGGCCGCTGGAGTGAGGCACTCCAGGAAGGGCGCCAGCACTTCCTCATCCGTGGACAAGCGCGGCCAACCAGAGGGCACGTCTCCGCAAGCGGCCATGAGGTCGACGATGGGCAAGGGCGCCGTCTCACCTCCGTTGCGACCCGCGCCCGGGGTCGCTGACGGAGCTCGACGGCGATGCAGCAGCGGCCCGACTTCGGCCGCGAGGTCGGAGGTGTCCTCGGGCGCGACGGCGTTGTTCCCCAGCGCCAACATGCGCGCCCGACCCGAGCGGGATTCAAGGGTGGCTCCAGAATCAGCCCGAGTGGGCCGCGAGGCACACCCCGAGGTGAGGAGCACCAGGGCCAGCGCCAGACAGGCTCCGCCCCACGGCAGCCGCTCAGCGCTCATCATCCACCCCCACTCCCAAGGCCGCGAAGGCCCCTGGCCGAAGCGTCCCCTCCGGGGAAGGAAACAGCAGCGTGCCGCCCTGCCCCACCGCGAACAGCCGCCCTCCGAGAAAACGCCACCGGGCTTCCCCCGAGACGAGGTAGCGCGCGCCCGGCTGGCCCATGCCTGTCGCCAGTCCCCCCACGCCCAGACTCAAGTCCTGGTGGAAGAGGTGTGTCTCCACACGCCCATCCACATCCACCCGGCCCCAGGTGAAGGCTTCCACGCCCAGGGAGACAAAGAGGTGTCGCCGCCGCAGGCCATCCAGGCGCACCGCATCCCAGCCGAGAATCACCTCACCGTAGGCCGAAGCCCCCTTCGGAAAGGACGCCTCCGCCAGCGGCACCGAGGACGCGCCCGCCACCTGGAAGCGCGCCAGCTCGTAGTCCGGGCCGAAGGCGCCCTGCCGAAAGCCTCCGCGCTGCAGGCGTCCCTCCAGGCGCGCTCGCACGTCCAGCATCGGCGACACCGCCTCCATTCCCAGGCCCGCCACCGCACCCCACGCGCCGCCCTCACCGGGACGCCCGCCCCAACCGCCCAGCAGGTGCAGCTCCAGGCCGTTGTCCCTGCTCCGACGCCGCATCACCACGGCGGTACCGTCCAGGTGCGCCAGCGTCAGGGGTTTCGAGGTGCCTCCCCCCTTCCCCCAGTCATGCGCCGCCGACAGCGCCAGCGTGTAGCGCCCGGAAACAGGCGGGCGGCCGAAGAGGACATGCTGCAGGTCCAGGGCGACTTCCGCCCCCATCAGACGAGCGCCCAGCAGGTCCGAAACGAAAGCCTCCGCGTACACCGGCCCCAGCGTCCCCGTCCCCACCACTCCGGCCGGGTGATAGTCGGGGTTGGCTCGGTTGCTGTAGCGCCGCACCAGGTGCCCCGACAGCAGGGAGTAGCCGTCCATCATTCCCACCCACACGGCGTCGGGTGTGTCACCGCCCACCGAGAAGAGGCGCACCACCTGGCCCCAATCGGACAGCGTGTCCCAGTCCTCCTTCCTCACGAAGCCCGCCCCTTCGCCGCCACCCCACAGCCGCAGCCGCACCGGGGCTCCGAGGTTGAGACGAAACGACTCGCCCTTGTCGAAGACAAACCCGGGCTCCACCTGCACGAAGCCTTCGTCGCGGCCCGCGCCTCTTCGAGGGAGCAAGGTCCACGTCGTGGCCTCCATGCGCAGCGCGTTCGTCCACCGCGATATCGAGTCGGGTGCGGGCGGTGGCATGGACTCCTCCTCGGGCTGAGCCTCCGCGCCCCCGCTGGAAGACTCGGGCGTCAGGGCCTGCTCCAGTTCGCGGATGGCGGCTTCCCTTTGCTCCCAGTGCCCAGGAGCGACCTCCTCCTCGGCCCACCCCACCCCGGGTAGCAGCAGCGGCAACACGACGGCCCAACTCCGACGCGCGAACATCGACGCCTCCCATGAACGCCCCGGCGGGGGATGGAGAAGGGCAGAGGTTCCCAGCCCGGTCCGACACGCTGGGGCCACGAGGGACGAGCCCTTCGCGTGCCCAGGTCCTGCTCCCGGGCCTGGGGTGCCCCCGGGAGGGAAAAACGCGACAGGAATGCGCCACCTGCTCCGCGAAGGCCTCTTCCCCTTGGAGAGCCC
>NZ_VIFM01000263.1 GCF_006636215.1 Myxococcus llanfairpwllgwyngyllgogerychwyrndrobwllllantysiliogogogochensis | reverse complement strand
CCCACCTCCCGCCTCTCCGACTCCAAGCCTTGATGCGCACCGCGGCCCTCGACTCCTCTTCCCCGTCCGCCTCCTCCGGGACGCCCAAGCCGTTCCGACACGGGACACATCGGGTGATGTCGCCCGAGCAGACCCTGGAGCGCGTGCGACGCCTCATGCCCGTCCTGGGCATCACCCGCATCGCCAACGTCACGGGGTTGGACACGATTGGAATCCCCGTCGTCATGGTGACGCGGCCCAATGCGCGCTCGCTTGCGGTGTCCCAGGGCAAGGGCCTCACGCTCGCGGCGGCGAAGGCGTCCGGGGTGATGGAGTCCGTGGAGGGCTACCATGCCGAGCACATCTCGCTGCCCCTGAAGCTGTCCACGTACAACGAGCTGCGCTTCCGCTCGCCCGTGGTCGACGTGGCGGGACTGCCGCGCCTGTCGGTGAGTCTGTTCCATCCCAACTGGCGCATGCTCTGGGTGGAAGGCGTGGACCTGCTCGGCGGCGGTCCGCTGTGGGTGCCGTTCGACATGGTGCACACCGACTTCACGCTGCCGCTTCCCACCGGAAGTGGCGCGTTCCTCATGAGCAGCAACGGGCTGGCCTCGGGAAATCACGTCCTCGAGGCAACGCTCCATGGGTTGTGCGAGGTGGTGGAGCGTGACGCCACCGCGCTGTGGCACGCGGGTGGAGAACGGAGCCAGGCCGCCACGCGGTTGGACCTGGGCACCGTGGACGACACGGCCTGTCGCGAGGTGCTGGAGACCTATGCGCGCGCGGGCATGGCCGTGGGCGTCTGGGAGACAACGAGCGATGTCGGGGTGCCCGCCTTCGCCTGTTACATCGTCGACCGGGAGTCGGAGCCCTTGCGCCCCGTGGCGGTGGCGGGCGGCATGGGCTGTCACCCGTCGCGGGGCGTGGCGCTGCTGCGGGCTCTGACAGAGGCGGCGCAGAGTCGGCTCACGCGCATCAGCGGGGCGCGGGATGACCTGCACCGCAAGGCGTACGAGGAGGCTCGGGAAGGCGTGGTGGCGGAGCGGCTCCGGACGCGGCTGCGCGAGGAGGTGCCGGTGCGCCGCTTCCAGGACGCTCCGCATCAGGATGCGGAGACGTTCGAAGAGGACCTCGAATGGGTGCTCGCGAAGGTGCGCGCGGCGGGAGTGACACAAGTGGTCGTGGTGGACCTGACGAAGCCGGAGCTGGGGTTGCCCGTGGTGCGCGTGGTGGTACCCGGACTGGAGCCCACGCATGAAGCACCAGGCTATGTCCCGGGCCCTCGCGCACTGCGCGCCATGCGAGGGGATGGGACATGAAGGTGTTCATCTTCACGGGCCCCACGCTGCGCCCCGAGGAGGCGAGCCAGGAGCTGGACGTGGTGTACCTGCCTCCCGTGCAACAGGGTGACGTCTACCGGGCCACGTTGGAGAAGCCGGTGGCCATCGGCATCATCGACGGCTTCTTCGAGCATGTGCCCGCCGTGTGGCACAAGGAAATCCTCTGGGCCCTGGCGGAAGGCATCCACGTCTTCGGCGCCGCGAGCATGGGCGCGCTGCGTGCCGCGGAGCTGACGTCCTTCGGAATGGAGGGAGTCGGCGCCATCTTCGAGGACTTCCAGCGAGGCGTGCTGGAGGACGATGACGAGGTGGCGGTGGCGCACGCGAGCGCCGAGGACCACTGGCGGCCCCTGTCCGAGGCGATGGTGAACATCCGCGCCACGCTGGCGGCGGCTCGGTCGGGCAACGTGGTGAGTGAGAGCACTCGCGCGGCGTTGGAGCGACTGGCCAAGTCCCTCTTCTACGTGGAGCGGGTGTGGCCCACGGTGTTGACGCGAGCCGCACAAGAGGGGCTCCCTGGCGCGGAGCTTGAGGCGCTCAAGGCCTGGCTGCCGCGGGGCCGTGTGGACGCGAAGCGCGCGGATGCGGTGGCGCTGCTGCGCGAGATTCGGGCGCGGATGGAGGCGGGGCTCTCGCCCAAGCAGACGCGCTTCCCCTTTCAGCACACCGACGCGTGGGAAGAGGCCCGGCGGCGCGCGGGCAGACAGCCGCTGCGCTACGCGGCGAATCCCCTGGAAGGAGTGTCGTCCGAGGCGCTGCTCGATGAACTGCGACTGCGCGGCGGGCTGAAGGAGGCGCAACGGTCGAGCATGGCGCGTGCGCTCGCCGTGGAGGAAGCGCGACGGCTGGGCCGCGAGCCGGGCGTGGCGGAGCTTCGCGCGACGGAAGAGGCGTTGCGACAGGAGCGGCAGCTCACCCCCGAGGCTTTCGAGCAATGGAAGTCGGAGCAGTACGTCGACGATGCCCCTCGCCTGCTGCGCGACGAGTCTCACGTGCGCTGGGTGGAGACCCTCTTCGAGCCGGATGTCCTGCGCCACCTGGCGGACCACCTGCGCCTGACGGGCGAATACGGAGCGCTGGTGCAGAGGGCGCGAGACAAGGAGCAGGTGCTCACGGAGGCGGGCCTGTCGGCGCCACGCCTGGAGGACGCGGGCATCACCGAGGGCGCCTTGTGGGCCTGGTACTTCGAGGAGCACCAGGGACGGATGGTTCCAAGCCCCATCCAGCAAGCCGCACGCGACGAGGGATTCCCGGACGTGGACTCCATGCGACGGGCCGCGTTGCGTGAGCTCTGCTACGTGCTCGCGAAGGCGGGGGCGGAAGCCTGAACACAGACCCAGCCTTCGCTGGGTCTCGTTTCGCCAAGGCTTCAGCGCCTGCTCCGGTGGCTTCGTTCATGACGAAGCCAGTGCCTGCTTCGGAGTCAGCTTCGTCGGCGGGTCGGCTTCTTCGTCGGAGGAGTCGCATCCGGCGCCGTGGCCAGCTTCTTCGTCGGAGGAGTCGCATCCGGCGCAGTGGCCAGCTTCTTCGTCGCGGTGACCTTCCGCGCCGGAGAGGTCTTCCTCGGCGCAGCCACCTTCTTCTCCGGAGTCGCCTTCTTCGCCTCGGCGACGACCTTCCGCGCCGGCGCGTTCTCGGAAGCCCCCTGCTCCACCGAGCCCGCATCCGGGCGCAGCACGAAGACGCGGTCCAGCCGCCGGCTGCCACGTGCCACCGGTGAGCTCACGTCGTAGTCGAAGTCATACGCAGCCACCACGCTCAGCCCCGCATCGCGGAACAACTTGCCCGCCTGCGCCGCGTCGTACGTGCGGAAGAACCACGTCGTCTCGATGAGCCAGTCCTTCCCTGGACCGGTGATGCGCAGTCGGTTGCGCATGGGCGAGCGTCGCGCGCGCCGGTCCGGCAGCCCCTCGTGGGTGTTGCAGACGACCTTGTCCTTGCCCACGCGCCCCAACCAGCGCTCGTGCTCGGGCACGCTCCGCGAGTAGTCGGTGAGGTGGAAGCCGAGCACATAGATGCCGTTGGGCTTGAGCAGCCGTCGCGTGCCCTTCAAGTGTGCGAGCGCCGCCGCCTCGCTATCCAGGTAGCGGAAGGTGGAGACAAGGTTGTGCGCGACATCCACCTTCCCCTCCAGCGCGGGCTCGAAGAACTCCTCCATGCGCGACGGGGCCAGCTTCACCCGACGACGCTCCGCCGGAGTCAGCCGCTTTCGCGCGTGCGCGAGCATGGCCTCGGAGATGTCGTAGCCCGCCACCTTCATGCCGCGACTGGCGGCCTCGGCCACCAACCGTCCCGCGCCACACGCGGGCTCCAGCCACTGCGAGCCTCCCGTTCCATGACGCGCGCTGAGCGCCTGGAGGAAATCCGCCTCCCGCACGGTGTCCGTGCCGAAGATGGCCTCGTAGTACTCCGGGTGCTCGTACCAGTCAGTGCGTTTTTCCATGGATGGGTGCCCGCTCGGGCGCGCGCATCCTCAGGTCCCGCGCGGCGAAAGCCAAGCCAAAGCGTGTCAGCCCCTCACGCGGTCCGCTGTTCTGACGACACCACGGGCGAGGCCGACGACTCGGACCCCGGACTCGACATCGCGTCGCGCAGCCGAACCCCGAGCATCCGACGCAGCAGCACCACGCCCAGCGGCAGCGGCAACCACAGGGTGAAACCTCGCAGCAACATCACCGCCGTGAGCCCCACCTCCACGGGCACTCCCAGCGAGGACAGCGTCCCCACCGCGGTGGCCTCGAACGTCCCCACCCCTCCCGGGATGATGCTCAGGGTCATCACCAGCGTCGCCAGCATGAACGCGGCGAATACATCCGGAAAATCCACCGGGTGCCCCACGGCGAAGAACATGCACGAGAGCGTGAGCGCATCCAGCACGAAGGTCGCGAACTGCAACGCGCTCGCACGCACCAGCAGCCACTTGTCGCGCACCAGCTCGGGCGGAACCTGGGAGATGGACTCCAGCAGGCCACTGAGCCCGGGGATGCGCCGAGCCCAGCGCGGCGGCTGCCAGCCTCCGTGCCGCGTCAACCAGAGGATTCCGAAGGGCACCGCGCAAGCGAGCGCGGCGAACGCCGTGGCCAACCCCAGGATGGCCGCGTGGAGCTGCGCGCGGAACCAGATGATGAGGATGGAGATGACCACGGCCACCGCATGCGCCGCATAGAAGGACACCATGTCCACCAGCAGCGCGGCGGTCGCCACCCGAGGGGGAGCCCCTTCCTTCCGGAGCCCCTTCATCACCACCACCGAACCACCAATCCCCGCCGTGGGCACCAACTGGTCGAAGGAGAGCTTCATCAAGGCCAGCCCCGCGGTGCGCATCCACGGCGCCTTCACTCCCGCCGTGCTCAGCGTCACCAGCCAGCAGCCCGCCATCGTGAGATACGAGAAGACCTGGAGCACGGCACCGGCCAGCAGCCACTCCGGCCGCGCGCGCTTCAGCATCTGGGCGAACTGTCGCTCCTCCCCGAAGCGCAGCACCACGAACGCGATGAACGCGCCCAGCAGCACCACACCAGGAAGCCAGCCCCATACGCTGTGATGTCGCGACGAGCCTTCCGCCGACGCGGAGGGCGGACCACCACCTGAGACGGCGTGTCCGTCATGCATGCGCCCACCCTCCCGTTCAAGGAGCGGAGACTCCCGCCGAGTCATCCCTGCGCGCCGAGGCCGCATCCAGCAGCCGCGCCGCCATGCGCATGAAGTCGGCCTCGGTGACGATGCCCACCAGCCGCCTGTCCCTGTCCACCACCGGAAGACAACCGAAGCGGTGGTCCAGGAGCTTGTAGATGCCGTCCCGCACGGGCAGGTCCGACCTCACCATCTCCACATCCCGCGACATGATGCGCGCGACGGAGATGGGCTCCGACTGATGCGCCGCGAGCTGACGCGCCAACGCGCGAATCAAGTCACGATGACTCACCAACCCCACCAGCCGTCCCTCGCGCACCACCGGCAGGTGACGGATGTGGTTGAGCTTCAGCAGGTCATCCACGCGGACCAGGTCATCGGTCTCTTCCAGCGTGACGACATCCCGGGTCATCAGGTCGCCCACGGTGAGCATGACAAGGCCCCTTTCGCCGCGGTCCACGAGCCTCGCGCGCACCATGCGCCGCTCGGGCCGAGTCCCCTCAAGGGTGCGCCCGCGCCCCGGTTCGCGCAGCGAAAGGGCGGGCAGGCGGGCGGGGGCCGGCGTCCCCTCATGCCCCGGGCGTCACGCGCTGGAAATCAGACGGTCATCCCGCGCCAGCTCACGCAGCCGCTCCTTCAGGCTCTTGAACTGTTGGCGAAGGACGGCCGCCTTCCGCTGGAGCCCCTCCGAGGACTGGGTGCCCCCCAACTCCCGAGCGACGTCGAGCCAGGACATCCGACGGTCCACTCGCAGCAGCAGGAGGTTGCGCTCTCCCGGCTCCAGCTGCGCGCGCAAGGAACGGAAGCGGTCCTTCACGGGGGTCTGGAGCCAGGGTGCCGTGCCTGAACGCTCGACGTGCATGAGGTCGACCATCTCCCGGCTCGCCACCCGCTCCCGCCCCGGCGAGAAGGCGGTGGCCATCCGGTACGCGACATTCCGCGCCACGCGATAGGCCCACGTCCTGAAAGTACTCTCCCAACGAAAGCCTGGCAGGTCCCTCACCAGGCTCTCGCAGAAGATGCTGAAGGCCTCTCGCGCCTGCTCTGGCTCTCGCAACAACGTCCCCAGGAGTCTTCGTATCTCCGGGCCATATCCCTCCACCGCGGCTTCCACGGCGCCCGCCGTGTCCTCCAGGGTGCAGCGCTCGCGAATCCTCTGCTCCAGCGCCTCTCGTTCCTTCGGCGACATTCTTCACACCTCCGAGCGGATGGAATGGCTTGCACCGTCATCGTGACGAACGCGGGGTCCTGATGAATTCACATCCATGTCGTCGCGTCCCCATCCCAGTGGAACAGCGGCATGGCCGCCTCACCCCGAGACACCCGCATGCCTCTCATCCTCCTCGTCGACGATGATTCGACCCTCCTCGAAATCTACACCGAGGCTCTCGGGGAACTGGGCTGTGAGGTCGCCTCCGCGCCGAATGGTGAGGTGGCCCTGTCGCTCGCGCAGTCGCTGAAGCCAGACCTCATCCTCACCGACGTGATGATGCCGGGAATGAGCGGCCTGGAGCTTTGCGGGAGGCTGCGCACCGATGAACGGCTGTGCCGCATTCCGCGCATCGTCCACAGCAGCATGGAGTGTGGACCTGGCGCCGCGGATGAAGTCTTCCTGCGCAAGTCCGGTGAGCTGTCCGAGCTTTTGCGGTGTGTCACCAGGTGTCTCGCGCATGGCGACCCGCCGCCCTCCGAGCTGTCATCGGCGGCGTGAGCCGTCAGTCCCACTCCGCCAGCAGCGCACGCGCGGCCCAGGCATCCGCGAGCGCCTGGCTCCCTGAAAAGACTTCCTTCAGCGACTCCAGCAGCACGCGCGCCTCCGCCGCTTCGTCGGTGTGCCGCGCAAGCCTCGCCAACTCCACCGCCGCGCCCAGCTCATGCAGTCGCGCGCCCGTGTCTCGAGCCACCGCGAGCGAGCGCCGGAAGCACTCGCGCGCCTCGCCCATGTCCCCTCGCAGCAACAAAAGCTGCCCGTGGACTCGCAACAACGTCGCCAGGGGATGGCGCGCCACGCGCCCTTCCACATGGACCCGCGCCTGACTCAAGGCGGCCAGCCCCTCGTCGACCTTCCCTCCCGCGAGGTATGCGCGAGCCAGCGTCGTCAGGCACGCGCCCTGGAGCAGCGTCGCGCCCAGCGAGTTCATCAACGCGATTCCCTCGTGGACACGCGCGACGCCGCCCTCCGCGTCTCCGAGGACCGCCAGGGAGAGCCCGTGCAGGCAAATGCTCCCCACCAGGGGCAACGGAAAGCCGTACTCGACACAGAGGCCCACGGCCCGCCCTGACACCTCCAGCATTGTCGCCGGGTCTCCACGCTCCAGCGCCAGCATCGCTCCGAAGACGGACACCGTGGCGATGGCATAGGGATGGCTCATGGACTCGGCGAGGGCGAAGGCCTGCGCCTGCGTCGCGAGCGCGGTGTCGATGTGCCCCAGCACCAGCTCGCTCACCGCCAGGTACATCAGCGCATGCAGGCACTGCTCGGAGGCATGGCCCAGCCGCCCACCGCGAATCTGCGCGAGCTGCTCCGCCACTCCCTCCCGGCCCAGCAGGGCCTTCACCTCCAGGCCATGGCTTCGACACGATGTGTAGTCCGCGCGCCAGAACGCCTGGCTGTTGAGCGCGCCGTGCAGCACCACGCGCGCCTCCAGGTCCGCGTGCTCGTCTCCCTGACAGCGGAAGAGCTCCGCGAGACGGTCCATGCCCTCACCATCTCCACGCACCAGCGCGATGTTCCACAGTCCCCAGAAGAGCGACGTGGGGATGCACTGGGACGGGTCACACAGCGCGGCGGCCCGCGTGAAGGCGTCCTCCACCTCGCGCGTTCCGAAGCCCTTCGAGGCCACCAGCGCCTGTCCCAGCTCGACGCTAAGGACGATGTCGAACTCATCCCGCTCGCGGGAGGGCGGCAAGAGTTCCAGTTGCCCCAGCGCCCGCGAGTAGTGGCTGATGGCCTCCGGGAAGGCCGACTTCGCGCCCGCGAGCTGGCCCGCGCTCCGCCAGAACTCCGCGGCCTGGCGCGTCAGCCCCGCGAGCGTGGCGTGGTGGGCCACCAACTCCGGCTGCTCCTCCACCACCTCGGGGAACTGCTCGGAGAGCACCTGCACGACACGACCGTGGTAGCGCTGGCGCGTGCTGCGCAGGAGCGACTGGTAGGCCGCTTCCTGGATGAGCGCGTGTCGGAAGGCGTACGTGGTGCATGGCGGCTGGCCCTGCCGGAAGAGCAGTCCCGCCTCTTCCAGTCGCTCCAGCTCCGGCTCCAGCTCGTCTTCCCGGAGGAAGGACACC
The DNA here is from genome assembly GCF_006636215.1 of Myxococcus llanfairpwllgwyngyllgogerychwyrndrobwllllantysiliogogogochensis. Classification (GTDB taxonomy): domain Bacteria; phylum Myxococcota; class Myxococcia; order Myxococcales; family Myxococcaceae; genus Myxococcus; species Myxococcus llanfairpwllgwyngyllgogerychwyrndrobwllllantysiliogogogochensis. The sequence goes on along the minus strand of NZ_VIFM01000263.1, from coordinate 7,096 downwards.
GCGCGCAGCGTCTCGTAGTTGAACTCTCGCCCCAGCGTGGCCGCGAGCTGCACCTGGGAGCGCTGCCGGGGAGGAAGCTGGTCCAGGCGCGCGAGGAGTAGCTCGTGCAACACCGCGGGCACCGCGGAGAGCGTCTCGCCCGAGTCCCCTCGCACGGCCTCCTGCTCCACCACCACCCGCGTCAGCTCCTCGACGAAGAGGGGGACTCCATCGGTCCGGGACACCAGTCGCGCCACCGTCTTCGGAGTCAGGGCGCGCTGGCCCGCGACCTCGCGCACCAGCGCCGCGGTGGCCTCGGGAGGCAGGGGCTCCACATCCAGGAGTTGGAGCGCCGCGTGCTCGCTCCACACCTGCGTGACACCCGGGCGCGCGGTGAGCAGCACACACAGGCGAGTCCCCTCCAACCGCTCCAGCAGCACTCCTAGGAACTGGAGGGTGGACGGGTCCGCCCAGTGCAGATCCTCCACCACCAGCACCACCGGCCTGCGCACGTCCTCGTGACGGAACACCTCCACCAGGGCCTTCATCACCGCGGCCCGCTGCCGCTCACCGGACAGGTGCAGGAAGGGCGAGCCTTCCGGAACAGGCAGCGACAAGAACGAAGCGAGCGGACACGAGAGCTCCACGTCCACGCCCAGCACGCCCAGACGCTCCACCAGACGCGCGAGCTTGCGCTCGGGAGCGTCATCGCGGGCGAAGCCCAGGAAGCGCTGGAACCAGTCGATGAGCGGATGGAAGGCGCTGCCCGTTCCCCGCACGCCGCACTGACAACGCGCCCAGGTGCTCGTCCCCGGTGCCTCCCGGTCATGCAGCTCCTGAACGAGTCGCGACTTGCCGATGCCCGCGTCCCCTCGCACCAGGACGCCCACGCCGCGTCCACTCAGCGCATCGGCCCGCCACGTCGTGAGCCGCTGGAGTTCCTTCTCGCGGCCCACCAACGGCGACAACGCGCCGACCACCAGGGCCCGATCGAACCGGCTCGCACCCGGCCGCTCTCCCAGCGCTTCATGCACGTCCAGCCATGACGTGCCCGACAGTCCCTCGAAGGCCCAGGCCCCCAGTGAGCGCGTGCGGATGCGGCCTCGCACCAACGCATGCGTGCCCTCGGTGAGCAGCACCGCGTCGGGCCCCGCCTGTGCGGCCAGCCACGAGGCCACCTTGGGCGCCTCGCCCTGCATGGGAGGCGCCGTGCCGTGCAACAGCGGCGAGGCATCCGCCAACGCCACGCGGTCCGTGTGCAACCCCACCTTCACCACCACGCCCGGAGGCCCCAGCCCCGCGAGTTCACCGGGCAGCACCTCTTGCAGCCGCAGCGCCGCGCGCACCGCCCGCTCCGAGTCCCCCTCGCGCGCCACGGGGAAACCGAAGCACGCGAGCACCTCCGCGCCCACCGCGAGCGTCATCGCGCCCTCGTGCTCGTGGATGATGCGCGTGCAGCCCTGGTGGAAGGCGCCCTCCAGCTCGCTGCAATCCTCCGGATCCAGGCGCTCCATGCCACCGCGTTCCTGCGCGAGCCGGCACGACACCAGCGTCACCAACCGACGACCGGAGATGCTCGAGCGCGAGGCCGAGTTGACGTCCAGCGCCAGCAGCCGACGCAAGCCGCGCAGTCGCTCCAGCAACTCGCCTCCATTCGCCGGCCGCTCCGCCGGGTCCTTCGCCAGCGCCGAGGCCACCAGTCGCACGAGTTCCTCCGGCAACCCGGGGCATCTCCAGCTCACCGAGGGCATGGGCTGGGAGGAAGGGATGTGCAGGCGCAGCTCGGCGGCCTTCGAGCGCGGCAGCGGGTGCTCGCCGGTGAGCATCTCGTAGAGCAACAGCCCCGCGGCCCACACGTCGGCCCTCGCGTCCGGCGGCTCGCCCCGCCACTGCTCCGGAGCCATGTACGCGGGAGTTCCCGCGCGCGCGGCTTCGGGCGCCAGGGCGGGTCCGGCCGGTGAGCGCGCGAGGCCGAAGTCGAGCAGCTTCGCCCTGCCATCCGCGAGCACGAAGACGTTGGCGGGCTTGAGGTCGCGATGCACCAGGCGCCGCTCATGCGCATGCGCGAGCCCCGCGGCCACGTCCGTCATCAGGTCCAACGTGCGCCGCAAGTCGGGTCGCTCCCGGCGCAGCATTCGCTGCAGCGATTCGCCCTCCAGGAACTCCATCACCAGGAAGGGCACGCGCAGCGGCACCTCCTCGCCTTGCGCCAGCGTCCCGGTGTTCCACGCGGACACGTCATGGATGCGGACGATGTTCTCGTGGTCCAGCCGGGCAATCGCCTGCGCCTCCTCGCGCAATGCGGCCAGCAGCGAGGGCGTCGCGAGGCCCCGGTGCGCGGCGAGGAACTTCAGCGCCACCGTGCGCCACAGCTCGTGGTCCACCGCGCGGAACACCTGCCCCATGCCGCCGCCGCCCAGCAGACCGAGGACCTCGTACCGACGGCCGTCCAGACCTCCCAGCCTGTCTCCCGGGAGAGGCACCGGACTCGCGGAGCCTCCATGGATGAGGCCCTGGAGCACCGCGTCCTCGAACTCCGAGCCCGCGTGCGTGGGGGCATTCCCCGCGCCGGGGGAGACCCCGCCCGGGCCCTCCGCCACGCCACTGGGTGTGCTCATCGCTTCCGGCCCTCCGTCGAGGCACCGTCCGCCCGGCCGTCAGCCCAGGCGCGTGCGGCCCCTCCTTGGTGGAGAGAGCACCGAAGGACTGTTTGTGACGAAACTCCGGAGCGCGAGGCTTTAGCGCACGAGCGAGCAGGCTCAGTGCGCCGGATGCCCCATCAGACGCGCGAGCCCGAACATCAGGGCCAGTCCCACGAACAGCGCCAGCACGTTGCGGCCCGGCTGGTCCTTGCCGTGTCGATGCACGTGCGGCAGCAGGTCCGACACGGCGATGTAGAGGAACGTGCCCGCGGAGAAGGCCAGCGCCTTGGGCGCCATGCTCTCGAAGCGCAGCACCGCGTCGAAGGCGAAGTACAGCAGCGCTCCCGCCGGCACCATCAACCCGTACAGCACGGAGAGCAGGAGGATGGAGCTTCGCGAGCGCCCCTCCGTCTTCAGGATGGAGGCGAGCGACAGCGCGGAGGGGACCTTGTGCGCGACGATGGCCAGGAGCGCCATCAACCCCACGCCCTCCTCCACCGCCGAGCCCAGGGCGATGCCGTCGAACAGCGTGTGCGTGGACAGCCCGAGGAACGCGGTGAGCCCCAGCACCTGCCCGGCCTGCGCGGGGGAGCGCCCGCTGCCGGACATGTGGTCTCCGGGCAGGTCCTCACCCGCGTGCGCCACCAGGTAGCGCTCCAGCACGAGCAGGAAGACGAAGCCCGCGGGCACCAGCGCGAAGGCCCACCAGCCCCCGCCCTCGTACGCCTCCGGCAACATGTGGAAGAAGGCCGCGCCCAGCATGACGCCCGCGGCGAAGGCGAGGAAGCGGACCAGCTGCGTGGGCCGCTGATTCCACAACACCACCATCGCGCCAAGCAGCGCGCCGATGACGACGATGAGGGAGTAGAGGGCCACCGTGGCCAGGACCGACATGGGGCGCGCACCCTACAACAAAACCGCCACAACAAAACCGCCGACTCAGTAGCGCCGCACCACCACCAACCCCACCCGGCCCGGCTTCACGTCCACCGTGTGCTCCGACACCCGTCCCCCCGCTTCTACACGGACCGTGTGGCTCCCCGCCGGCACCCGGAAACGCGCCACCTGGAACTCAGCGGGCAAGGAAAGCCAGGAGCGCAGGTCTGGCGCATTGCCAGCGTTGAGCAGGAGGAAGGCCAGCACGCCCAGCTCCTCGCTCTTGGTCGCGGCGCCGAGGCCCGCCGCCAGGCCCGCCTTCACCGCCACGCTGGCGAGCTGCTTGGCCAGCATCCCGCCGATGCGGGTGTCCAGGTGCAGCCGCGCGACGTCCGCGAGGGACGTCACCGTCACCGCCCGCTCGTCCTGGTCTCCCAACTGCACACGCACCGACGGCGCGCTGCCCCGGTCCCGGTAGACGGGCACCTCGATGAGATTGCCGCCGGTGCCGTAGTCGCGGGACGTGGGCTGCTTCTCCGGCGACAGCCCCGCTTCCACCACCACCACGACCTGGGACTCGTCGCGGGCCAGGGGCGGATGGGCCACCTCCGGGTACTTCTCCTTCAGCGCCGCGTAGACGTCATCGCGGCCGGTGTACTTCGACAGCCGCAGCAGGGGCTCCACCAGCGCGCCCAGCCGGGGCTCCAGCTCGTACGCCTTCGCGTAGTCGATATAGGCCGAGTCCCAGTCGCGCTGGTCCTCGCGGATGACACCGCCCAGGTAGCGGGCGATGGCGAGCTGCTGGTACGGCTTCTTCTCCTCGGTGACCATCTTCTGGAGGCGCTCGTTGACCTGACGCACCTCCACCATGGCCGCCTCGTCGTCTCCCAGCTCCGCGTAGTTGAGCGCCTGGACGACGGAGATCATCAGCTTCTCGAAGTCCTCGCCGCGGTAGGCGCGCTGGCGCTCGTTCGTCACGAGCGCCCCCGCCTCTTCGCTGACGGAGACGCCGTCGAGCCGTGCGCTGAGCTGCTCCGCCTCCTCCATCACCTTGTTGCTCTCCGCCCACTCGCCAGCGGCGTGCAGCACCATGCCCTTGTCCAGGAGCACGAGCAGCGCGTCCTTCTCCGAGCCCTCTTTCGAGACGGCGTCGAGCCCCACCAGCGCGCCCGGATAGTCTTCCGACTGATAGGACATGCGGACGCCGCGCGTGCGCGCCACGTAGTCGCCCGCGCAGCCAGTCAGCAGGAGCACGCTCGCCAGCGCGAGCACGCCCCCACCTCGAGGGCGCGCCAGGTGGCGGAGAAGAGAGGTCATGAGCAGTCGAGCCTTCGCGTGGAGCCAGCGGCTTGCGTCAGCCTGCTACCAGCTGACGCCGCGCTTCTCGAACTTCTTGCGGATCTGCTTCTCGTCCGTCCACTCGATGAGGCCGGTGCGCACGTTGCTCAGCTTCGCCGTCATCTTGTAGTACACGAGCTTGTCGCGGCCGACCTCCTGGATGATGGAGGCCAGGTCGCCCGTCATCATGAAGTCCACGGACACCTGGGCGCCCGGGCCCTTGGCAGCGTTCGGGTCCACGTAGCCCGACTGCTGGTACTCGTACTCCTCCGCGATGTCCTGGCGCGCGGCCTGATCCACCATGGCGAAGCGGCCCGTCTGCGCGAGCGCCGTCTGAATCTTGTCGCCCAGCGAGCGCATGTCGATGTGCTCGGACGTGCTGTTCTTCAGCTTGCCCACGAGGACGATGGGCAGCGAGCCGTCCGGACGCGGCGTGGAGAAGCGCGGCGAGTTGGCCAGCGACTCCGCCATCTTCTTGGCGATGAGCTGCAGGTCATTCTCGTTGAACTGGTCCGACAGCATCTCGATTTCGTTCGGGTCTTCGTACGACCCGCGCGTGTACGCGCGCGGGCCACTGCACGCGACGAGCGAGGCGGCGAGGCAGGCGGTCAGGATGAGGCGATGGGTCTTCATGGTGCGTATGACTCCTAGTTCCATTCGCATTCGAAGCGGCTGCCCTCGAAGTTCCATTTGTAGTTGAGCACCGCGTCACGGCGGTACCCCGCCGTCAGGCGGCACAGGCTCATGAGCGAGGCGCGGGGATAGTCGAAGGTGTAGCTCTGCGACTTCGTCCGTTCCTGCGGAGTGAGCTGGGAGGGATGGGTGAGCGTGGGGCTGGCGCTGGCGACCACCAGCACGTTGTGCTTGCCGTACGTCTTCAGCGGCACCCGCCCGGAGAGCTGAACGCGGCGCACCGTGCGCGCGACGAGGATGTCGCTGCGGTCCACCGTCGTCTCGTGGCGGTTGCGGCGCTGGAGCAGGTCCGTGATGTTGGCGCTGAAGACGCGGGTGAGGTCCCCGTCGTCGACGAAGAAATAGAGGAACGCCTCGCGCGCGACGCGGCTCTCACCGGTGAAGTCCATCGTCACCAGCAGCTCCAGCTCCCGGTTGGGCGCGATGCCGTGGCGCGACACCGCCGCGAGCACGTTCTTGTCCACCCCGGCCTTCTTCAACTTGATGAGGCCGTCCGCGCTGGCGTCACATGCGCAGCGCCGCTCTTCAATCATCTTCACCAGCTGCGCGGGCTCGAAGCCGGCCTGGGACAGCTTGGTCAGCTCCTCGTCCGTGAGGGGAAGCTGGTCCGAGCGCTCGTAGATGCGCGGCAACTGGTTCGGGTCCCACTGGATGATGTTGTAGGTCTGCGTGGTGCCCGTGGGGAAAGGCAGGGAGACCTGCGGACCTCCTCCCGTGGAGGAGAGGCTGACGGGGGCCTGACTGGAGGCCAACGCCAGCGTGGCTGCGAGCACTTGGGCAATCATGGCGAGCGACCTCCCCTAGAACCTGTAACCGATGGACATGCCCAGCCGGTGCGTCACGCCGCCACCGCCGATGGGGATGTCCGGGTTGTAGTTGAGCCCCAAGAGGATGTTGTCCCGGTGGCCCATCAGAATCTCGGCGCCCACCTGGGGGGAGATGCCGAAGCGCAGCCCCTCCGCCTCGGGAATCACGATGGCGCCAGCCCTCAGGCCCGCGGTGAACACCAGCGGCCAGCCCCAGGTGCGGAACTTCGGTCCCACCATGCCGATGAAGCGACCACCGTCGAAGACATAGGCGGCGCTCGCGTCGAGCGAGAACCAGTCCGCGCCCCACAGCGACAGCGTGGCGCCCACGTACAGCGGCGGGCCCGACGGCGCGTCCTCGGGGGGCTCCTTGTCATTGATGGCCGCACCCCAGTCGAGCTGGAGCGACACGCCCTGGCTGTTCGAGCCCGAATAGCCGCCCTTGCCATACTCGGATTCCTCGGGCCCATCCGTGCGGCCCCGGTCCTGCGCGGCCGCGGTCAACGGCGCCGCGACGGCCAGCGACAGAAGGGCTCCGCACAACCTGGAATGACGCTTCATCTCGAAGACTCCCACATGCGGTAGGTGCGAAAATTCCAACGCAACGACGGTGCGGCGTCACCAATATTCAAAACACCCTTCCGGCAGGCAAGGGCTCCCTGTCTCTGTCGCACCCTCTCAGGAGGTGCGAGGGCCCGTCGGAGGGAGGTCCTGGGGGGCATCTGGCTGGCGGTCCTGGGCTGTGCTTTAGTCACACCGCCT
>NZ_VIFM01000262.1 GCF_006636215.1 Myxococcus llanfairpwllgwyngyllgogerychwyrndrobwllllantysiliogogogochensis | reverse complement strand
GGTGGGGCCGCTGCCGCCGCGGCGCGCTCCTGCTCGGCCCTGCGCGCCGCACGGGCCTCCGCGCGGGCGTAGATGATGCCGCAGCGAGGGCACTCCGCCCCCTCCACGCGGGGCGCCTGACAGCCGGGGCAAGTGAGGGCGGAGGCGGGGCGCACGCGGAGGAGCCTACCGGCCCGCGCGGTCCGGAGGGAACGGGGGAGGCTTGACGCGCATGGCGCGCCTCGACGAAGTGGGAGGCATGTCCACGCTGGATGCGAAGACCCGGGGTCGCACCGCGCCGGGTCGCCTGCGCGCGCTCGATGCATACCTGTGCCGCTTCGAGCCCCGGTTGCTGTCGCGTGTCGATGGCGCCTGGGCCCGGGCCGTCTTCGTGGACGTGGGCTTTGGCGAGCACCCGTGGACGACGCTGGAGAGCGCGGAGGCGTTTCGCGTGCTCCAGCCGGAGCTCACCGTCATCGGCGTGGAGCTGGAGGAGGCGCGCGCCCTGGCCGCCCAGGTCCATGCGGGCCCGCGCACGCACTTTCGGCAGGGGGGCTTCGAGCTGCCGCTCTCGGCGGACGAGCCGGCGCGCCTCGTGCGGGCCATGAACCTGCTGCGTCAGGGACCGGCCGAGCGCGTCTCCGACGTGCACCATGCCCTGGGTCGATTCCTGCTCCCGTCGGGGCTGCTCGTGGAGGGGAGCTCGGACCCGGAGGGTTCGGTGCTCACCGCGCACCTGCTGCGTCGAGCGTCGGCGGACGGGGATGCGCCCCCCATGCGCGAGGCGCTGCTGTTCCACACCGACTTTCGCAACGGCTTCGCGCCCCTGCTGTTCCGCGACTGGCTGCCCCGGGACTTGCGCCGTCGCGTGCGTCCTGGCGAGCCCATGCACACCTTCTTCCAGGCGTGGATGGAGGCCTGGAGACAGGCGCGCGAGGCGGGACACACCTCGCCCCCCGACGCCTTCCGCGAGTCCGTCACACGCCTGGGGACGCGACTGGGCGGGGTGGCCATGGACGCGTGGCTGCTCGACTCGGGCTATCTCGTGTGGCGGCCGGAGGGCGGCGTGAGCCCCTGACGCGCGGGGCCAGCCGCTCGCGCCATGGCCTCGCGTGGCGCGACCTCACCCCATGGGTCGTCGCGCGTCGGTGGGTCGTCGCGGCGGACCCGGTCGGATGTTCCGGGGCCGAAGGGCCTGGGGGAATGGGCCCGCGGAACAATGGACGCGAAGTGGACAGGGGCAAATGGTGGGGGGGGCGGCTATGTTGCGTGCCCAAGGTATGAAACGGCACATCCTCTCACTCCTCACCGCCGGGCTCGCCGCGGCTACCGCGACGCCTGTGTCGACCCAGGCTTCAGGTGTCGGCGCGCATGCCCAGGCCACGGCCCGCAGGGCGCCCCCGCGCCCGCGCAGGCTGGAGGACGTGGAGAGACTGGAGACAGCTCAGGTGGAGGCAGAAGACGTGAAGGTGGAACAGGCGGCGCGCCCGCGCGTGGAGGGGCGGCCGTCCGCGTTGCTCTTCTCCGCGAGCTTCTACGGCACGCTCGCCGCCGCGCGCTGCTTCGGGCGCAATGGCATTGACGTCACGGTGGCCGACCCCGGCCGTCTGGGCCCCGCGAGCTGGTCCCGCTTCGTCGGGCGGCGCGTGCAGTGTCCTCCCGAATCCCAGCCCGAGGCGTTCATGGAGTGGCTGCTGGACTTCGGCCGGAGGGAGCCGCATCGGCACGTGCTGTACCCGACGAGCGATGAGCTGGCGTGGCTGGTGTCTGTCCATGCCCGGGAGCTGTCCCAGTACTTCCACCTCTATGACCCGGGCGTGGAGGCGGTGTACGGGCTGCTCAACAAGCGCAAGCTCTTCGAGGCGGGCCAGGCGGTGGGGCTGACATTGCCGCGCACCTGGTTCCCCGAGTCCGAGGCGGACCTGGAGGCCATCGCCCGCGAGGCGCGCTTCCCGGTCCTCATCAAGCCGACGACGCAGATTCTCTACTCCACGCACGTCAAGGGCCTGCCGGTGGCGGAGCCGTCGCAGCTGGTGGAGGAGTACCGGGCCTTCGCGCGCGACGGGTACGCGCCCATGCTGGTGAACTTCGACCCGGCGGTGGCGCGGCCGATGGTGCAGGAGTTCCATCCGGAGGCGGCGCAGGGCATCTACAGCCTGTCGGGCTTCGTGGACGAATCCGGCGAGCTGTTCGAGGTGCGGGGCGCCATGAAGGTGCTCCAGCGTCCGCGCCGGCTGGGCGTGGGCGTGTGCTTCGAGTCCGCGCCGGTGCGCCAGGACCTGTCGGACGGCCTCAAGCGGCTGTGCCAGAAGCTGGGCTACCACGGTGTCTTCGAGGTGGAGTTCATCCAGACGAAGGACGACTTCCTCCTCATCGACTTCAACCCGCGCTACTACGGGCAGATGGGCTTCGACATCGCCCGGGGCCTGCCGCTGCCGCTGATGGCCTACCACGCGGCGCTGGGTGACAAGCCCGCGCTCCAGGGCGTGGTGAAGGCGGCGCGCGAGTGGACGGGGAAGGGCGAGGTGTTCTGCAACCGGATTGCGTTGGAGATGTTGCTCAACCTCCAGCGGCTCTCCGGCGCGCTCCCCGTCGACGAGGCACGTCAGTGGCGGCGTTGGCTGGGCGAGCACCGGGACGTGGCGGTGGATCCGCTCATCGACTCGGATGACATGATGCCCACGGCGGTGGAGGTCGCGCAGATTCTCTACGGCTCCGCGCGCCACCCTCGCGCCTTCCTCCGGATGATGGTGCTCAACCGGTAGTGGGGGACAACGCTGGCTGCCTGGGCAGCCAGCGGAGGGGCTTGCGATGTGGCTTCCGCTCGAAGAGCGCACCCTGGTCGAGACCTTTCGGCGTCAGCCATTCCCATCGGGAAGCCCTTCTCCCGTGCTGGTTTGTCTGCTGGAGCGGCTCCAGCGGCTGGGAGGCCTGCGCGGTGTGTTCGCAGTGACCGGGATGGGGCAGCTCTCGCTGACGACCGCGCCCCACCACGGGGTGCAAGAGGCGCACGACTCCGTGGCGGTCTTCGCGCAGGGCGTTGCCTACTTCGAGGCAGGCTCCCGGCGGAGCACCTCTGGGAGATGGTGCCGGGAGGAAGAGCTACTGGACCTCGTCGAATGCCACCTGCTGCGCCTCCTACGCCATGAATAGGGGGCTCAGGAGGACTGCTCAGGCGGCTTCCGTCTTGCTGGGAGTCGCAGCCGCGCCCGTCACGGTGTCGAGGGCAATCTGGTCCTCGAACGTCTCCGCCCGGCGCAGCAGTCGTTCCTTCCCGTCGTCCAACGCGATGATGGCGGGCTGGGGATAGGAGAAGGACGTGGCGAACGGCACGAAGTAGGCGCCCGCATCCATGATGGCCAGCGTGTCGCCCTCGGTCAGCTCCGGCAACCGCTTCGCGTGGTACAGCGTGTCGCCCGGCGTGCAGATGGGCCCCACCACCGTGTACACGCGCGACGCGGGCGCATCCGGCCGGTCCACGTGGAAGAGCTGGTGGTACTCGTTGCGCACGCACTCGGCATGGTTCACGCCCGCGTCGAGCACCGCCCAGGTCCGGTCGTCACCCTGCTTGAGCGTGTGCACGCGGCCCAGGAGCAACTGTGTGTCGCCCGTCATGGCGCGCCCCGGCTCCAGGAAGATGCGCGGACGCTGGCGGCCCCGCCGCGCGTAGTGTGACTCCACCAGCTCCACCGCGAGCGCCACATAGCGGGAGATGCCGAGCGCCCCGTCCGGGTCCGGCGCGGGCACGTCGCGGAAGAAGGTGAGGTTGAGCCGCCAGTCGCGCTCGGCGATGTGCTCCACCGACGGCGTGCAGAGGCTGCCGCCCAAATCCAGCACCTCCAGATCCAATCCCAGCTCCTGGTGCAGCGTGTCGGTGAAGGCGAGCACCGCCTCCACGAAGCCGGTGAACTCGCCCTCCGTCCGGATGGTGGCGCCCCGGTGCGCGTGGAGGCCCACGACGTCCAGGTGTGACGACGCACGCGCCTGCGCATACGCCCGCAGCGCCGCGCCCCCGGCGATGGGCGTGCCGAACTGCGCCGCCCAGCCACTGTCCGTGCTCACTCGCAGCGCCACGCGCGGGCGCTTGCCCAGCTCGGCCGCGATGCGCGCGAACGTGCCCAGCTCCTCCGCGTGATTGGCGGCCAGCAACTGGATGCCCCGGGAGATGGCCTCTCGCACCGAGGCCTCCGACTTCACCGGGCCGTTGTAGACGATGCGCTCGGGCGCCACGCCCAGCTTCAGCGCGAGCCACAGCTCGTAGGCGGAGATGATTTCGGCGCCCACGCCCATGCCGTGCAGCACCGACAGCACACCCGGAATCGGGTTCGTCTTGTACGAGTAGAACACCTCGCAGCCGCCCGCACGTCCCTGAGGCACCGCCAGGAAGCGCTCCACGTTGCGCCGCAGCGCCGCCATGTGCACCACATGCAGCGGCGAGCCCCAGCGCTCCACCAGCGCCTTGAGCGGCACGCCCTCCAGGCACAGGCCCTGGCCGGGGCGCTGCTCCAGCCCCCAGTACGACGCGGGAATCTCCGTGCGCTTGGGCGCCATGGCCCGCTGGAGCACCGGCCGCAGCGTCTGCTTCATCTGCCGCTTGGCCGTTCCGACGAGGCGATTCTTCAAGCTCATGAGACCCGGCCCTGCTTCGGCAACCGCAACGGCAGCCGCTTGGCGACGTCGAAGGGCAGCGCGCGCATCAACAACTGCAGCGCGCGGTACTCCAACACGCCGTTCGTCTTGCGGTACTTGCCGTGAATCATCTCGTTGGACTGCATCACCAGCGTGCCGTCCTTGCCCAGGTTGTGCATCAACGAGGGCCGGCCCGTGCGGTAGTGCAGGATGGGCCGGTTGACGTAGACGTGGCCGAAGGCGCGGATGCCGCGCAGGTAGAAGTCCACGTCCTCGTAGACGGGGATGGACGCGTCGAAGCCGCCCAACGCGGAGAAGTGCTCGCGGCGCACCATGCACGCCGAGTTCACGTACAGCGTGCCGCGAAAGAGGATGTGCGCCACCGTCCACGCGCTGTTGGGCGTCGTGGAGCCCACCTTGGCGGCCCACTCGAAGTACTCGCTCTTGTCCTTGAGCCAGTCCGCGTCGTCGCCGAAGGGCACCACCCAGCCCACCGCCACGCCCGCGTCGGGACGCGCGTCCAGCGCGCTCACCATGGCGTGCAGCGCGCCGTCCGCCAGCATGTCGTCGTCATCCAGGAAGTGCAGGTAGCGCCCGCGCGCCAGCGTCACGCCGTGGTTGCGCACCACCGCCGGACGGCCCTTGGAGGGCGGGTCGTTCACCACGTAGCGCACGCGCTCATCGCCCAGCCCCTCCACCGACGCCCGAGCGGTGCCCTCGGGCGTGTCATCCAACACGATGACCTCGACCTGGACTCCCTCCTGGCGAAGCACCGAACGGATGGCCTCCACCACTTCCTTCTCTCGTCGGTGGGTGGGCATCACCACCGAGACATCGATTGCGGACATGTCAGACTTATACGCGCTGGCGCCGGGGGCCGGGAAGACGCCTTGGTGTTCCAGCCCGCGCGCGGCTTGCGCGGCTGCCTGCCCGCCGCGCAAGGTGTGCGGGCCCGCGCGTTCTCAAACTGGATGAGGTTGAGAAGCGGCGTCCAGGATGGACGCCCACTCGTCAGGGGGTGACGCGGTCTTCAGTAGCTCGCCACCGCGAACTCGAAGTCGTCCGTCTCCCACCCGGGGTCTTCACCGACCTGCCGGGAAAGCCTCGCTGGCAGGACAGGCCTGTCCGGGTTGGCGGCGCGCGCGCTCAAGGTCCGAGTCCCCAGCCGCTGGTCGTCCCACGCTCCCCCCACGAAGGCGGAGTGAGGCACGAGGTCCTCGGTCTCCAACTCGGCGTGGGCGAGCCGGTCCATCCAGGGCTGCAGGCAGTCTCGGGCCATGTGCTTCCGCCTTCACGTGGGAGTCACCCGAGAATGTTTGCAGTCGCCATGCCATGCCCTCCCGTCGGGGGTGCGTCCGGGGCGCGACATGACAGACTGTCAGGGCGTGGCTCCCTGGCCGCGGGGCATCCTGACACCCCCGTCCGACTTGACGCCGGGCGGGCCGCCGGAGAGGAACTTGGACGGACATGGCCCTCCTGCTGGCACACGAAGTCGAAGCCCCTCGCCCGTGCAGCTACCTGCCCGAGCAGCAGGCGTCGTTGGAGAACCTGGTGATGCAGGACGTGTCACCGGAGGAGTACGAGCACCTGCTGGTGCGCGGCTGGCGTCGGTTCGGCCCGCTGTACTTCCGGCCCGCCTGCGCCACCTGTGGCGAATGTGTCTCGCTGCGCCTGCCGGTGGAGGGCTTTCGTCCCAATCGCAGCCAGCGCCGCGCCCGTGCGGCGTGCGCGCACCTGCGCGTGGAGGTGGACGTGCCGCGTGTGGACGACGAGCGGCTGGCGCTCTACCGGGCGTGGCACGCGGAGCGCGAGTCCACGCGGGAGTGGGAGCCCTCGCCGCTCACCTTGCGCGAATACTCGCTCCAGTTCTCGTTCCCCCATCCCTCCGCGCGCGAGGTCGCCTTCTACGACGATGGCGCGGAGGGCGGCCCGAAGCTGGTCGCGCTGGGCATCTGCGACGAGACGCCGCGCGCGTGGAGCGCGGTGTATTTCTTCTACGACCCGGCCTGCGCGGCCCTGTCGCTCGGCACCGCGAACGTGGTGTTCCAGGTGGAGCTGGCGCGCGCTCGCGGCATCCCCCACGTGTACCTGGGCTACCGCGTCCAGGCGTGCGCGTCGCTGCGCTACAAGGGCGGCTTCCGGCCGCATGAGTTGCTCGTGGGGCGGCCCGCGCTGGACTCGGCCCCCACGTGGGAGATTCCGGCGGTGGCGCCCGAGCCGACCTCCGAGCCGGACGGCACCCCGTAGCGCTCGCGTCAGCCCGCGTTCAAGAGGGCCCGGTCGAAGTGCTCGCGCAGCCGGCGGGCGTATTCCTCGGGTGCGACGCGCGAGTACTCGCCATGGCCCGCGCCCTCGACGACCCACAGGGACTTGGGCTCACAGGCCGCGCGGAAGAGGCTGGCCTGGAGCTTGGCGGGGGCGTCCGGGTCCACGTCGCCGTTGACGAGCAGGAGCGGCCGGCCCTGGAGCTGGCACATGCCGTCGATGGGGCGCACCGCGTCCACGTCCACGCCCGCGTGCCGCAGCGTCCACAGCACCGGCTCCGCGCTGAAGGCGCCCCACCGGCCATAGCCCGAGTACACGTCCGCCTCCAGGGCGGGATACGCGCCCGCCGCGACGACCGCCTTCACGCGGACGTCCGTCTCCGCCACCAGCAGCGCGGTGGTGCCACCCATGGAGAACCCGAAGAGGCCCAGCCGCGCCGGGTCCACGTCCTGGCGCTTGGAGACGAAGTCCAGCGCGGCCGTCACGTCGCGCCGCTCGCCGTCGCCCCACGTCACGCGGTCTCCGCCGCTCTCGCCATGCGCGCGCAGGTCGAACAGCAGCACGCCATAACCCGCTCGGGCGAGCGCGCGAGCCTCGAAGAGCAACTGCGCGCGGTTGTCCGCGAAGCCATGCACCAGCACCACCGCCGCCTGGTTTCGCGACGGCACGTACCAGCCGCGCAGCGTCAGCCCGTCAACGCTGGAGAAGCTCACGTCCTCAAGGCCAGAGAGCTCCAGTGAGGCGACGGGCCGCTCCACCGGCACATGGGGCGGATGCAGCAGGCCCTGCCCGATGCGGTGGCCGCGCACCGCGAGGAATCCGCCGGCGGCGAACACGCAGAGCAGGGACGCCACGAAGACGAGGACGCGCGAGCGGAGTGGGTTTTTCACGAGAGGAGTGGAAGGCGTGGACGCGCGCGAGCCTAGCCGAGTGGCCCGGCTGTGTGCGTCAGTCCGGTGGCTCGCGTCCCGTGAGGGCGAGCGGCCCGTTCGTCTTGTTGGCGGGTATGCCTCCTTGGGTTACGGTGCACCCGCCTTCTGGGGAGTGGGGGCTGGATGCTGCAACCGGTGCCACGAGACGCCTCGAAAGACCCCCGCCGGAAGCGCGTGCTCTTCACGCTCGTGTTCATGGGCGCTGGCGGTATCGAGCGCTCGGTCTGCAACATCCTGGCGGGCCTGGACTCCGAGCGCTTCGCCACCCGGCTGTTCTTCCACCACCGCCCTCCGCCGGACCGCGAGGACCGACTGCCCCGGAACACCGAGGTCGTCTGGGCCACCGACTCCTACGACTACCATCGGCAGAGCCTGCCGGTGTACCTCTGGCACCTGCTGCGCCATGCGCGCGAGGCCGACGTCATCGTCGCGGGCCAGGAGGGCCGTGCCGCGCTGCTGGCCTGCCTGGCGGGCAGGCTGCTCAACAAGCCCGTCGTCGGGATGATCCACTTCGACTGGGGCGCCTTCCATCGCGAGCAGCCGCGCCGACAGCTCTGGGGCCTGCGCCTGCTGTATCCGCGCATGAACCGCATCGTCGCCTGCGGCCATGACACCGCCCGGTCCTTCCAGTCGCTGGTGCCCGTGCCCGAGGAGCGACTCCAGGTCATCCCCAACTTCGTGGATGGCGACGTCGTGCGCGCCGCCGGGGAAGGGCCGCTGCCCGACTGGGCCCCGGCCGTCTTCGACAAGCCCGTGGTCATCGCCGTGGGACGGCTGGAGCCCCAGAAGGGCTTCGACGTGCTCATCCGCGCCCATGCGCTCGCGCGAAAGCGGGGCGTGGACCAGCACCTGCTCATCCTCGGGGTGGGCTCGCTGGAGGCCGACCTGAAGGCCCTGGCCCGCTCGCTGGGCGTGGAGTCCACCGTCTTCATGCCGGGGTTCGCCGCCAATCCGCACGCGCTGATGCGAAAGGCCGCGGTGTTCGCCCTGTCCTCGCGCTTCGAGGGCCTGCCCATGGTGCTGCTGGAGGCGCTCGCCCTGGGGTGCCCCGTGGTCAGCACGGACTGTCCCTCCGGGCCGGCGGAGGTCCTGGAGCATGGCCGCCACGGGGTCCTGGTGCCCCTGGAGGACCCCCAGGCGCTGTCGGAGGCGCTGGGACGCGTCGTCACCGACGAGGTGCACCGCAAGGATTTGTCCCGCCGGGCCCGGGCCCGCGCGGAGGAGCTGTCGGCGACGCGGGCCCTGGGGGCCTGGGAAGCGCTGCTGGCGTCCCTCTGAGGCCCCCTGGGGGCTTTTCCGTCCGGAGGCCCCGCCGCCCCGCGTTGGAAGGGGGCGCCCGGCCCGGGTGTTCTCCTCCGAGGCCCGCTGGGAACGGCGAGGGTGCAAGGAATCGCTTGCCGGCCCCGGGCGGCTTCACGAGGATTCGCCCCCATCATGACGACGACGAACGAAACGCAGGGCCTGAACTTCCTCCAGGAAATCATCGAGGAAGACCGGCGCGCGGGAAAGCACGGTGGTCGCGTGCTCACCCGCTTCCCGCCCGAGCCCAATGGTTACCTCCACATCGGCCACGCCAAGGCCATCTGCCTGAACTTCGGGCTGGCGAAGCAATACGGTGGCCTGTGCAACCTGCGCTTCGACGACACCAACCCCGTCACCGAGGACACCGACTACGTCGAGTCCATCCAGCGGGACGTGAAGTGGCTGGGCTTCGACTGGGACGACCGGAAGTTCTTCGCCTCCGACTACTTCCCCAAGCTCTACGACTTCGCCGTGCAGCTCATCAAGCAGGGCAAGGCGTACGTGTGCAGCCTGTCGGCGGACGAGATTCGCGAGTACCGCGGCGACTTCACCACGCCGGGCCGGGACAGCCCGTACCGCACCCGCTCCGTGGAGGAGAACCTGGACCTCTTCGAGCGCATGCGCGGCGGAGAGTTCCCGGACGGCAAGCACACGCTGCGCGCCAAGATCGACATGACGTCCCCCAACCCCGTGTTGAGGGACCCGCCCATCTACCGCATCCGCCACGCGCACCATCACCGCACCGGCGAGGCGTGGCCCATCTACCCGCTCTACGACTTCGCGCACTGCCTGTCGGATGCGATTGAGGGCATCACCCACTCCATCTGTACGCTGGAGTTCGAGAACCGCCGCGTGCTGTACGACTGGATTGTGGACAGCCTCATCCAGGGGGAGCGGCCGCATCAGTACGAGTTCAACCG
This sequence comes from Myxococcus llanfairpwllgwyngyllgogerychwyrndrobwllllantysiliogogogochensis, assembly GCF_006636215.1. Taxonomy (GTDB): domain Bacteria; phylum Myxococcota; class Myxococcia; order Myxococcales; family Myxococcaceae; genus Myxococcus; species Myxococcus llanfairpwllgwyngyllgogerychwyrndrobwllllantysiliogogogochensis. The sequence continues at coordinate 5,328 of NZ_VIFM01000262.1, read as the reverse complement.
GCTGAACCTCAACTACACGGTGATGAGCAAGCGCAAGCTGCTCAAGCTCGTCATGGAGAAGTACGTCTCCGGTTGGGATGACCCCCGGATGATGACCATTAGCGGCCTGCGCCGCCGGGGCTTCACGCCGGCCTCCATCCGCGACTTCGCCACGCGCGCGGGTGTCAGCAAGACGCAGCAGCTCATCGACATGGGCGTGCTGGAGCTGTGCATCCGCGAGGACCTGAACGAGACGGCCCCTCGCGCCATGGCGGTGCTGCGCCCGCTGAAGGTGGTGGTGGAGAACTACCCGGAAGGCCAGGAGGAGCTCCTGGAGGTGCAGAACCACCCGCAGAAGCCGGAGATGGGCACGCGCAAGGTGCCGTTCATGCGCGAGCTGTTCATCGAGGCGGAGGACTTCATGGAGGTCCCCGCCAAGGGCTTCTTCCGACTGGCGCCGGGCAAGGAGGTGCGCCTGCGCTCGGCGTACTTCATCACCTGCAAGGAGGTCATCAAGGACGCGGCCGGCAACATCACGGAGCTGCGCTGCACCTATGACCCGGCCACGCGCGGCGGTGACTCGCCGGATGGCCGCAAGGTGAAGGGCACGCTGCACTGGGTGCCGGGCAACGCGCCCACCGCCGAGGTGCGGCTGTACGACAGGCTCTTCTCCGTGGAGAGCCCGGACTCGGATGACGCGAAGGACTTCACCACCTTCCTCAATCCGGCGAGCCTGGAGGTCCTCAGGAACGCGCGCGTGGAGCCGGGCCTTGCCCAGGCGACGCCGGAGTCCCGCTTCCAGTTCGAGCGGCTGGGGTACTTCTTCGCGGACCCGAAGGACTCGCAGCCGGGCAAGCCCGTCTTCAACCGCACCGTCACCCTGAAGGACTCGTGGGTGAAGGAGCAGGGCAAGGGGAAGTAGTCCCCTCGCCGCTCAGGGTGTCGCCCCGTCCTTCGCGGGCGGCACCCTGCACGCGGCGTGGCCCAGGATGACGTCCCCGTCGACGGTGCTCGTGGGCGTGGGCGTCCAGCCCGCCGCGAGCCGGGCGTCGAGGAGTTCGTCAGCGCTGGGTCGACGGTCCCACACGGAGACCGCGTTGATTCCGCCGAGTCAGGTGGTGTCGAAGACGAGGTAGCCGCCGTCCTTCCAGGGCAGCACCACGTCGTGGGTGAACTCGTCCTGCACCACCACTTCCGTCACGTCGCGCGGCGGCGTGCTGGCGAAGCCCCAGCGCACCACGTCCTGGAGCAGGGTGAGGGGCGCGAGCTCTCGCTCCAGCGCTGCTCGTTGCTCCAGGGGCAGGGCGGCCCGGTCTGTCAGCGGCACCATGCCTGGCAGCCTGTCAGGGGTGACCAGGACTCGCAAGCCGGAGTCTCGCCCCCGCGGCCGGGCGAGGGCCCGGTGGCCCGTTGACTCCGGGCGTCCGCGTCCCGACTTCTTGGCTGGGGGCATTTCCGTCCCCGGCTTCTCGGGAGGCGCCTCCACCATGGTCTGCTGCACGCTGCCGCGCTGGTGGCCCGTTCCCACAAAGGCGGAGGTGGAGGCCATCATCCAGATGGAGGACCCCGTCCTGCGCAACCTCCACATCACCCAGACGTACCACGTGCTCGAAGTAGCCCTCACCGACGTGTTCGGCGAGGAGGACCTGAGCTGGTGTGGCTTCTCGACGTGGGCCTCGAAGACGGCGGGGGCCTTCATCCGCAAGGACGTGCTGCCAGGGGTGATGGCGCAGTTGCTGGAGCGGGCGGATGCGGTGACGCGCGGCTTCTCGGAGCTGCAGGACCGGCTCCTGGGCGCGTGGGGCGCGTCCGTGGGCATCCAGTACGTGCTGGCGCGCACGGTGGAGGACGTGCTCGACGAGGTGGCCCGTCACACCGCGCGCGGCAACCTGGTGGTCTTCCAGGAGCTGGGGCCGCTGTACACGGACCTCCTGGCGAACTTCACCGGCATGGACTCGCCCGAGCCGTCGCGAGTGGAGGCGGTGGTGTCGCGGCTGGCTCCCGGGCCTGTGGGTGAAGGCGGGCAGGACCTGCTCATCCGCGCGGTGCGGCACTACCACGAGGCGTGTTTCACCGAGGACCCGAAGGCCCACGCGGAGCTGATGTTCCTGGCCAACGCGCTGGTGGGCTACCACGAGCAGGCGCGGCTGCAGGGGCCCGTGGTCGCCGCGCTCAACGCGCCGGTGAAGGAGCTGTTCCTGGAGCACCTCGTCGCCTTCGTCCGGGCGGACCCGAATCCCCGGGCGCGCAGCCTGTCCGAGTGGGGCCTGCGGGAAGGCTTCGCGCCGCTGGCCCAGCGCCTGGAGCGGCTGTGGCGCGAGCTGGCGACGCGGATGCTGATGAAGATGGAGCTGCCGGACGTGACGCTGCGGCTGGGAGAGGACCTGCCCGCGCTGACGGCGGAGCGGGACTTCCCACCGGCCCTGGAGCGGCTGTCGCATCCGGAGCTGGTGGCGTTGATGGCGGCACTGGACAGGTCACCGGACGACACGGCGGGCAGCGCGGCGCGGGACTGGGGGAGCCTGTCGGACCGGATGAACCTCATCGTGGACCTGTTCCGCACGCGGCAGCAGGACCGGCTCCTGTATGACCAGCCCTTCACGTTCCTCCAGGTCGATGCGTTCCAGCAGGGCCGGGTGCCGCACGGACGGCTGTGAAGCGCGCCCGCCCCGTGGGAGTGGGCGCGCGCGGGGCCTTACAGGTGGGTCATCACCAGGCTGGCGCCGTCATAGGCGGAGGCGGCATGGACCAGGACATGCCAGGCGCCAGCGGCGGGCGAGGGGAAGATGCACTGCTCGTTGTTTCCCAGCCGGAAGGGGCGGCACTGATAGAGGGTCGTCGTGGGTTGGTCGCCGAAGCGGACATACAGGTCCGCGTCCCCAGTTCCCCCCGACAGGGTGAACTTCAAGTCCCGGGCTCCAGTGGGAACCATCCCCCTACCGAGCCAGGACTTCCCCACGGGCGCCCGGAGAGGAATGGGAACGTCCTTCGCCACGTCGATAATCACGGGCGCTCTGACGTTCACGGCCTCCCAGGCGGCGGAGACCGACGCCACGTTGCCCGCCTCATACCCGAGCTGAAGCGCGGCCTGCTCCGTCGTAATCCTCGCGGCCAGGAAACCGGAGGAGGGCGTCAGCATGTCCATGTTCGCCTTGTAGAAGATGCGCGCGGCCTTCTCGATGCCAATGCCTTCCACGAAAGGCCAGTCCGGATGGCTCGGGTGACGGCCGCCCTGGGAGAGCAGATAGAAGGCCATATTGGAGATGCCGGAGCTGTAGTGGACATCGACGACGGAGGTGTAGTTGCTGTAGTCGTCCAGCGAGACCCCATCCAGCCTGGGGTTGCTCATGTAGCGAAGCGCGTCTCCCGAGTGGGTGGGAGTCCAGAAGTCCTCGCCCAGGAGGAACGTGCCCGCGTTGATGGTGCGGTTCTCCGCGTGCCATTCACATACGGCGCCGAAGATGTCGGACATGGATTCATTCATGCCACCCGACTCGCCGGAGTAGATGAGGCCCGATTCGTGCTCCGTCACCCCGTGCGTCAGCTCGTGGGCCGTCACGTCCACGGCCAGGGCCAGGTTGTGGGCATTCACCCCATCGCCATCACCGAAGACCAACTGCGTCCCGGTCCAGAAGGCATTCACATAGTTCACCCGGTGGTGGACGGTGGCGATGAGCGGCGCTCCCGCGTTGTCGAAAGAGTCGCGACCGAAGAGTTCCCAGTAGCAGGCATAGACAGCGCCGAGGTTGTCATGGGTCACATTGACGATGGGGTCCAGGGAGGGCGGAGTCTCCGCGCGAGCCATCGTGCCGGGCAATGTGCTCGTGTTCCGACCGTCATACACCCTGCGAGACCGCAAGGAGTGCAGGTTCGAGTACCTCAGGAGCACCTCGCCCGAGCGTGCATTGACGAGCACGGTGTCGTTCACCGGGCCCCCGTCCTCCGCCGCTCCCGTGACGCGCAGCCGGTAGGCCAGCAGGAGCCGAGCCCCGTCGCGCCAGTAGACGAGCGCCGGTGCGCCCGCGATGACGGCGTCGCGAGGGGAGGCGCCATGGGTGCGAGCCACCTCTCCCGCCATGGCAGGCGAGCGCGTGGCGCCGAGGGGGGCGGGCAGGTCCGTGCGCGCCTCCCCGTTGGCGGCGAAGACCTGGCCATCTCGAGCGTGGAGTCGCAGCTCCGCGCCCATGACCTCCACGCCATTCACCCGCACGCCGAAGCGGAAGTGCGCATCCCCGTCGAAGCCGACGTAGGCCTTCTTCAGGAAGAGCTGCTCGGGCTTCACCCTGAACAGCGGCGCCACGCGCGCGATGACAGGGGCGAGCGCCTCCGCCTGGATGCCTCGCACCGCGTCGGGACTGGAGGGCACCTGCCCAAACGCCCCGTTGACGAACGTGGGGACGGAGTCCGCGTCGACGGCGATGACCTGGATTCCCTCCGCGAGTGGAAGAGTGGCCCGACTCTCGGCCACCCCGCCGGGGCGGTCCTCGGGCGTGTATGTGTCGGCGCACGCGCCCAACGACAATCCCAGCACGACGACTCCCAGGACCCTGCCTCCTCGATTCCAGCCCATGTGCATTCCCCCGGCGAATGATGAAGTCGCCATGGTGAAGCCAGGACTCGCACGATGACAAGTCGACCAGGACCTCGGCTGCCCACCCGCCCGTGGAGACACGCCCCACGGACGGGGAGCCGTCCTTCAACCTCTCGCGTCAGCGATAGGTGACGACGACCGATGTGTTGGCGTAGCCGCCCTTCGCGCCGTAGAGCCACACGTAGTATTTGCCGCCCTCGACATACTTGAGGTCGCAGCGCTCCGTGTTGCCTTCCTTCATGCCGCGGCAATCGTACTCGCTGTGGGTAGGCATGGCGCCGCGACGGACATAGAGGTCCGCGTTGCCCGTTCCGCCCTCGACGCGCACGGTGACGTTGCGATAGCCGCCCTCCGGGGCCTCCGGAATCTGGGCGAAGAAGCCTTGTGTGGAGTTCGTGGCGCCGGACAGGCCGCCCACCACCACGTTGGGCTCGAGCGCGAGGTAGCCGCCCTGGTATGTCATCACCAGCGACGCATTGGCGTAGGCGGTGAAGCCGTTGACCATCACGTACCACTTGCCGAACGCGGGAGTCGCGAAGGAGCACGCCTCGTTGTTGCCGGTGATATACGGCCGGCAGTCATAGGAGGAGGTCGTCGGGGCGTTGCCGAAGCGGACATAGAGGTCCGCGTCGCCCGTTCCACCCGACAGGGCGAAGCGCAGGTTCGTCGCGCCTTCGGGCACCTCACCCCAGGCATACTCCTTGGCGCCACGGGCGGCGGAGAGGACCACGGGGACGTTGGGAACCAGGGGGGGAGGG
>NZ_VIFM01000261.1 GCF_006636215.1 Myxococcus llanfairpwllgwyngyllgogerychwyrndrobwllllantysiliogogogochensis | reverse complement strand
CTGAGGGGGTGGGGTGGTGGGCGAAGCGGAAGGGGCCCTCATCCAGGTGGGACTCGTGGACGTCCAGGTGCCACTCCGCTGGCAGGGGTCCCGCGCGGAGGTCATGGTTGCCCCGGACCAGCACCAGCTCCACGTCGGCGTGGGAGGCGCGCCAGTCCGCGAGCCTTCGGATGAGCGCGGGGGTGAGGCCTTCCCTGGAGTGGACGAGGTCTCCCAGGACGAGCAGCCGACGGGCGCCCGTGGTGGTGAGCGCCGAGGACAGGCGGGCCAGGTCGTCCTCGAGCACCCCCAGGGGAAGGGGGATGCCGTGTTGTTGGAAGCTCTCCGTCTTGCCCCAGTGCAGGTCGGCCACCGCGAGCGTGCGGGCTTCGGGCCAGTGCAGGGCTCGTTCTGGAAGAAGCTCCAGTGGGGTGCCGCCTACGCGGACCTGGCATCGTCTCGCGTCCATCGCTCCTTCATGCGCTCCACCCGCTCCAGCAGGGACTCGCTGGAGAGGCTCGCGCTGATGCGCTCGACGACGAGCGGAAAGGCCAGGGGCGTGGGCCTCCGGACATGGAGCAGCTCCAGGGGGCTCGACTCCAGGCGTTCCAGCGCGCGCTCCAGGCGGCCCTGCTCGAACTGCTGCTCCAGCACCTCGCGGCGGGCCTGGGTGAGCAGCAGGTGCCCCGGGTCATAGCGGGCGAAGACATCATGGAGGAGGGCGGCGCTCGTCTGTACCTGCCGCGTGGACTTGCGCGCTCCGGGGAGCCCGGGCAGCACCAGGCCCGCAACGCGGGCGATGTCCCGGAACTGACGCTTCGTCAGCTCGCCCACGTTGACGCTCTCGAGGACATCTTCCACCAGGCGCTCGCGCGTGAAGAGGCGGGGGCGCAGGGCTTCCTCGAAGGGAAAGGGTGCGGGGCTGAGCAGCTCCAGTCCGTAGTCATTCACGGACACACTGAAGGTGGCCTTCTGGAGTCGCGTCAGCCGCAGGGCGAGCAGGGCCGCGAGTCCTTCGTGCACCCGTCGTCCCTCGAAGGGATAGAGGAAGAGGTGGTGCCCGTCGCGCGTCTGACACATCTCCGCCAGCAGCGAGCCCGCAGCGGGGATGCGCGACAGTCGCTCCTGGGCCTCCAGGACGGGCCACGCGGCGGCGAGCTCGTCGGAGGTGACGTCGCCGTGGCGCGCGGAGTCGAGGGTGCGGCGGACGGCGGCGGCCAGTGAGGTGGACAGTGGAAGGCGACTGCCGCCCCAGCGCGGTGTTCGCGTCACCTTCGATTTCGCGGGCCGCACATACGCGGTGAGCCCCTGGAGTCGGCCGAGCTCCAGCTTCTTTCCGGCGAACTGGAAGGTGTCTCCCGGGCGCAGCCGGCTGACATAGGACTCCTCCACGCTGCCCAACCGTCCCCCGCTCCAGTAGCGCAGCTCCACCACGGCGTCGGAGCTGATGGTGCCGATGTTGAGGCGGTGCAGCCGGGCGACGCGGGCGTCCTTCACGACGAAGCGTCCCTCGTGCTCCTCGACTCGGCGGAACTCCGGGTAGGCGGTCAGCGTGGGGCCGCCTTCACGGACCAGCGTGAGCGTCCAGTCGAACTCCTCATCGGTGAGGTCCGCGTAGGCCGCGGCGCCGCGCACCTCATGGCGCAGGGCTTCTCGAGTGAAGCCGCCTCCGAGCGCGCACGTCACCAGATGCTGGGCCAGCACGTCCAAGGGCTTGCTGGGAGGCTCGCGCGGCTCGACTTCCTTGCGTGCGAGGGCATCTCGGGCGGCGGCCATCTCCACCAGCTCGAGTGCGTGCGTGGGAACGAAGAGGATGTTGCATGTGGCCTCGGGGCGGTGGGCTCCGCGTCCCGCGCGCTGGAGCGTTCGGCCGATGCCCTTGGGGCTGCCCACCTGCACCACTCGCTCGACGGGGCCGAAGTCCACGCCCAGGTCCAGCGACGAGGTACACACGACGATGCGCAGGGAGCCGTCCTTGAGTCCGCGCTCCACGCGCTCCCGCTCGTCACGGTCGATGGACCCATGGTGCAGCGCGAGCAGGTGTTCCCACTCGGGACGCGCGAAGCGCAGGCCCTCGAACCAGCGCTCCGCCTGGGAGCGCGTGTTGGTGAAGATGAGCGTGGATTGCGCCGGGTCCAATCGCGCGGCGACGCGGGCCAGCATGGTGAAGCCCAGATGTCCCGCCCATGGAAAGGTGTCCACCTCGTCCGGCAGCAATGTCTCCACGTCCACCGGGCGCTCCAGGTCCGCGCTGACGAGGGTGGGGCGGACGCGGGTGCCGACCGCGTGTCGGGCGGCTTGCTCCAGGTTGGCCAGCGTGGCGGACAGCGCCCAGGTGCGCATGCGTGGCGCGAAGCCTCGCAATCGCGCCAGGGCGAGCTCCGTCTGCGTGCCTCGCTTGGAGCCAAGCAGCTCGTGCCACTCGTCCACGATGACTGCGCGCAGCGAGGAGAACAGCTCCGGTGCGCGCTCGTTCGACAACATCACCGAGAGCGACTCCGGTGTGGTGATGAGCACTTCGGGAAGGCGCTGCCGTTGTCGCTGTCGCACCGAGGAGGAGGTGTCTCCGGTGCGGCTCTCCACTTCGAGGTCCGCATCCAGCACGCTCAGCGGCTCGCGAAGGGCCTGCTCCACGTCGCGTGACACCGCGCGCAGCGGCGTCACGTAGAGAATCTGGAGCCCCTTCTCTCCGTGCTCGGCCACCTCCGCCAGCGGCGCGAGATAGGCGGCGTACGTCTTTCCCGCGCCCGTGGGGACATGGATGAGCCCACTGTCCCCGCGCGCATACGCGGCCCAGGCTTCCTCCTGGAAGGCGTAGGGCGTCCAACCCTTCGACGTGAACCAGCCGCGAAGTCGCTCCAGGGGAGGGCTTCTCACGGCCGGAGGTGAGCGCGCTCCTGGGCGAGGTTTCTTCCTCCGCGGGGTCGCGGGAGCCGATGCCGTGTCGCCATGGAGTGCCTTTCTCCTGGCCTGGAGTTGGGCTCGGAGCGAGGGCGACCTACGCGCCGGCATGGAGCAGCTCCTTGAGCGAGTCCAGCGAGTCGGCGTCCCCTGGTTTCTTGTCCGTGCGCCAGCGGGCGATGCGAGGGAAGCGCAGCGCGACGCCCGACTTGTGGCGGGGTGACTTCTGGATGCCCTCGAAGTGCAGCTCGAAGACCTGCTCGGGCTCCACCGAGCGCACCGGTCCAAACTTCTCGCGCGTGTGCGCGCGAATCCACCGGTCCAGTCGGCCAATCTCTTCGTCCGTGAGGCCCGAATACGCCTTCGTCACCGGCAGCAGGTCCGTGCCGTTCCACACGGCGAAGGTGTAATCGGTGTACAGCGAAGAGCGTCGGCCGTGTCCCGGATGCGCGTAGAGCAGCACCGCGTCCACGGTGAACGGGTCGATCTTCCACTTCCACCAATCGCCACGCTTGCGCCCCGTGAGGTACGCGGAGCTCGAACGCTTGAGCATGAAGCCCTCGACGTTCCGCTCACGTGCCTCGCTTCGAGTGTGCGCCAGGGCCTCCCACGAGGACGCCTCCACGGCGGGGGACAGCGGGAAGGCGGGATGGTGCTTGAGCAGCGCGGCCAGTCGCTCGCGACGCTCGCGCAGCGGCAGCGCCCGCAGGTCCTGTCCGTCCTGTTCCAGCAAATCGTAGGCGATGAACGCGGCGGGAGCCTCCGCGAGCACCCGGGGCGTCAGCTTCTGCCGACCGATTCGACGCTGGAGCCGCGCGAAGGGCAGGGGCTTGCCGTCCTCGTACGCCAACACCTCGCCGTCCAGCACCGTGCCTTCGGGGAGAGCCTTCGCCGCGTCGGTGATTTCGGGGAAGCGGTCGGTGATGAGCTCCTCTCCCCGACTCCAGAGATAGACGTCGCCCCGCCGATGGATGAGCTGGCCTCGAATGCCATCCCACTTCCATTCGACCAGCCACTCGGAGAGGTCGCCCAGGGACTCCGGCGGTTGCTCCAGGGGAGACGCCAGATAGAACGGATACGGGCGCGAATGGTGCCCATCCGAGACGTCCGGCGAGACAAGCTGCTGGAAGAACTCCTTCGAGGGCGTCCAGGTCCCCATCAACCGGTGCGCGACGTCCGGCGCGGGAAGCCCCGCCACCTTCGCGAGTGCGCGAACCACCAGGGTGGATGAGACGCCCACGCGCAGCTCCCCGGTGAGCATCTTGTTCAACAGGAAGACTTCTCGCCGAGGCATCGACCGCCACCAGGACACCACCTGCTCGCGCTGCGCCGTCACATCCAGCGCACGCAGGGGCATGAGTCGCTGGGTGAGCCATAGAGACAGCGGGAGTTCTTCCGGTGCGCTCGGTCGCTCCAGGTTGTCCAGCAGCAGGGCGATGACTTCCGCCAGGTCCCCGACGGACGCGTACACCTCCGCGAACAGCCAGTCGGGAATGCCCGTCAGCTCCTGGGTCCATCCCACCAGCAGCTTCGTGGTGAGCAGTCGCTTCAGCTTCTGTCCCGTGAGGAAGTACAGCGCCCACGCGGCGTCTTCGGGGGGCGCTTCCTGGAAGTAGCGCGTGAGGGCCTCCACCTTCGCGTTCGTGGAGGTGGTCTGGTCCAGGCGCTCGTACAGGTCCGCGAGTCGTCGCATGGGTCAGTCCTCCGCCTCGCCCTCGAACGGGGTCGCCAGTGGGGATGCGTCCACGCCTTGCTCGCGGAGGTAGCGCGCCAGGGGCTCGGCGGAGCCGTGTGTCGTCAGCACCCGCTCCGCGCCTGTGTCCGCGACCGTGCGCAGCAGCGCGGGCCAGTCCGCATGGTCCGACAGCACGAAGCCCCGGTCGAAGCCTCGTCGCCGCCTGTTGCCGCGCACGCGCATCCAGCCCGAAGCGAAGCCTGTCTCCGCCTCGCCGAACCGCCGCATCCAGGTGGAGCCGCCCGCGCTCGGAGGCGCCAGCACCAGCGCGCCCGCGAAGGACGTGCCCTTCTCCACCTCCGATACGAGCTGCGTGGGCAGCATCTTCACGCCCGCGCCCCGGTAGGCCTCCACCAACCCGTGCAGCGCGCCATGGATGAAGGCGGTCCGGTCCGTCAGTCGCGCCAGCTCCGCGAGGATTCGCTGGGCCTTGCCCAGGGCGTAGCAGAACAGCACCGCCGAGCGTCCCACCGCGCGATTCGCGTCCCACCACCGCAGCATGTCCTCCGCCACTTCGCGCGCATCGTCCCAGCGGAAGATGGGCAGGCCGAACGTCGCCTCGGTGATGAAGGTGTGGCAGCGCACCACCTCGAAGGGCGCGCACGTCGGGTCCGCCGCCCGCTTGTAGTCGCCAGAGACGACCCACACCTCGCCCTGGTGCTCAAGGCGAACCTGCGCGCTCCCCAACACGTGGCCCGCGGGGTGGAAGCTCACGGTGACGTCGCCGAGCTTCAGCGACTCGCCATACTCCAGGGTGTCGATGTGTGAGTCGGCGCCCACTCGACGTCGCAGCAGGGCCTCGCCCGCTCGGGTGCCCAGGTAGCGTTGGTGGCCCGAGCGCGCGTGGTCCCCATGCGCATGGGTGATGAGCGCCCGTTCCACCGGACGCCAGGGGTCGATGTGGAAACCTCCAGGCTCACAATAGAGCCCGTGGGGCGTCACTGTGACGAGCGGCCTTCGGGCCTGGAAGGAGACGGAGGCGTCCACGGTCCTTCAGAAATAACGAGGGCTTCCGAGCACGACCACCGGGGTGCGCAGGCCTCTTACCCGCCCTGGTTCCTGGGATGGTCGCCAGCCGCCCGGTCATCACTCCCCGCCTTGACGGCTTCACCGGGAATGGCGGCCCGGGGCTCGCCGATGGTCCTCGCCGGGACACGTCCGCCGCGCTACACCGAGGACCGCGCCGCGGGGGCGCGGCTTGCGTGCGCTTGAAGGTCGCGCGGGAGCCGCCACCCGGAGCGAAGTCCTCGGTCGTCTGGAGGACGGAGACAATGCGGTAGCGGGGGAGAGGTCATGACCATGGATGCACAGGAGCGGAAGGCGGCCTACCGCCAGCGCGCGGAGCAGGGCGAGGCAGTGCCGGTCTCGGTGGAGTTGCCGGCGGACCTCGACACGCCGCTGTCGGCGTATCTGAAGCTGGGCGGAGGCTCGCGCGGTTTCATCCTCGAGTCGTGCTACGGCGGCGAGCGCTTCGGGCGCTACAGCCACGTGGGCACCCACGCCGCGGGGCGCGTGCGCCTGGACGCGCACGGCGCCACCGTGTGGCGTGGCTCGCGCGAGGAGCGGCGCGACGGCAAGCCGATGGACGTGCTGCGCTCCTTGTGGCGTGAGCTCGCGGTGGCCCGGCTCCCCGGTGAGGCGCCGTTCCTCGGCGGGCTCGTGGGGTACATGGACTACAACTGCGTCTCGTGGATGGAGCCCACCGTTCCGGACCGGCACCCTCGCGACACGTCCTTTCCGGACTCCGAGTGGCTCATCTCCGAGGACTTCGTCACCCACGACTCGCGCACGGGGACGCTCAAGGTCACCGCCATCGCCCGGCCCTCGCTGCATGCCAGCGTGGCCGTCGCGCTGAAGGACGCGGAGGACCGCGCGCAGTCCATGGCCGAGCGACTCCTCAAGCCGCTGCCTCCGGAGGCCTATGCACCTTCGCCTCGCATGAAGGGCGATGGGGAGCCCGTGGCCTGCTGGGACCGCGCCAGCTACGAGGCCGCGGTGGAGCGCTCGAAGGAATACATCCGCGCGGGCGACATCTTCCAGGTGGTGCTCGCGCGACGCTTCGAGTCGCGAGGCGCGCCTCCTCCCTTGTCGCTCTATCGCGCGCTGCGGCGCGTGAACCCCTCGCCGTACCTGTTCCTGGTGGAGCTGGGCGAGGCGCGCGCGCTGGTGGGTGCATCGCCGGAGCTGCTCGTGCAGGTGCGCGACGGGGACGTGGTGGTGCGCCCCATCGCCGGCACGCGGCGGCGCGGAGCCTCCGAGGCGGAGGACCTGGCGTTGGAGAAGGAGCTGCTCGCGGACGAGAAGGAACGCGCCGAGCACATCATGCTGGTGGACCTGGGCCGCAATGACGTGGGTCGCGTGGCGGCGCCGGGCTCGGTGCGCGTCGAGGACCTGATGGTCATCGAGCGCTACAGCCACGTGATGCACATCGTCTCGCAGGTGCGCGGGAAGCTGGACTCGAAGTTCGACGCGCTCGATGCGCTGGCCAGCACCTTCCCCGCTGGCACCGTGTCCGGGGCGCCGAAGATTCGCGCGATGCAGATCATCGACGAGCTGGAGGTGCAGCGGCGCGGGCCCTACTCGGGCGCGGTGGGCTACCTGTCCTTCTGCGGCACGCTGGACGTGGCCATCGCCCTGCGCACCTTCTTCGTGGATGGAGACCGGACCATGTGGACCGCGGGCGCGGGACTGGTGGCGGACTCGGTGCCGTCGAAGGAAGCCGATGAGACGGAGGCCAAGGCGGGCGCCATGGCCGCCGCGCTCCGGCTGGCTCGTGAGGGAGGTGGCCGATGATTCTCGTCATCGACAACTACGACTCATTCACCTTCAACCTCGTCCAGCTCCTCTACACGCTGGGCGCCGAGGTGAAGGTGGTGCGCAATGACACGCTCGATATCGCGGGTGTCGCGGCGCAGGGGGCCTCGCACCTGGTGATTTCCCCGGGCCCCTGTACGCCGCATGAGGCCGGAATCAGTGTGGCCGCGATTGCCCAGTCCCGCGTGCCGGTGCTGGGCGTGTGCCTGGGACATCAGTCCATTGGCGCGGCCTTCGGCGGCAAGGTGATACGCGCGCCGGAGCCGGTGCACGGCAAGTCCGCGCGCATCCAGCACGGCGGCTCGGGTGTCTTCACCGGCGCGAGCCAGGGGTTCCAGGCCGCGCGCTACCACTCGCTCATCGTGGAAGCGTCCTCGCTGCCGTCCGAACTGGAGCCCATCGCGTGGAGCCAGGACGGGCTCGTCATGGCGCTGCGCCACCGCGAGAAGCCCGTGGTGGGCTTCCAATTCCATCCGGAGAGCGTGCTGACTCCCGAGGGACCCACCCTGGTGAAGAACTTCCTGGAGGGGCGCCTGTAGAGAAGGGAATCGCCCTGTGGGGCTGGGTCATTGTCGCTCGACTGACTCTGTCTGGATTGCGACGAAGCAGGGCTCCAGGGCGTGGAAACCCGCATGCGTAGCATCGCCCTTCCGGCGACCGAGGCCCCCTCCCGGGGTCGGCGCCGGAAGGGAGCCTCGATGAGAAACCGAAGCGTGGTGTTGCGCGGTCTTGCCGTGGTGTTCGGCGCGCTGATGCTGGGCGCGTGCGGAGGCGCGTCGTCCGCGGAAGGTGGACAGGGCGTACCGGTGGAGGAGATGGAGCTGACCAGCGTGGACTCGGCGCTGGGCATGTGCCCGGGCTACGACTCCTGCGCGAACTGGTCTCCCTGGTACTCCGTGGGTGGGAGCTACTGCGGCATCAATTCCGCCTGTGGCACGCGCTGGGTCTGCGAGGAGGACCCCTGGGGCTGTCCGAACGGCGTCGCCGCCGAGGCGCCTCCCGCGAAGGACGGCGCGGAGCTGCTGCCCCCGTGTTGCGGCATCCTCTACCGCGAGCCCAACCCCGCGCTCATGGGCGCGCAGGAGCGCTATCGCGTGTGCTTCAATCCGGCGGGCGCCTCGTGCACTGACTACGAGCAGACGAGCAGTGGTTCGGTGCTGAGCTGCGGAGAGTGCTGAGCCCGCGCCGCGTGGCGTGGCTCACCCCTTGAGGTGGGTGGTGTCGTTCCAGCTGGCGAGTGCCGGCTGGGCGGCATCTCCGTCGGAGCCGAGCACACTGATGGATCCGGTGCTCAAGAGGAACAGTCGACCATCATCCGGCGGGAGGCCCAGCCAGCGCGAGGCGAGCACGCGCAGGAAGTGGCCGTGGGAGAAGATGAGGATGTCTCCCTTCTCCTCGCGGGCATCGGCGATGACCTGGTCCGCGCGAGCGCCCACCTGTTGCACTGTCTCGCCGTGGGGCACGCCGTCCTTCCACACCGTCCAGCCGGGGTGTTCCACGCGAATCTCCGCGCCGGTGCGGCCCTCGTGGTCGCCGTAGTCCCACTCCATGAGGTCATCACGCCGCTGGGCCGCGTCGCCGTAGCCGGCCAGCGCGCAGGTCTCGAAGGCCCGGCTCAGGGGGCTGCTCCACACCTGGGAGAAGGTCCAGGCGCGCAGGGGGGCGCCGAGCAGCGCCGCCATCTTCCGACCCTCCTCCAGCAGCGGGACGTCCGTGCGCCCCGTGTGCTGGCCACTGCGGCTCCATGCCGTCTCTCCGTGACGGACGAGCACCACCTGCGGACCCCGCGTTTTCATTGGTCGGATTGTGCCATCCACGCCGTCCCAGGCGCGCGCTTCATCTGGTCCGCTGTCCAACGACGGACGCGCGAGGCTTGAACCCGTGCGTCGTCCACCGCACCCTGGGGTGATTCACGTTGCTCCCGAGGAGTCACGCATGCGTCACCTCCGCCCGTTGCCCCAGGCTTCCACCGTCCTCGCGTTGCTCCTGGCCTCGACGCTGGCCTTGCCGGGACATGCGCAGGCTCCCGCGGGGAAGGGGGCCAGCACGGACGGCACGATGTTGCTGACCATCTTCATGAAGCACGACCAGGGCAAGACGCTGGAGGAGATCAACGCGCACCTGGACCGCACGGGCTTTCGCAAGAGCTTCCCGCCGCCCGGCGTGGAGGTGGTGTCCTGGTACGTGATGATGGGCGTGGGACAGGTCGTCACCGTGCGGCTTCCTCCCGAGAAACTGCGCGAGGTGAACCTCGCGTTCGAGAAGGGCGCGTGGGGCGCGTTCCGCACGGAGTTCTACCCGACGTATGACTACCGGGCCATCTGGGAGAAGGCTCGCTCGGCCTCTCCTTGAGGTGGCGAGGTGCGGTGCTTCTGCCGTGCCGGGCACGCGTCCTGAACTATGCTCGCGCCGGGCGACGCCTCGCCCAGGGCTGCTCGCGTGTCCTCTCCAGAATCCACTTCCCCCGCCCTTCCTTCGAGTGAGCCTTCGCAGCGCGCGCGCGTACATGCCGCGCGGTCCGAGTGGCTGTTGCTGGTGGCCTGTGCCCTGGGCTTGACGGCGCTCTACTTCCACCGGGTGCCGCTCACGGGGGAGATGTTCAGCGAGCGCGATTCGCTGCACGTCTACCTGCCGGTGTTCCACTACTGGCGCGAGGCGGTGCTGGCGGGCCGGTTTCCGGAGTGGCTGACGCTGGATGGGTTCGGTCAGCCCTACGCGGGCACGCTGGTCGTCGCGCCTTTTCATCCGAGCAAGTTGCTGTACCTGTTGCTCTCGCTGGACCAGGCCTTCAACGCGAACATCCTGCTGTGTTTCCCGGTCGCGCTGCTGGGGGGATATGCGCTGACTCGACTGTGGGAGGTGCCTCGGCCGGGCGCGTTCCTGGCAGGGATGGCGTATGCCTTCAGCGGCTACCTGGTCTGCATCACCAACAACCTCTGCTACCTGATGGCCGCGGCCACGGTCCCATGGGCGCTGTGGGCCTCGGAGCGACAGCTTCGCGCGCCGGGGCCGGGGCGGTTGCTGCTCGCGGGAGCGTTGCTCGCGCTCGTGTTGTTCGCGGGGGACGTGCAGGCCTTCTGTGTGACGTATGGGCTGGTGGTGTTGCTCGCGCTCTCCGGGCCCGCTGTCGCTCAGCGCTCCCGGCTGTTGGCCATGTTGGGGGTGCTCGGGGTGGGGACTCTGCTGGCCGCGCCGCAGTTGTTCTCGTCCGTGGCCTTGATGGGGACGGCTGAAGCGGGGGGCCGGACGCTCGACATCGCGCAGGAGTTCTCGCTCCATCCACTGCGGCTGCTCGAACCGTTGCTGGGGCCGTATCTGGTGTTTCCCGAGCAGGTACCGGAGGCGTCGAGGGCCGTCGTCATCAAGCTGGCTCCCTCGGGTTTCGCGAGCTTCTGGGTGAGCTCCATCCACCTGGGGGTGCCCGTGCTCCTCCTCGCGGGGGCGGGCGCGTGGCGACATCGTCGTTCACGGACGCTGTGGCTGTGGGGGAGCGTGTGGCTGCTCGCCCTGGGGCTTTCGCTGGGGGATGCGCTGCCGCTCTATGGGGCCGCATATGCGTGGGTCCCTCCATGGCGCGTGTTCCGCTATCCCTCCAAGCTCGTTCCCTTCCTGGGGCTGGGTGTTTGTTTCCTGGCGGCGCTGGGATGGAAGGGCGTGTTCCAGGGCGAGGCTCGACGGGCCTTTCTCCGGCTGGCGGTGACGGTGGTGGTGGGGTGTCTCGTGCTCGCCGCGGCCGAGCGGTGGGGGCAGGCCTTCACCTCGGGATTGTTGGTGCCTCGCTGGCCGGAGATGCCGGAGGACCTTCGCGAGCTGCTCTCGTCGCGGTTCGTCATCGTCTGTCTCGTGGCCTCGGCGGGCGCGGCGCTCTGCGGGGGCGGGATGCTCCAGCCTCGCTGGAGCGCTGGGGTGTTGCTGGTGACGCAGTTCGTATCGAGCGCCGTGGCGAGCGAGGGGCTCTATGAATTGCTTACGCCCGAGGTGCTGTCCACGCCGCCTCCGTTCGTCGAGGAAATCCTCGCGCGCCCTCGCGTGGAGGAACGGGTGCCCGTTCGGGTGGCCTCCCACTATGACGTGGCTGGGCTCACGTCGAAGATAGAGGGGCTTGATCCGCTGCAGCGGCGCTCGCTCGGCTCGGTGCAGACGCTCATGCCGGACACGCCGGGCCTGTGGGGACTGGAGAGCGCGGAGGTGCACCTGCCCGGCGGGAGCCGGCGGGTGCGCGCTATCGTCAAGGAAGTGACGCCGTGGTTCCTCGTACGAGCCCCCCTGTTCTCGGTGGCCTATTCAGTCCACCCGGTCATGGAGTGGAAGCCACTCGAGGCCGCGGGAAGGAAGCTCGTGGGAGCGGACGCTTCGCTGGGGGCGGTGATGGTGGAGCACCCGGGAGTCCTGCCGCGTGTGTTCCTGGCGAATGCCCGCTGTGTCGACTCGTATGAGACCGCGATGCCGCTGTTGGAGGACACGCTCGTTCGCTCCGGTCGGGTGGCGCTCGTCGAGTGTGGTGCGGCCGGGCCCGGCCTGGCCACGGGGGACACGTCCGCCGTGGGAGGGCAGGTGAGGGTGGAGCGGTACGAGGCGGAGTCCCTGGTGTTTGAGGTGGAGAGCCCTCGCGACGCGGTGCTTGTTGTGAATGACGCGTGGTTCCCGGGGTGGACCGCGTCAGTGGATGGCGTGGAGGCTCCGATTCTTCCAGCCAACGTCGCGGTGCGTGCCGTGCCGGTGAAGGCGGGCCGCCATCAGGTGACGATGGTCTATCGAGACCTGCCCGCGCGGTGGGGCCTGGGTGTCTCCGCTCTGACGTTCCTGGGGCTGCTTGGGATGGTTGTGGCTCGCGGGCGACGAGCGCGGTCCGCGTGAGGCGATTCGGGTGGGACACCCCTGGATGCGCGCCGCGTGCTCGCGCCTCGCTGGCGGGTCAGCGCAGGCCCTCTCGGAGCATCCGGTTCGCAACGCGATGGATGCCGTAGGCGCGCAGGTAGAACGGCTCCTTCGCTTTCGTGTCCATGGCGGTCCCCTTGTGCGTAGCGGTCCCATAGGGAAGATCGGGAAAGACGTCCGCGTAGCAGGTGGGGGCGCTAATCACTGTGGTCTGCCAGCCGACGGCGCTCCGGGTATCGCAGCTCCACTCAAGGGCCGCCCGATAGCTCCCATTGTCTCCGCAATCGGGCGCTGTCTCTTGCTGGGTGGCTGCATCCACCAGCTCGCGGACCATCTGGTATCCGGCGATGGGTGAGAGCGTCCGCTGTGACACTCGGAGGCTGAAGTAGAGCCCTGAGTCGTATCCTCCTTAAATCTTCGCCACGAAGGGCGTCAGGACGAGGTTCACCGTCCCCGACTCGCTGAAGTAACAGCGATTGATTTCGAAGTGGATTCGGAGCGCCCCATGCGATGCCGTGAGCAGGCACGCCAGTGGGGAGACTGCTTGTGGTTCCATCTGCGCGTGCGTGGGGCTCGCCGCGAGCAGTGCCGTCGCCATCACTCCGGCCCA
Source organism: Myxococcus llanfairpwllgwyngyllgogerychwyrndrobwllllantysiliogogogochensis (assembly GCF_006636215.1). Classification (GTDB taxonomy): domain Bacteria; phylum Myxococcota; class Myxococcia; order Myxococcales; family Myxococcaceae; genus Myxococcus; species Myxococcus llanfairpwllgwyngyllgogerychwyrndrobwllllantysiliogogogochensis. The sequence continues at coordinate 2,456 of NZ_VIFM01000261.1, read as the reverse complement.
GCTGTCACATCTCATGAAGGACTCCTCTCCAACTCCGTCGGAAAGGCCGTCATGAGACATGGCGAGGGCTTGGGGTTCCTCACGGTCTCATCACGATTCCTACATGGCAGGTGCGCACCCTTCGCCATGCAGATGGTCCAGGGTGACGCGTCCCGATAGTTTCGCGTGCGGTACGAGAGAGGCGATGCGCGAGGACGGGTTCCTCGCACCGTTCTCCCTCGTATCCGAGCCTCTTCGCTCAGCGCTTCAGGCCGCGCTTGATTTCAGCGCAGAGCGCCTTGGCGGCCTGAGGCCCGTCGGCGTGCGCGGCCCGGACGATGGCGCTGCCCACCACCACGCCGTCCGCATGCGCCGACAATGTCCGCGCCTGGTCCGCGCTGGAGATGCCGAAGCCCGCGACGACCGGCACCGGCGAGGCGTTGCGCACCAGGTCCAACCGCTGCGACAGGTCCGGCGGCAGCTCGGCGCGCATACCCGTTACGCCCGCCACCGACACGCAGTACACGAAGCCGCGCGCGTCCTTCGCGATGGCCTCCGCTCGCGCTCGCGGCGTCGTCGGCGCGCACAGCGGAATCAGGTCCACGCCCGCCGCGTCGAACGTGGCGCGCAGGCTCCCGCTCTCCTCGGGCGGCAGGTCCGGAAGGATGGCTCCCGACACGCCGCGCTCACGCGCCAGCTTCGCGAAGCGCTCCTCACCCATCGCCATGATGACGTTGACGTACGTCATGATGACCAGTGGCGTCTCCGGGCAGCGCCGACGAACCTCCGGCACCACTTCCTCCAGCACGCGCTTCAGCGTGGAGCCCGCCTTCAGCGCGCGCTCAGAGGCTCCCTGGATGACGGGCCCGTCGGCGATGGGGTCGCTGAACGCCACGCCCACCTCGACGATGTCCGCGCCACCCTCCACCAGCGCGGTGAACACGTCCACCGAGCGAGCAAGGTCCGGGTCCCCCGCCATGGCATACGCCACCAGCGCGCCTTCGCCCCGCGCCTTCGCCCGTGCGAAGGCCTTCGCGATATCTCCGCTCACGCCTTCACCCCCACCGCGGGCGGGACGCCTCGCGCGGAAATCGTCGCGACGTCCTTGTCCCCTCGGCCCGAGCAGTTGATGACCAGGTACCTACCCACGCCCAGCTCCCGCGCCAGCTCCCTGCCTCGCGCGAACGCATGCGACGTCTCCAGCGCGGGGAGGATGCCCTCCATCCGGGCCACCTCGTAGAACGCCGCCAGCGCCTCGTCGTCCGTGGCGGTGCGCACTTCCATGCGCCCCGTCTTCGCCAGATGCGCCAGCTCCGGCCCCACACCCGGATAGTCCAGGCCCGCCGAGATGCTGTGCGCCTCCTGAATCTGTCCGTCCCCGTCCTGCAACACCAGCGAGCGCGAGCCGTGCAACACGCCCTCCGAGCCCAGCGTCAGCGACGCACCATGCTGACCCGAGTCCAGCCCATGGCCTCCCGCCTCCACGCCGATGAGTCGGACGCTCGCGTCGCCGATGAACGGATGCAGCACGCCAATCGCATTCGAACCGCCACCCACGCACGCCACAATCGCATCCGGCAGCTTCCCGAAGGCGGCCTGCGCCTGCGTGCGCAGTTCCTTGCCGATGATGGCCTGGAAGTCGCGCACCACCGTCGGATACGGATGCGGCCCCGCCGCGCTGCCGATGACGTAGTGCGTGTCCGATACCTGCGACACCCAGGTGCGCATGGCCTCGTTCATCGCGTCCTTCAGCGTCCGCGAGCCCGACTCCACGGGGCGCACCACCGCGCCCAGCGCGCGCATCCGGAAGACGTTGAGCGCCTGCCGCTCCACGTCCAGCGCGCCCATGTACACCTCGCACGGCAGACCGAAGAGCGCGCACGCGGTGGCCGTCGCGACGCCGTGCTGGCCCGCGCCCGTCTCCGCGATGATGCGCTTCTTGCCCATGCGCAACGCGAGCAACACCTGCCCCACGGTGTTGTTGATTTTATGCGCGCCCGTGTGCGCCAGGTCCTCGCGCTTGAGCCAGACGTGCGCGCCCCCCCATGCCTCGGTCAGCCGGCGCGCGGGCGTCAGCGTCGTGGGCCTGCCCACGAACTCGCGCAGCACCCGCGCCACTTCCGCGTCGAATGTCGGGTCCGCGCGAGCCGCCGCGTACGCCTCTTCCAGTTCCATCAGCGCCGGGACGAGCGTCTCCGGCACGTAGCGCCCGCCGAAGCGCCCGAAGCGACCGGCGGCAGTCTCCGTGTTCATCCCTGTCACTCCCAGAGGTTGATGGACTTCGCGGCCCGCACGAAGGCGCGCACCGCGTCCATGTCCTTGATGCCCGGGGCCGACTCCACCCCGCTGGCCACGTCCACTCCGTACGGCCGCGTCGCGCGCACCGCCTCCGCCACGTTGGAGGGCTTCAATCCACCCGCCACCAACACCGGCACGCCATGCCCCGACAGCCCCGCCACCAGCGACCAGTCGAAGCC
>NZ_VIFM01000260.1 GCF_006636215.1 Myxococcus llanfairpwllgwyngyllgogerychwyrndrobwllllantysiliogogogochensis | reverse complement strand
GCCGTGGCGGGGCTGTTGCCGACGGTGGTGGAAAACCGGGTGTCGGCGCTGTGGGGTGTGGGTCTGGCGGCGGTGACGGGCGTGGTGGCGCTGTTGTTGAAGCGGCGGGCGGTGAAGCAAGACCTGAAGGCGGCCATGAAGGTGGTGGCGGTGGTCTTCGGCCTGCGGGCGGTGGCGGTGTTGGTGGGTCTCTTGGGGATGATTTCGCGAGGTCTGCAGCCGGTGCCGTTCATCGCCGGCTTCTTTGGCGTCTACTTCGCGCTGCAATGGATTGAAGTCAGCTACGTGATGGCCGCGTCCAAGGGCGCGGCGGGCGGAGACGAGTGATGCGCAAGGCAATGGTGCTGTTCGCCTCTCTGTTCGTGGCCACGGCGTGGGCTTCGGAGTCCGGGGGCCACGGTGAGGGAAGCGAGCCGAGTGTTCCGGACTACATCCTCCACCACGTCGCGGACACGAACGACTTCGAGCTCGAGGTCCCGCTCAGCCAGCCCATCCACCTGGGCGCGATTCCGCCGCTGCGCATCGGCAGCTGCGAGCCGGTGATGACGGACCACGGGCTGGTGGCGCCCACGGGTTGGCCGGGGCTGATGGCGGGCTGCCTGGACCTCTCCATCACCAAGCACACGGTGATGATGTGGTTGGCGGCGCTGCTGCTCCTGGCCACCATCTTCATCTGGAGCAGCCGCGACAAGACGAAGCTGGTGCCGCGCGGTACGGGCGCCAACCTCATCGAGATGCTGGTGCTCTTCGTTCGTGACGAGATGGCCATCAAGAACATCGGCAAGGAGGACGGCCCGCGCTACGTGCCGTATCTGCTGACCGCGTTCTTCTTCATCCTCTTCATGAACCTGCTGGGCCTCGTCCCCTGGATGGCCACGGCCACCGGCAACCTGGCCGTCACGTGCGGCCTGGCGCTGTGCACCTTCTTCGTGACGCAGGCGGCGGGCATCCGCTCGGCGGGCCTGGGCGGTTACCTGAAGCACCTGACGGGCGGCGTCCACTGGTCGCTGTGGATCATCATGATCCCCGTGGAAATCCTCGGGCTCATCTCCAAGCCCTTCGCCCTCACGATGCGTCTTTTCGCCAACATGCTGGCGGGCCACATCGTCCTCTTCTTCCTCATCGGCCTCATCTTCATCCTCGGCCATCCGGCGGTGGCGGTGGTGAGCGTGCCCTTCGCGTTCGCCATCTACCTGCTGGAGCTGTTCGTGGCCTTCGTGCAGGCGTACGTCTTCACGCTGCTGTCGGCGCTGTTCATCGGCATGGCGGTGGCCACGGGCCATCACCACGACGACCACGGCCACGCGGATGACCACGGCCACGGCCACTCCGAGCTGGGTGGCAGCCACGACCACGGCAAGGCGCACGCCTGAGACAGGTTAGCGGGGCGCGAGCAGTCGAGCGCCCCGCGTAGAAGACCTGGCGGTTCGAAAGGCCGTCAGAGGTAGTCCTGAAGGGAATCACGACCCCCCCACAAGTGGGTCCTTCGCTAGAAAAGAGAAGCACCGCCATGACCAACCTCGCTCTTGCCTTCCTCGCCGCCGGTTTCGGCGCTGGCCTGTCCATCATCGGTGCCGCGCTCGGCATCGGTAAGCTCGCCGCCGCCGCCATGGACGCCACGGGCCGTCAGCCCGCCGCCGGTGGCGACATCCGCACCACGATGATCATCGCCGCGGCCCTCATCGAAGGCGCCACGCTGTTCGCGCTGGTTGTTTGCGTTCTGCTGGCGACCAAGACCGCCTAGTTTCAACGCAGGTGCCTGGGAAGCGCCGGTGCTCGCGGGTCACATCGCGGGTGCCGGTGCCTCTTCGCAGGCTGTTTCACCCTGAAGACTCCCTCGCTGTCTCCTCCCTCACGCCGGACACGCCACCATGTTCCTGCCCAACGTCCTCGCCGCCAGCAGCCTCGTGAGCGTCCAGCCGGGCCTCATCTTCTGGACCCTTGTCACCTTCGTCATCGTGTTCTTCGTCCTGAAGGCGAAGGCGTGGGGACCCATCCTTCAGCTGGTCGAGGAGCGTGAGAAGCAGATTTCCGCCGCCATCGAGAGCGCCAAGCGTGAGCGCGCCGAGGCGGAGAAGCTCTTGGCCGACCAGAAGACGGCCATTTCCGAGGCCCGCCGTCAGGCCGCCGAGGAGACGCGCCGCAACCAGCAGGAGATGGAGAAGTTCCGCGAGGAGCTGATGGCGAAGAGCCGCAAGGAGGCGGAGGAGCTGAAGCTGAGCGCGCGTCGTGAAATCGACGAGCAGAAGACGAAGGCCATCGCCGAGGTCCGCGCCATGGCGGTGGACCTGGCCATGGATGTGGCCGGCAAGCTCATCGGCGAGCGCATGGACGACAGCAAGCACCGCGCGCTGGCCGAGCAGTTCGTGAAGGGCCTTCCGCTGAGCGGCTCCGGCAACGCCGGCGTCCGCCGGTCGGCCTAGTTCGGGGAAGCGCGCCCCCCGGCGCGCGTGTTCCAGGGAATCACCATGGCGCTATCCATCGGAATCGTCGGGCTGCCCAACGTGGGCAAGTCCACCCTGTTCAACGCGCTGTCGGCCGCGGGCGCACAGGCGGCCAACTACCCCTTCTGCACCATCGAGCCCAACGTGGGCGTGGTGCCCGTGCCGGACGAGCGGCTGGACAAGCTCTCCGAGCTCATCAAGCCGCTGAAGAAGGTCCCCACGTCGCTGGAGTTCGTGGACATCGCCGGCCTGGTGCGCGGCGCCTCCAAGGGCGAAGGCCTGGGCAACCAGTTCCTGGGCAACATCCGCCAGGTGGACGCGGTGCTGCACGTGCTGCGCTGCTTCGAGGACGACAACGTCACCCACGTCGAGGGCGGGGTGAATCCGGTGAGGGACCGGGACGTGGTCGACACGGAGCTGTGCCTCAAGGACCTGGAGACGGTGGAGAAGCGCCGCGAGCGCTCCTTGAAGAACACGAAGATGGGCGGCAAGGCTGGTGACGAGGCCAAGGCCGAGGTCGCCCTGCTGGACCGCGTGAAGGCCGGGCTGGACGCCGCCATCACGGTACGGGCGCAGAAGCTGACCGAGGAGGAGAAGGCCGTCATCCACGACCTGTTCCTCCTGACGGACAAGCCGGTGCTGTACGTGGCGAACATCGGCGAGGGCGAGATTGGGAAGGAAGACGCCAACAAGCACGTCGCGGCGGTGAAGGAGATGGCCGCGAAGGAGGGCTTCGACGTGGTGGTGCTCGCGGCGGCGCTGGAGTCGGAAATCCAGCAGCTTCCCGAGGCCGAGCGTCCGGGCTTCCTGGAGAGCGCGGGGCTGACGGAGCCGGGTCTGCACAAGGTGGTGCGGGCGGGCTACACGCTGTTGGGCCTGTGGACATACTTCACGGTGGGCGAGCAGGAGTGCCGCGCCTGGACGATTCACAAGGGCTACAAGGCGCCGCAGGCGGCGGGTGTCATCCACACGGACTTCGAGCGCGGCTTCATCAAGGCCGAGGTGATGCGCTGGGAGGACCTGGTGAAGCTGGGCAGTGAGTCCGCGGTGAAGGAGAAGGGCATGCTGCGGATGGAGGGCAAGGAGTACGTCGTGCAGGACGGCGACTGCATGCACTTCCGCTTCAACGTGTGACGGGCTGACGCGGCCCTCTGAGGCCGCGAGCTGATGTACCGCGCGGGCGCGTTCTGGAGGGCCTTGGGGCCTTCTGGGAGCGCCCGCGAGGCGTTTCTGGGGGGTGGCTCAGAAGCTGATGGTGGGGCCGCGCACGGCGGTGAGGACCCAGAGGCCGACGCCGACGAAGGCGAGCAGGGTGGTGAAGAGGGCGGCGCGGCGGATGCGCGGGCTGCCTTCCGTCTGCTGGCGGGCGTAGAGCCACATGCCGCCCACGCGGAGGATGACGAAGAGGGCCAGGAGGATGGGGCCTGCCACGAGCCAACCGGAGGGGCGTGAGAGCAGGACACCCCAGGAGGCGAGGAAGGCGACGTTGCCCAAGAGGGAGGCGATGGCGAATCGAGGATAGGCGCGTCGTGTGTCCACGGGCGCAGTGTCCACCGTGAAGAGCCTCCAGCCAACCCGAGAGTGCTCGGGTTGGCTGGAAGGTGACAGCTTCCGCTGGTCCAACGAAGAGGATAGTGACTCGTAGTAGTCACCACTCTCCGCGACGAATTCTACTTTCCTTCAAGGCAACTGCACATTGGAGCATACGTGACCATTCTCAGGTCCGTCTCCGTGATCTGCGGGTTGTTGGCGCGCATGCGACATGATTGTGCATTGTGTCCTCGGAAAAGTGGGTCGCCGTGAAGTAATTCAGAGGTAAATCCGAGTGGTGTCTAATGTCTCAGGAATCCTTGGAGATACAAGGTCAGGAATGCCGCCAGTCCAAGTACATAGACGAGCGCGAGCAGGAGCTTGTCTGAGAGGGTGAATGTCGACGAGCGCTCGGTGAGAATGAGACGTAGGCGTCTGAGTATGTATAGGAAGGCGGCGGCTGCAAAACCCGTCCACGGAAACCAGAATAAATAGGCATTCTGGAGTGTGTGGCCGCGAGCAACTACAACGGACACTGTGACGACCGTGAGCAGACATACCGAAAAGCCAGCCCATTCTCGAAGGGTTGAGGGAGTTGCTGAAAGTTCTGGTCTGCGCATTATCACAGTTCCCATGCCCAGGTTTTGCAGGCAAGCGGTCCGACGGCAGCGCCGGCTCCTGGTCCGACAACTGCTCCAAATGTATCCGGTTTGCGTGGGTCGTGTCCTTCAACGAATCCTGTTACGCCGATGCCGGCTCCTACGGAGGCAAAACCACCAAAACTCCATCCCTCAAAATCAGCTACGGTATAGGTGTCGGTCGTCCATCCAGCGCCGATGCCACACCCCGCATGGAGTTTCTTCCAGTTGGCTGCCTTGAACGGGCTTGGAGGTGCGGAACCAAATGAGCAGACGCTAATGATTGCCACGGAAATCGGGGCCGATGTGCAACTGTAGATGCCTCCAAATCCTAGTCCGCCGGTTGGGCCGATTGCAATCTCGCCCAGGGCTAGCGGAGCTCCAATCCAGAACCCATTGGGGCAACGCGCTTTAAGGCCGTCCGGATCAATGAACTGAATCGGATTGTTTTGTGCATAGCCGTACGTAGGCAACGGGGACCCATTTGAGGCAGCTTTTTTGATTGTTCGCGCGGAGTTTAGCAGAGGCTCTGGCTGCAGATACTGTCCGATAGTTGGATCATAATAGCGATTCCAGTTCTCGAAAAGGTCTGTCTCAGAGTCATGATACTGGCCAGGGAACCGTAGCGGAATCCAGAAGGATTGAGCTCCTGACTGGAATCTCTGATACTCGTAGCCCTCCAATGTTACACCATTGGCTGGAGTACACTCGGGAGAACAGGTGCCAGGAGCACACGTACTGCACGCTGTTGGGAGCGCATCCGACGTGAACCTGACCTGGGCCCGTGATGCGGTTGGTTGAACCCAATGACTCCAGAAACGTCCACTGGCAGGTTGGGAGATGGTCGGGCCCAGTGTTGCGCTCGTGTCCGCATCCACCAGTGACACGAAGTCATCCGTGTCAACCGTGTCGACCTGTCCAAACAGTGCGCGGAACCGGGTTCGGACAGTGGAGCTGCTGGACGGCTGTTCGAATGTTGCGAGCGTAAGATTTGCGTTCTCTGGATAGGGATGGAGGGTTGCCGCCGGTTGACTGACGCGATTGACGTGGCCGAAGGGCTCGTAGTCCGCAGCTCCGGTGACCTTGCCGGCCTGGTCCAGCATCAGGACCGGCTTGCCCAACATGTCCATGACGGGGAAGTAGACCCCGCAGGTCGCGGGTTCCCCGTTTCGCCCACAATCCCCCGTCGGATTACTGTCTCTCTCCATCTGCGCCGTCAGTCGACCTCTCACCACCATGACTGGACGGTTTCCGAGCCACACGTAGGTGTCGTCGACATGGTGGCCGTATCCTCCAGATGGCGGAGTCGCGCTGGGGTTGCCTCGGTCCACGAGCAAGAGGTGCGACGTGTCGTAAAAGAACTCGTCCTCCGCCGTGCTCGGATATCGCTTGAGCCGACGTCTATTCATTGCATCGTAGTAATACTCATAAGTGCCTCCATTGACCTTGACGGAACGGAAGACAGTCTCGTTTCCTCCATTGATGGATGGCCCCAGATTAAATTCGACCTTGTGCATCGGGGTGCCCCCCACAGTCGCCCAGCGTTTCTCGCTCGCTCGCCCATCCGCGTCATAGGAGAACTGGAGATTCAACGCCGAGTTGACACCGATGCCTGAGCGACTATCCAGCCGGTCCGCGAATGAGCCAGTACCATGCGCGAGGGTCAGGAGCTGGCCATCCACTTCTTCAGTCAGGCGGTTGCCACGCCCGTCATAAGTGTAGACGCGCGAGTTGAATGCGCCGCCTGTGGCCGCGAAGTTCCCTGTTGGACGGGTGGCGCTGGCAAGCCGCAGAAGTCCGTCATATGTGAATTGCTCCGTTACAGGAGTTGTCGCTCCCAGGAGACACGTATCCGTACGGGCCACCTGGTCCGCCTTCCACGTATAGAACCTCTTGTAGATACTTCCTGAGCCCTGATTCAGGGCCAAAGGCCCAGGTGACACGAAGAGGCTACGAACCCGGCCACTTAAATCCCGTGACCCTGGCCAACCCCCTGCACCCACGGCACACGACGCAGGAGGTGTCTCGGTGGTGGAGCTGAGCGAGTAGTCAACGGACACCGGCTGCGCCGAAGATGGTGCGTTGATTTGATAGCCGCGCACATCCCCATAGGGCTCCCATTCGATTTTGGAAATGGAGGCAAGAACCGTCCAGTCCGTGCCGCTCCAACGCGCGACCTGGATGCCGCCCACTCGGTCCGAAGGTGTCGAAGTCGTCTCGTGCAGCCTGTATTGATACGTGACTTTGTGTCCGTAGGGATACTCAATCGACGTCAGATCTCCCGCGGAGGAATAGCTGTACGTTGTATGAAGTGTGCTGGCCGGAGAGTAGGCAGGGCAAGAAAAGGAGCCATCTGTGCCGGCACGGGCCCTGATCTCTCGGACAACCCTTCCCTGGCCATCATACGAATACCAAGTCTGCCCGAAGGAGTCGTTTCGGAACAGCAGCCTACCTTGAGTATTCGCCGGCTGAGGACATGTGGCGTGTGGCGTGGCGGATTGGTCATATCCAAGCGTGTACAGCAACTCCGTGGTTGGCGTGGTGCCTCCGACAATGCGCGCAGTCGAGAGCGGTCGCCCTAATGCGTCATACGCATAGGCGAGGTGCTCCGAGCCTGACTCCATCTGTGGCGTCTGCTTCGCGCGGACTTGCCCCGTGGCATCGTGGCTGTATCGCGTTCTTCCGTTGCCACTCTGCCATGGCAATGCGACCTGAATGAGGTTTCCGAAATCATCATGCTGGTACGTCGATAGGGGCTGCGTGCATGAAGAGCAATCCCCTATGGCCCCGCTCGCCGCAGAACAGCCACTTCGCACCGTCTTCACATTGCCTTGAATGTCATATGCGAAGCATGCACGGGTGCCGTTTGCTCGCGTCCCAATCTCTGGAAACTGCTCGACACCTGTCAGCCGGTTCGCGCGGTCATAGCTGAGTGCGCTGCAAAGTGGGGAAACAGGGCGTCCATCCAGGGCCTGTCCGTTACAGAGCGCTGGAGTCACGTTATAGGGCGCTCCCAAACCCACCAGACGCTCAGCGCCATCAAAGAGCCGACGCTGGACGTAGTGACTCCCTTGCGCGTCGATACTCCCACCGACTCGCTCATAGGAGGGCATGCCGTCCAGGTTGGCTTGGTGATAGCGCGCGCGCCGCTCCATTCCCCCGCCCCCCCAGTACGAACTGGAGTAGGTCTCCGATGAGATGAGCCCATCCGACCCCCGGTCATAGCGAATAGATTCATTGGCATGTCCACCAGGAAAGGGAAGTTTGCTCCGTGCTCGAAGGTCATCGTACCAAGGACCCGTGCAGGTGCTGCTAGAACCTTGGTTCTGGCGGCGGCAGAACATCTCGTAGTCGCCACGAGGGGATTTTACATAGGCCAACGTGCCGTTGTCGTAGGTGTAATTCCAGGTCGCTCCTTGCGTGGTGATAGATGTGACACGACCCGTCTCGTAGGTGTACGTCGTGCTAACGCCATTGGCGTCCACCACGAGCTGGGGTTGCCCCCACAGGTCATAATTGGAATAGAGTGTCTCAAGCCCAGGCTGTCCCGTGCAGGATGCACTTCCTCCGGTGTTCGGAAAGCGCACGACTTTCTGGAGCCGATAGGCATTGTGCCCCGCAGCGCCCGCTGGCCAGTAGTGATACTGGGTAATGGGAACCTGGGGGTTGAGTGAAGGAGAGCAGTCCGTCGCCGAGAGATTGTCGACCCAGCAAGGGCCGTGGACTTCCAGGACTCGCCCCAATGCATCATCCATGGAACCCCCTGCGCACGCGTGCCTCGTGAAATAGAACGTACCGAGGTGCTTCAGGACCGGAGTGGTATCCCACGCGCTTCCTGTCAGCCCTTGTGTGTAGCCGCTTCGGAAGACGGCCTGCAACCGGTTGGTCGCGGGGTCATGAACATAGCGCGTGACGGCCTCTTCAGCAGGCACGAGAACGGAATCCGTGCGCTCCTCGGTTCGGATTCGTTCTCCCACCACGAGCCCCGTTCCGGCGGTTGCGTTGGTGTATTCAAACGACACGGTCTCCAGGGCGCTCCCGCCGTCCCGGTTGTCCGCTCCTACTTGGATTCGCTTCAGGTCCGCATATCCGCCAACCCCACCATCAGGAGGGCCTTCCCACTCACGAACAGTCCACCCGTTCTCGAAGTCCTTCTCTGCAAGTGAGACAGCAGGGCCGTCATCAAACTGATGCCAGACGAATTCCCGAGTCTGGGTGCAAGACGCCGCTTCGGGGCAAGGGCGAGTGACCCGACGGATTCTCCAGGGACGGGCGAAGGACGTCTGCTCCATGTCGTAGACATGGGCGTACTGTGAGAGATAGTAGAAGCTCGTTCCTCTGCCGTCGAAGGCATAGAGGTCTGCGGTGGTCGTCTTGGTTTTCTTGCAAGCAGGCGAAGAATCGTTCGTGCAGGGGGCTGGGGGCTGTTGAGCGCGGAGAGAAAGGCTTCCACTGCCACGCTTTCCACGTTTGATGGATGAGTCGGAAGTGACTTTTCCCTTGGTGGAGGTGTGGGTGACGAAGACCGCGCCGCCCTTGCGGAGCTGCCATTGGCCTGTCCCAGTTTCAAGATTGGGATAGGTATAGCTCTCGACCGCACCTCCTTGTTGTGGGAGTGGCGCGCTTTCGATGAGACCTGCGATTTCGACGCCAGCATCGTTGCGCAGGTAGTTGTATTCGACGAGCGAGGTAGCAGGAGCGGTGCTTGCCGACGATTCCGCGAGGACTCGCGCCAGGACACATTGCTCAGGTTGCCCGGGCAGGTAGTTGGCCACGCGCTTGTACTCGAACCGGAGACGGGTTCCTTCCAGGCTCTCAATGGTAGCAAGATAGGGGACTCCGGGATTGGCGCCAGCGCTCAATCCAGGGCAGGAGAGCCCGGAGGGGGCGGTATATGTCAGTGTGGCAAGGACGAGGGGCTGCCCTGAAGGTGTCAGCTGTTGCGCATCCTCGATACGGCTCAGGAAGTAGCGCGCCTCACTCGCCGTGCCGCCCTGGGGAGTCCAAACGTCCGCGTAGATGAACCTGCCCGTTCCGGGCTTGTGCAAGACGAAATAGCCGCTGTTGGGGCCCGTGCTCTCCCAGATCAGCCGCCACTGCGTTTCTCCAGAAAGCCGGGTGGGGTGTGCCAGGCACGAAGAAGGGGAGCGCAGGCACCCTGTGAAGTCCACCAGCTTGCCGCTTCCTTCGCGGACCTGCCAGAGTTCGGAGTTGGGAAGCGCCGTGCGGGGATAGACGAAGCTGTAGAAGTTATGCCACCAATTCAAAGACGCCGAGTAGGTAGGCGAGTTGCCAAAGGGTTTGGGGATGGAGCCTGCGGACGGACTCCCCAGTGTCTGATCGAGTGCCCACTTTTTCTCCGTGGAGACATAGCTTCGCTTGAACTCAATGTTGCCCAGGACTCCCGGGATGACGACGTCTGTCGCGTCATGTCGCGTCGTGCGACCCCCCAGCAATACGGGGTCGCCTATGTAGGGTGCATCCCCCAAGGGGGCATCAGGAGGCCCCAAGGGAGGGGGGGCAGACCCGCAGCTGGCATCATTCCCTTCATCCCCTTCATCATCGTCGTGGCAGTCCGTGTCTTCAGAGTATTCGCAGTGAGTTTCTTTGTGTTGGGGGGTTCCAGTCGTCGTGCTGATGCTGCCTGCGGACCCTTCGCAGCGACCCACCTGGCAGATGTTATTGGGGGCACGGCACTCTTCACCTATCGTGCATTCCGCCCAGGGCTCATCACATGTCTCGACACCACCGAGGATATCCCCGTGGGCGTTGCCTTCGATACAGAGAAGCCCGGTGGCACAACAGTCATAATAGCCAATGTCCTCAAGATCGCCTGTCGGCGGATAGTGACAGTTTCCACTGCCACATGCATGATGGAGCCCATCACAATACATCTGGGCTGCGTTCCCTGCTGCGTCCTTGCCACATGCGCAGGTCCAGATGAAGAGCCGTCCATCAGGAGCTTCCTGGCAGACTGAGAACTGGCCTGCGGCTCCCGCCAACATGGGCGTCAAAAGGGAGAAAATGAATACCAGCAGCGCGAGCCTGGGAGGGCGAAAGAGGACATGCCCTGATTGTGGAGAACTTGTTCTCATGGGGTGGGGGGGCTTCGCTCGGAAGTTAGGGGTGAGAAATGGTGTCGTTGACTTCGATGGGAAGGCAAAGACTCGCGGACGGGTCAGAAGGATGGGTGCGTGTGCAGCGCCACCCTTGGAGGCAGGGATTTCCTTGGTCACAGCGCTGGCTGCAGATGTATCCCGTATCCCGCGCTGCCCCTGTGTGCACGCAGATGCCCGAAGCGCATTCGCCGGGTCCCGCGGATGAGCAGCTTTGACCAAGGGCTTTGAGGGCGACTTGCTTGTCAGTTGGCTTGAACCGATGCTCGCTGAGGACGGTTGCAGTGGCGGCAGAGGTTTGAGGCTGAGGTGGAGTGATATTCTCCGAGTCCTTGCTACAGCTCGCGAATAGGAGAGGAGAGAATATTAGTGTGATTGAAAGAATTGTCTGTCTGCGGATCTTCATGTGGCACTTTCCCTGTGAGCGGGCATTGACGCACTCTGCGTGCGATGGGCGTTGAGGATCTCCCTGGCGTATTTTGTCCGGCAATCTGTATTCAAGTACCAGACGCGTTCAGTCCGACAACTTGAAAAGTGCTCTCTCGTCGGATGATTCCGTCTATACTGATGACGCAATACCGAACGTGTAGAGGGTCCTCCCTGCTTGGGCCCCAGGCATAGAATCCACGAGGGATGCCCATGTCGGCTCTGGAAATGAATTTCCAGTAGGGCTACGACAGGACCACGCTCTCTGATTCAAACCTCTGGGTTCGCTCAGCATCACGAACGGGGAGGGAAGTCATTAACGAGGCGACTGCACGTAGCGTGCCCTGGGGCGCAGCAGGTGGCCCTGCTCCCGCTGCTCCAGGATGTGTGCGACCCAGCCCGCCGCGCGTCCCACCGCGAAGATTGTTGCCGCCGCTCCCGTGGGAAGGCCCAGCGCGTCCGCCAGCATCACCAGTCCCAGGTCCACTGACGGCGATGGGTGTCCCGCTTCCTGGACGGCTCTTGCCACTTTGACTCTCGGCGACTCCGGTCGTACCTCCCTTGCCGCCTCGATGATGGGCGGGGACCTTGGGTCTCCCTCGGGGTACAGCTGGTGGCCGAAACCGGGCACCGCCTCGCCTCGGCGCAGCCGCTCGTAAACCACGGCCGCCGCGCGCTCCGGCTTCCCCACCTCCGTCAACAGCGCCTCCACCCTGTCACACGCCCCACCGTGCCTTGGACCCGATAGCGCTCCCAGTGCCGCGCACAGGCACGCGTACAGGTCCGCTCCCGATGACGCCGTCACCCGCGCCGTGAAGGTCGACACGTTCAGCTCGTGGTCCGCGCACAACACCAGTGCGCGATTGAGCAACTCCGGTGCTCGCTTCACCTTGGTGTCCCACGCCAGCGCCAGTGACTCCGCCACCGTTCCCGCCCGCAGTGCCCGAGCCACCCGCCCTGGTGCATGCGCCACGCACACCCATGCCGCCAACTGACGCAGCAATCGTCTCGCTCGTGCCTTCTCCTGTTCGGGCGGCGCGGCGAAGCGCACCGCGTCCCTGGCCGCCAGGAGTGGCACCAGCGCGGACAGCGCCGCCACCGGAGGCGTGTCTCGCGGCAACAGTCTCGCCAGCTCCGACGGTGGAAACGGTGGCTCCTCGCTCGCCCACCGTGGGTCCTGCTCCGGGAGCCTCCCTGTCCACAGCAGCTCCGCCACCGCTTCGAGACTCCGCCCCTCCATCGCCAGCGCCACCGCCGAGTGTCCCCGGTACGCCAGCCCCTCCGCGCCCACCTGTGACACGGACGAGTCGATGACCGGCTCACCCCAGCGCAGCGCCCCCGAGGCCACCGCCGCGTGCCCTGCACGTGCGTCATGCCTTGTCTTCAGGCGCTCCAAATCCGAGCGCACATAGCGGTTCTCCTTCGTCCCCGGCTCGGGCACGCAGCGCACGAGCCCTCGGCTCACGTATGTGTACAGCGTCGCCCGCTTCACCCCCAGGAGCGCCGCCGCCTCCACCGCCGTGACGAGCTCCTCCTCGGGTCGATGGTCGAATCGAGATTGAGAGCGTCCACCCTTGCGTCTACTCATATCCCCGCAACCTCCAGAACATTCATTGTCGACTCGACTCGACTCCCGTGTCGATGTGAGCCCTTGGGCTCACTCGGCGCTCGGGACGACGCGAGAGGAGCACTGTCATGCCTGTCGTCGACTTTGGTCGCACGTCCGAGGACTACTCGAAACACCGCATGGGTTTCCCGGACGCCTTCTTCACCCGTCTGGCCCGAGAGAACGTCCTCCGCCCCGGACTCCGTGCCGTGGATGTCGGCTCCGGCACTGGCACCGTCGCACGAGGACTCGCGCGACACGGCTGCTCGGTCACCGCGCTCGATGTGTCCGCGTCCATGCTCGCGGCCGGGCGCCAGCTCGCCTCCGAGGCAGGTCTGCCCATCGACTCACGCGAGGCCCCCGCCGAGGCCACGGGCCTGCCTTCCGGCGCGTTCGACCTCGTGACAGCAGGTCAGTGCTGGCACTGGTTCGACCGCCCTGCCGCCGCGCGCGAGGCCGCTCGCCTGCTCGTTCCTGACGGCAAGCTCGTCATCGCGCACCTCGACTGGATATCCCTGCCCGGCAACGTCGTCGCCGCCACCGAGGCCCTCATGGACGCCTTCAATCCCAACCCACCGGACCATGCTCGCTTCGGCTGCGGCGTCGGCCTCTACCCGCAGTGGCTCCGTGACGTCAGCGACGCGGACTTCACGCCCCTGGAGACCTTCTCCTTCGACGTGCTCCTGCCCTACACCCACGAGTCCTGGCGAGGCCGCTCCCGCGCCAGCGCCATGGTCGGCGCCACCCTGCCTCCGGATGACGTGGAGCGCTTCGACGCCGCCCACGCCCGACTCCTCGCCGAGCGCTTTCCTCACGATGCGCTCGACATCCCTCACCGCGTCTTCGCCCTCATCGCCACGCGTCCCTGAATCCGGAGCACACCCCATGTCCTCACATCCCCACCTCGTTCACGAGCCCACGCTCCCGTGGACCGAAGTCACGCAGGGCCCCCGTGTCTCGTACCGGCGCAAGCAGCTCGGCGCCGCCGCGAAGGGACAGAAGCTCGGCTGCAGCCTGATGGAACTCGCACCCGGCAAACACGCCTTCCCGCTCCACTTCCACCTGGCCAACGAAGAGGCCTACTTCATCCTCTCCGGCACTGGCTGCGTGCGCCTGGGTGACACGTCTCTGCCCGTGAAGGCCGGCGACTACGTGGCCCTCCCCATTGGACCCACGGGCGCGCACCAGCTCGTCAACGACGGCACCGAGACACTCCGCTACCTCGCCTTCTCCACCATGGTGGAGCCGGACGTCATGGTGTACCCGGACTCGAAGAAGGTCTGTGTCACCGCTGGCTCCGCCCCAGGTGGCGACAAGGCCGCGCGAACCCTGTACACCGTCCTGCCCCTCTCCGCCGAGGTGGACTACTGGAGCGGCGAGGAGCGATAGAGTTACCGCCCTCATGTCCCCCTTGCTCGACGTGCTCACCCGGGAGCGGCTCCTCAAGGACCGCGAGGCCGCCACGGAGCTGCTTCCCCGGGGCGAGCCGCCCCACGTCTCCCTGCTGCGCCTGTGTGACGCGGGGCTGCTCGTCGGCGGCCTCTCCGTCGCCTACGGCGTCCGCCCCGACGAACTCATGGGACCCCTCACCCTGGCCATGGGCGGCGCGGCGCGGAACCTCAAGGTCGTGGACGTCCGTGAGCGCCCCGTCCTCGAACTGCACGTCCAGGCTGGAGACCTCACCGAGCGTTGGGAGGTGGAGGACCTCTCCGTCCTCGTCCACAACCTCAATGACCTCTACCGCGACGCCGCCGATGTGCGCGCGGTGGCCGAGCTGGGGGAATGGGAGGACGCCCTCCAGCTCTGGTGTGTCGACAAGCCCACCCTGCCGCGCCTCGTGCGCCAGCCTTTCTTCGCGCCCCGAAACGCACGGGCGCTGACGCGTCCGGTCGACTGACGTCAGATACGACCTGGCATGCTCTCGCGGTAATCCCAGGTTCTGAGGCAGCATGGGGGGCACATGCGTTTAGCGCCCTGCCTGCCGCTCCTGCTGCTGTGGTCCTCCGCCGTCCTGGCCGAGCCGGACTCCTTTGGTCTCGGCAACGCTCGCAGCGGCGCCCTCACCGTCAACACCGCGCGCACCACCATCAACACCGCGATGCGGTTGCCGACCGGCGCACAGCGCGGTGACTCGACGCTCGCGGTGGAGACCTCCACGGTACCTCCGACGGGGGGACTGGTGATGGTGCACCAGACGATGGGCTTCCCGTCCAGCACCCCTTCGGGCAGCACGGGCCAGACGAGCCCCGGGGACGTGGGGCGCTGGGAGCTGGCGCGCGTGTCCCTGGTGACGGTCGGCACTCCCACCGTGCTCCGGCTCACGGCGCCGCTCATGTACACCTATACGTCTCCGGGCGCCCAGGTCGTGACGGTGCCCGAATACAGCACCGTCAGCGTGGCGGCGTCCGGCTCGCTCGTGGCGCCTGCCTGGGATGGAAACAGCGGAGGCATCCTGGCCTTCCTCGCCTCGGGCACGTTGACAAACAACGGCGCCATCCACGCCGACGGCGCGGGCTTCCGGGGTGGGACCTTCACCAACAACGCCGCCCGCACGGCCTGCGAGGGAGGAGACCTCTCCACCACGCTGGGCGGCTCCTACAAGGGAGAAGGCCTGGTGGTGGAGCGCTTCGGCTCGGCCTCCGGGCGCGGCAACCTGCTCAACGGCGGCGGCGGCGGCAACTGCAACAACGCGGGCGGTGGGGGCGG
>NZ_VIFM01000025.1 GCF_006636215.1 Myxococcus llanfairpwllgwyngyllgogerychwyrndrobwllllantysiliogogogochensis | reverse complement strand
CCGCTGGGGTGGGCTGGCGTTCCTCGCGGTGGCGAGCCACGGGCTCCTGGACTCGCTGACGGATGGCGGGCTGGGCGCGGCGTTGCTGTGGCCTTTCTCGAATGCGCGGCTGTTCGCGCCCGTGCGTCCATTGCCGGTGTCGCCCATTGGCGCGGGCATGCTGTCGCCGCGCGGGCTGTATGTCGTCGGCGCGGAGCTGCTCGCCTTCATCCCCTTCTGGGCCTACGCGCTCTGGCCGCGCGGGTCCGCGAGAAAGCGCTGAGCCATGCGACTGTTCACCGCCGTCACGTTGGGGACCACCATCGAGGCCCGGGTCGCCGCCGAGCTGAAGCGGCTGCGCCAGCTCGCGAACCACGCCCGCTTCGTGCGAGTCGAAGGCATCCACCTCACGCTCGTGTTCCTGGGGGAAGTGGAGGCCTCGCGACTGCCCGCCATCCGTGAGGCGCTGGCCTCGGTCGGCCCCCGGCACGCGCCCTTCACGTTGTCGGTGGGCGGAGGCGGCACCTTCGGCACGCCCACGCATCCGCGAGTGCTCTGGGCGGACGTGCATGGAGAGACCGACGCGCTCAAGACCCTGCAGGCCGACACGGCGGAGCAGTTGCAGCCGCTCGGCTTCGAGTCGGAGTACCGCGACTACGCGCCGCACCTGACGCTGGCCCGGAGCCACACGTCGTCCGGAGACCCGGCGCTGCTCCAGTGCGTGAAGGCACTGTCCGGCACGGACCTGGGCCAGGGCCGCGTGGACCGGCTCGTCCTCTTCGAGAGCCGTGGCCCGGAGTACCACCGCGTGGTCGAAGTGCCGCTGACGCGCACCGCCTGACAGCCGCACGCGCGCGCTCCCTTCTCCAGGGAACACCGTCGGCGCCAGGGACGTCACATGCCTCTCGGATGGGGGCGTAGGAGTGAGCCCTGGCATCGAGGCTGCATCGTGAGTCAGCCGGCGTGGCAAACGCCGGAAAGGACAGGGTCCATGCGTTGGCTCGTGTTGTGGGGAGTGTGGTTGTGGGGACTCAGCGCGGTCGCTGCGCCTCGGGAGGAGCTGGCGGCGAAGCTCCAGACCGGGGACGTCGTGCTGCACACCTCGCGCTCGCGGCAGTCCCAGGCCATCCGGGCGGCCACGCACAGCGCGCTGTCCCACGTAGGGCTGGTGGAGGTGACGGCCCAGGGCGTGTTCGTAGTGGAGGCCGTGCAGCCGGTGCAACGCGTCCCGTTCGCGAAGTGGAAGGCGCGCGGCGTGAAGGGCCACATCCTCGTGCTGCGCCCCCAGGGACTCGACGCCGAGCAGCGGCAGCGCGCTCTGACGGCGGCGAAGTCCCACCTGGGCAAGCCCTATGACTGGCGCTTCGGCTGGGGCGACGAGGCGATGTATTGCTCGGAGCTGGTACGCAAGGCCTACGCCCAGGGCGCGGGCGTGGAGTACGGAGCGATGGAAACCCTGGGCTCGCTCGACGTGGCCGGCCTGAAACAGCAGATGCGCGAGCGCTACGGCGTCCAGGTTCCGCTGGAGCAGGAACTGATAACACCCGCGAGCCTTGCTCGTGATGCGCGGTTGTCGGTGGTTCACTCGGATTTCCCGAGTGAGCGCCAGCCCGGGTCATGAATATCCAGGGGTGTATTCAACCCTGACTCGGAGAAGGTGAGCCGAGCCCGGAAGCGCGGATACACTTCGTTTCATGCGACGCCTCCTGCTCGTCCTCCCCCTCCTCCTCCTCGCTGGCTGCAAGAAGGACGTCACCCAGGGCGCGGTCAAGGTCACGGTGAAGTACGGCCCCTTCCTCCCGGGATGCCTCCGGGTGGAGGCGTTCGACGTGGCCAGCGGGCAGACACGCGGCAAGGACATCGTGGGCACGGAGGTGAAGGGGACTCGCGCCGACGGCGGCAGCATGATGGTCGCGCTGATACCTCCTCTCGACTGGGGAGCGTCCGTGGGAGTGCGCGCCACGGCCTTCGAGCAATCCTGCGAAGGCAAGGCCGTGGTCTCCGACTCGCAGCGCGTGACGGTGGAGCTCGACACCGTGCATGCCGTCACGCTGTCCCTGCAGGCCACGGACGCGGACCAGGATGGCTACGTCGGAGAGAGCAGCAACGGCACCGACTGTCGGGACGACGTGCTCGCCATCAATCCAGGCGCCGAGGAGCTCTGCAACGACGTGGACGACAACTGTGACGGCGTCGGCGACACGGTCCACTTCCAGTTGGGAGAGGCCTGCTCGACGTCGGCGGACTGCTCCGGTGTCTTCCGCTGCGGCACGACGGACCGCGCCCGGTTCTGCGACACCCCGCCCAGCAGGAATGTGTATCTGGACGGGGACCAGGACGGCCACGGCAAGAAGGACTCGACGCCCCTCATCGTCTGCGGCGCCACGCCCGACGGCTACACCACCGGCGCTCCGGACGACTGCGACGACACGAACCGCGACATCCGCCCAGGGCTCACCGACCTCTGCGATGACGTGGACACCAACTGCGACGGAGTGAAGGACGAGGGCTTCCCCACGCTCACGCAGCAGTGCACGGATTCGTTCCAGTGCCAGGGAACGAACCAGTGCAACAGCGTCCAGACGGCCCTGGAGTGTGTGACGTCCTCGGTGGCCACCCTGTGGTACCCGGACGAGGACGGCGACACCTTCGGTGGCAACACCGGCATCGTGCAGTCCTGCGTGAAGCCCGCGGGCGCCTATGTCACCAACAGCTCGGACTGCAACGACGGCGACTCGCGGACCCATCCCGGCGCCACCGAGCTGTGCGATGACCTGGACAACGACTGCGACGGCCAGAAGGAACTCCAGAGCGTCTGCCCGGGCGGAAACGCTCCCGCATGGACCAGCAGGAACGTGGGCTCGGGGGGGATGAAGGACTGGTACGCGGCCTCTTCATGGACTCGCGGCGGAGTGTGGGTCGGGGGTGACGACAACCGTCGCGCGCGGCTGCTGCCCACCGGCACGAACTTCACGGTCATCACGGATGACAGCTGCGGCGCCGACGACACCCAATGGCGCGCCATCTGGGCGGACCCCACCACGGGCCGCGCGTGGCTCGGCTCCGAGGGCGGCAAGAAGGCCCACCAGGACACCACCGCCGCGGGCTGCTCCGACATCAGTGACGACAACCGGTGGATTTTTGGAATGACCGGGCTGCGAACCAACAACGTCCTCACGCTCTACGGCGCCAACTCGCCCACGGGCGAGGACAACCAGACCACGGGCACGTCCTTCACCTGGGATGGCGGCGGAACCCTGAGCTACAACGCCGCGAACAACGCGCTCCCCAGCGTCTACAACATCCACGGGAGCGCCCAGAGCCACCTGCTGTTGGTGGGTGGCGCCTCGAACACGCCTCGCGCCTTCCGGTTCAACCCCGCCAACAGTCGCTGGGAGACGGAGAACGCGGAGCAGGACACCACCGGCGCACGGGCACTGCGGGCCGTCTGGGTGGTGAACGACCAGGTCGCGTTCGCCGTGGGCGATGGAGGCACCGTCCTGCGCAAGGTCAACGGCACGAAGTGGGTCAAGCAGGGCTTCCCCAACGCCCATGACCTGACGTCGGTCATCGCCTTCGGCGCGGGGTCCGCCTATGCGACGTGCGCGAACGGCCACATCTACCGCTACAACGGACAGACGTGGACGGAGATTCACGCGGCCTCTGGCGGGCGCCTCAACGACATCACCGGCACGGGCCCCGACGACCTCTGGGTGGTGGGCATCGGCGGGCGAATCCTGCGCTGGCCCGCCTGGCCCTGAGGACGCGAGCGCTCAAGTCCCCCGCCGCGCCACCACGAAGCGGCGGGTGAACAGGAACGGAGTGCCCCGCGCGTGAGCGGGGTACGCGTCGCGCAGGCGCGGCCCCAGCTCCTCCAGGAACGCCTGTCGCTCCGCCTCACCCAGCGCCGCCAGCACCGGCCGCAGCGTCGTCCCCAACAACCACTGCAACACCGCGTCCTCGCCCGGCAGCAGGTGCAGGTACGTGGTCTCCCACGCATCCACCGTCATCCCCCGCCCCGCCAGCAGCGACTCGTACGTCTCCAGCGTCTCCACGGGCCGCCGCCTCACGGGCTCAAGCACCCGGGCGAAGCGCGGCAGCGCCTTCACCTCGTCGACGAGGCGGTGCGAGGGCGCATCGAAGTTGGCCGGCACCTGGAAGGCCAGCACGGCGTTCGGCGAAAGCTTCGCCACCAGTCGCGCCATCAGCGCCGCATGGTCCGGCACCCAGTGCAGCGCCGCGTTCGACACCAGCACGTCCAGCGGCACGGGAGGCGCCCAGCCCGCGAGTTCCCCCACCTCGAAGCGCAGGGAGCCCGGCGCGGGACGGCGGCGCGCCTCCTCCACCATCTCCACCGAGGAGTCCACGCCGTACACCGTCGCGCCAGGCCAGCGCTCGGCCAGCACGCGCGTCAAATCCCCCGTCCCGCACCCCAGGTCGGCGACATGCGTCGGGGCGGCAACGTCCACCCGCGACAGCAGCTCGAAGAAGGGCCGCTTCCGCTCATCGCGGAAGCGCGTGTACTGCGACGGGTCCCACATGCCAGCCTCCCGGCGGCGTGCTCGCGCCGCGCACCGGGAGGTCTAATCCACCCGCCCGCTCAGCGCTCGATGCGCAGCACCTGAAAGCCCTTTCCCGCGCTTCCGAAGCCGCTCACGTTCTCCATCCGCACCACCAGCTCCCCGGAGGGCAACACACCCCACACGTCCGCGCGCGCCAGGTCGGCCCCGCTCACCCGCTCGTGGCGCCGCGCCTCCTTCCACGTCTGCCCATCCCCGCTGGTGAACAGTCGCGCGGAGACATCACCCGGCGCCTGCACGTCCCCCGCGCTGGACCAGGCCGTCCCCAGCACCCAGCCGCCTCCGGGCGCGGCGACCAGCGAGTACGCGGGCCCCGGCAGCTCCCGCACCGTGCTCACCCGGCCGTCCACGGACAGCCGCAGCAGCTTCGGGTGCTCGGGCTCGAACAACGTGGACTGCCCGAGCAGCAGCGAGCCATCCGCCATCACCACGCCCGCCACCGCGTTCGCCCCGTATCCCTGGAGCAGGGACTTCCACGTCCGCCCGCCATCCGTGGAGCGCAGCACCGCCGCCTGCGTCTTGTTGCTGCCCATCAGCGCCCACAGCGCCCCCGTCACCGGGTCCGCGACCAGCGCATAACCATGCCGGTGCGCGGTGAGCGTGGAGCGCACGGACCAGCTGGCCCCGCCATTCGTGCTCGCCCACACCCGCACCGGCGCGGAGGACGAGGTGAAGCTCTGGTACTCGAGGAAGAACCACGTGCCGCCCAGCTCCGCGAAGCTGCGCGGCCCCATCGCCCGGTAGCCCCCCAGGCTCACCTCGTCCTTCCACGTCCTGCCGCCATCCGTGGAGCGCTGGAGGTTGTACACACCGCTGTGGCTGGCCACCGCCACCAGCGTCCCGTTCGCCATCGCCGCCAGCGTCCACAGGTTTCCCCCGTCCTGCCCGCGCGCGGCCCAGGTGGCCCCACCATCCGTGCTCGCCATCAACCGCGAGCGCTCGCCCCCCGCCGCGAGTCCATAGAGCGTGCCCGCGCCATCCACCGCGAGCAGCTCGTGGCTCGCGCTGGAGCGCACCAGCTCCAACGAGAAGGGCCCCTCGGGCGGCTCCTCGTCGAGCACCCTCGCCACGCGCGACACGGTGCCTCGCGAGCTCGCGTCCGGCGATTCGCCATAGAGACACGGCACCTCGGTGCTGCCCTCCGGCAGCACGTCCACCGCGTTGGGATAGCCCTTGAACGTCGCGTCCCCATCGAG
Source organism: Myxococcus llanfairpwllgwyngyllgogerychwyrndrobwllllantysiliogogogochensis (assembly GCF_006636215.1). Lineage (GTDB taxonomy): Bacteria > Myxococcota > Myxococcia > Myxococcales > Myxococcaceae > Myxococcus > Myxococcus llanfairpwllgwyngyllgogerychwyrndrobwllllantysiliogogogochensis. Next base: position 64,969 of record NZ_VIFM01000025.1, on the reverse strand, counting down.
CGTCACCGCGTCGCTCAAGCTGCCGTCCGGCAGGAGGGCGCGCACGCGCAGCTCGTAGTGCTGATTGAGCACGCGCATGCGGTTGTAGAAGATGTACAGCGTGTCGCCGATGCGGGTGATGGCGGCCTGAATCGCCCAGTCGGACGTGCTCTCCACCAGCTTGCGCGGCCCGAAGGACGTCCCGTCGAAGCGCCGGTAGTACAGCCGCTCCTGCTCGTCCTTGTAGACCAGGTGCATGCCGCCCCGGCCGTCCGCCACCGCGCTCAGTGCCGCGCCGTGGTAGATGCCGTCGGAGAAGGCCTCGCGCACCGGCCCCCAGTCCTCCACGGGGTCCGCGTCGTCTCGCACCCGCATCCGCGTGGGCACGAAGCCATCATGCATGGCGTAGACGAAGACGAGCTTCGTCCCCACGCTCAACAGGCGCCCGCCTCCGCGACGGCGAACCTTGTCCAGCACCTGGGGCGCGCCAAAGTCCTGTCCGTCATCGGTGGACACCGCCACCACCGCCGTGGAGCCGCCATCCACCTCCACCCGGAAGGCCTGGACCCAGAAGCGCCCCCGCGAGTCGCGCGCCAGGAGCGCCCGCGAGTAGCCCGTGCTGTCATCCACCGCATTCAGCACCCGCACCGCGGGCTCGGGTGTCCAGGTGTCCTCCGAGGACTGGTAGCGCCACCACTGGAACCAGACATCATGGCGTCGGGAGGGCGCCAGCTGCGGACCCTCGTACGAGTAGACGAGCGCCACGTCCCGGCCCACCGCCAGGAGCTCCGCCCGGTCCGTATGCGTGGAGTCCGACTGGATGTCCCCCACGCGCCGCACGGTGCGCAGCCCGTCCTCGGAGCGGTACAGGACCAGCCCCTTGCCCTCGGTGCCACCGTGCTGGATGGCCACCAGGAAGCTGGGGGGACGACTTCCACCTCTGTCGATGCGAACGATGTGGCGCTGCGCCGGGAGCGTCAGGGCATTGCCCCCACTCACCGGAACCAACGCCGAGCCGCCCGCCGCGAGCACCACGGCGAGCAAGGCCCCAGTCAGCCCTGTCATGAATCCCCTCCCCCGAACACCGAGGAGGAAGACTGTGGGCGGTCAGGGGGAGAAGGAAGCCGCCCCGCACCACCAGGGCGCCCCATTCCTTTTCAAGTGAACGGGGCGCCTGTCATCAAGCACACGCTCCCGCGAGCGCGGGCGTGCACCAACGACGGACTACTTCGTGCGACGGCGCTTGGCCGGAGCGGCCGTGCCCGCGTCCTGCGGACCCGCGTCGGGAGCAGTCGCCTCGACCGCGGCACCCTCCGCGCCGACACCCGCGTCACCCGAGCCGGCATCCGCCGCGCCCGCCGCGCCCGCGCGCGGAATGGCCGGAGGCGGGTTGACGAGCTGGAGCGAGCCCAGGAAGTCATCCGCCGCCGGAGCGCCGATGCTCGGGTTGTAGAGGACCAGCATGGTGTAGAGGCGCGGGCCCACCAGGTAGTTGCGCGCGCGCACCTCGCCGTTGGGCGAGGACACCGTGTAGGACTTACCGGGGTAGCCGTCGAGCGTCAGCTCCTGCTCGTTGCTGACGGTGCCCTTGAGCTGGTTGGTGAGGCCGTCGCGGCCCTCGTTCAGGAACGCCTCGGGCGGCCGGCTGGCGACGACCTTCTCCGGGTAGTCAGCGATGCTGACCGAGTAGATGACGCCCTCGGGGGTCTGCAGCGAGTAGGCCGCCGTGGACACCTCGCCCGCGGGGATGTTCACCTTCTGGCGCTGGACCTGAGGCTGGCCCGGCATCTTGACGTTGAAGCCCTCCTCGGCGCTCACGGGGTTGAGCTGCGGGCCCGCGGCGGCCGGCTGCGCGCCGCCCGTCTCTCCACCCTCGTTGGGCAGCTCCTCCACCGTGGAGGTCGCTTCACCAGAGTTGTTGGAGCTGCTGTCGGTCTTCTGCGGACCGACGCACGCGAGGGCCATCAGCGCAAGGGTGGCAATCGAGGCAAGGAGGCGGGACAACGAAGGCATGGGCGCGCTTCCTGAAATGAGTTTGGGAGAGTTGAACGCGGTGCGTCGGACGACGCTAGACGAACTGCTCGACTTCTGACTACCCGAGATTCGGAGACCCGCCAGTTTCCAGGTGTCACGAGGACCCCAGAAGCGTCGGCGGCAGGACGAACGTGGTGCGCCGGGAGGCGGAAACTCGGCCTTCCAGAGCCTACTCGCCCAGATAGGCGCGGCGCACCTCCGGGCTCTCCAGCAGCGCTTTACCGGGGCCGGCCATCACCACTTCCCCTGTCTCCAGCACGTAGCCGTAGTGGGCGGAGTTGAGGGCCAGGTGCGCGTTCTGCTCGACGAGCAGCACGCTGACGCCCGCCTTGTTCACGTCGCGCAGGGTGCGGAAGATGGTCTCCGTCACCTGCGGCGCAAGCCCCAGCGAGGGCTCGTCGAGCAGCAGCAGTTGGGGCCGGCTGAGCAGCGCGCGAGCGATGGCGAGCATCTGCTGCTCTCCGCCCGACAGCGTCCCGGCCATCTGGTTGCGCCGCTCCTTGAGCACGGGGAAGAGCGTGAAGTTCTTCTCCATGTCCGCGCGGATGTCCGCGGTGTCCCGGCGCAGGTAGGCCCCCAGCTCCAGGTTCTCCAGCACGGTGAGGTTGGGGAAGATGCCGCGCCCTTCCGGTGCGTGGGCCATGCCCCGGGGCACCAGCTGGTGCGCCTTGAGGGACGTGGTGTCCTGCCCGCTGAAGCGGATGCTCCCCGCGCTCGCCTTGAGCATGCCGCTCACCGCGCGAAGGGTGCTCGTCTTGCCCGCGCCGTTGGCGCCGATGAGGGCGACGACTTCACCCTTGCCCACCGTCAGCGACACGCCCCTGAGGGCCTGGATGGCGCCGTAGTGGACCTTGATGCCCTCCACCGCCAGCAGCGGGGGGAATGCCTGGCGCTCACCCAGCGTCTTCACCTGCGCCTCGCTCACGCCGCTCCTCCGTGGCTCTCCAGGTAGCTGTCACCCAGATACGCCTCGATGACCTTCCGGTCGCTTCGCACCTCGGCCGGAGCGCCGCGCGCAATCGTCTCGCCGTGGTCCAGCACGGTGATCTGCTCGCAGATGCCCATCACCAGCTTCATGTCGTGCTCAATCACCAGCACGCCCAGCTTGAAGTCATCGCGCAGCTTGCGGATGAGGACCATCAGGTCCGCCTTCTCGCGCGTGTTCATGCCCGCGGCGGGCTCGTCCAGGAGCAGCACGCGGGGCTGGCTGCCCAGCGCGCGCGCGATTTCCAGCCGGCGCTGCTCGCCGTAGGGAAGGTTGCGCGCCTCCTCGTCGCGGCGGTGCGACAGGCCCATGACCTCCAGGAGGTGCTCGGCCTGCGCCGTCAGCCGGCGCTCCTCGCGCTGGAAGGACGGGGTGAGCAGGAGCGCCTTCCACCAGTCCGCGTAGTTGTGGGCCGCGTTCGCCAGCTTCGCGCCCACGCCCATCCGGGACTGGTGCAGCGCCGTCTGCGCGCGGCAGGCCACCTTCACGTTGTCCAGCGCGGTGAGCGCGCGGAACAGGCGGATGTTCTGGAAGGTGCGCGCCACGCCCAGCAGGTTGATTTGATGCGGCTTGCGCCCGTTCACCTTCGTGCCGCTGACGAACACCTCGCCCTGGGAGGGCTGGTACACGCCGGTCAGCACGTTGAACGCGGTGGACTTGCCCGCGCCGTTGGGGCCGATGAGGCCCTGCAGGTCGCCCTGCTGGATGGAGAGGCGGAAGTCCGTCAGCGCCTTGAGGCCACCGAACTGGATGCTCACCCCGTCCGTGCGCAGGAGCGCGGCGGACTTCGTGGCCGGAGCGACAGGGGCCACCGGCTGCGCGTTCGCGCTCATGCCAGCCCCCTGCGCTTGCGAGGCAGCCACCGGGGCAACACGTCCCAGATTTCCTTCGTGCCGAACAGACCCTGGGGACGCGACAACATCAACACGACGAGCAGCAGGCCGTAGATGGGCATGCGAATCTGGTCCACCCGCTGCGCCAGGCTGCCCTCGGTGCCCAGCGCGCCGAACAGCGAGCGCATGCCTTCGGGCAGCAGCGTGAGGAAGATGGCCGCGACGAACGCGCCGGTGGTGGAGCCCAGGCCGCCCAGCACCACCATGACGACGATTTCCATCGAGCGCACGAAGGTGAAGGAGCCGGGGTTGATGATGGGCACGAAGTGGGCGAACAGCCCGCCGGCGATGCCCGCGAAGAACGACGAGAAGACGAAGGCGCGGACCTTGTAGCCGGTGGTGTCCACGCCCATGGCCTCGGCGGCCACCTCGTCCTCGCGGATGGCCCACAGGCTGCGGCCATGGCTGGAGCCGGCGAGCCGGCGCGCGGCCAGCACCACGAGGAACACCCAGAAGAACACCATGCCCGGGCTGGAGTACTGGGGGATGCCCGACAGGCCCAGCGCGCGGCCGAACGCGTCCGTGTTCTGGACGAAGACGCGGATGATTTCGCCGAAGCCCAGCGTGACGATGGCCAGGTAGTCGCCCCTCAGGCGCAGCGAGGGCAGACCCACCAGGAAGCCGCACGCCGCGGCGGCGGCGCCCCCCGCGAGCAGCGCCAGCAGGAAGAGCACCTGGTCGCTGGCGGCCACGGGGAGGAAGGACAGCGCCACCTCCTTGAGCTGCAGGGAGGTGTAGCCCGCGATGTACGCACCCACGGCCATGAAGCCCGCGTGGCCGATGGAGAACTGGCCCGTCATCCCGTTCACGATGTTGAGGCTCACCGCGAGGATGATGTTCACCCCGACGACGGACAGCAGATACGTCGCGAAGTCGGAGCCGGTCAGCGACCAGTGGAACAGCGCGAGCGTGGGAATCGCGATGACCAGCGGAAGGATGCCGCGCAGCGCGGGGGGGACGAGCGACGGTGCCTCGGGGATGGAAAGCGCGGGGGATTCCATCGTCACACCTTCTCCGCGGCGACCCGGCCGAACAGGCCACCCGGCTTCACCAGCAGCACCAGGATGAGGAAGCCGAAGGCCACCGCGTCCCGCCAGGTGCTGGCCGCGTAGCCCACCACGAACTCCTCCACCAGCCCGAGCACCAGCGCGCCCACCACCGCGCCCGGCACATGGCCGATGCCGCCAATCACCGCGGCGACGAAGGCCTTGAGGCCCACGTACAGGCCCATGAGCGGGCTCACCGACGTGTCCTTGATGGCGTAGAGCAGCCCCGCGCCCGCGGCCAGGCCGCTGCTGAGCATGAACGTCAGCGCGATGACGCGGTCGGTGGGGATGCCCATCAGCGCCGCCACCCGGTGGTCCCAGGAGACCGCGCGCATCGCCCGGCCGAAGCGCGTGCCGAAGACGAGGTACTGCAGGGCCACCATCAGCCCCACCGCGATGAGGAAGCTGATGACCTGCCAGTTCCAGACGACGACGTCCCGGTCCCCGATGATGAGCCACTCCTTGGGCTCGATGATTTCGGGGAACGCGCGGGGGCTGGCGCCCGGCAGGAAGCCGATGTCCAGCTGGAAGCCGTAGGAGAGCGCGAAGGAGATGCCGATGGCGGTGATGAGCGCCGTCAGCCGGGGCTTCTCGCGCAGGGGCCGGTAGGCGAAGCGTTCAATGAGGAAGCCGAACAGCGCGCACCCGAGCATGGCCACCGCGAACACGGCGGCGATGCCGAGGAACGAGCCGCGCGCCTCGCGTCCAATCGCGAAGGCGGTGGCGTAGCCCATGTAGACGCCGACCATCATGACGTCGCCGTGGGCGAAATTGATGAGCTTGAGGACGCCGTAGACCATCGTGTAGCCGAGCGCGACGAGCGCGTAGATGGTTCCGGCGGCCAGACCGTTGATGAGGTGCTGGAGGAGCTGCGCCATTTAGGGAGAGATGGTCGTCACATACTGCGTCTTGCCGTCCCCGACCTTGAGGACGACGGCGGACTTCACGGCATTGCGATTGTCATCCAGGGTGACGGTGCCCGCCACGCCCGGGAAGTCCTTGGTCTGCGCGATGGCATCCCGCACCGCCGGACCGCTCAGGTCCTTGGCGCGCTTGAGGGCTTCCACCGCCACGCGGGCCGCGTCGTACCCCAGCGCCGCGAGCGCGTCCGGCACACCGCCGTACGCGGCCTTGTAGTCGGCGATGAACTTCTGCACGCGGGGGTCCGGGTTGTCCGGCGAGTAGTGGTTGGAGAAGTAGCTGCCAGAGATGGCGCTGCCGCCCAGCTCGAAGAGCTTCTCGGAATCCCATCCGTCGCCGCCCATCAGGGGGACCTTGAGGCCCACCTCGCGGGCCTGGCGCGCGATGACGCCGACCTCGCTGTAGTAGCCCGGGACGTAGATGCCGTCCGGCTGCGTCTTCTTGATGGCGGTCAGCTGCGCGCGGTAGTCGGTGTCGCCCTGGCTGTAGCTCTCCGTCGTCGCGACCTTGCCGCCCATCTCCGTGAACTTGCGCGTGAAGACGTCCGACAGGTCGATGGAGTAGGCGCTCTTGTTGTCCTGGAGCACCGCCACCTTGCCCAGCTTCAGGTCCTCGCGGGCGAACTTCGCCATGACGAAGCCCTGGAACGGGTCGATGAAGCACACGCGGAAGATGAAGTCGCCCTTCTGCGTCACGGTGGTGTTGGTGGACGAGGGCGTAATCATGGGCACGCCCGCCGCCTGCGCCTTCTCCGCCATGGCCAGCGAGTTGGACGAGGCCACGTCGCCCAGGATGAGCACCACCTTGTCCTGCGTAATCAGGCGGGTGGCGGCCTGCGCGGCCTCCTCCGGCTTGCTCTGATTGTCGTAGACGCGAATCGCCAGCTTCTTGCCATTCACGCCGCCCGCGGCGTTGGCCTCCTTGAGCGCCAGCTCGATGCCGTTGCGCGTGGAGATACCGAAGGTCGCCTGACCGCCGGTGAGCGCGCCCACCTGGCCCAGCAGGATGGTGTCGGAGCCAGCGGCGGGTGTGCCGCTCACCGTGCTCCCGGACTGACCCTGCGCGGCCTGCGTGCCAGCCTCACCGGAGGGAGTGGGCTGCGTCTTCTTCTCACAAGCGCCCGCCATGACGGCGAGCGCGGCGAGCAGCATCGGGGCAAGGCGTCGCATGCGGAGCAATCCTCCTCAACAGGGGGTGCTGCGATTCAAAGCCCCGGTTTTCTAGGGGAGCCCTCTCCATGGGTCAAGCGCGCTGCCAGACAGGCCCTCCCCCCACGTACCCTCCGTGCGGCGCGTCACGCGGGGTTCCGGGCCCGGGCGCCGGAGGGGACCGAGGCGTTTCGCGCGCCCATCCCACCCCCCAAATGCCGCGGTCCTCGGGGGAAGCGCCCGTGAACCTGGAGGACGACGCCCCCTGGAGGAGAAGGCGATGCACGCCGGGAGAGGGCAGGCAACCCCCGTCGGGGGCAACCACGGGACCGAGCCCCTCGCGCTCGTGTTGCCACGGCACTGTTCATCCCCGGACCTGTTCCCACCTTCCGGTTGATGGAGTGGTGGACCGCGCCCTCCATCCAGCCAGTCAGCAGGAGGAGCCAGCCATGTTCCAGCGCAAAGACGTCAGGGAAGGAATGGCCGTCCGCAGCATCGACGGCGAGAAGCTCGGCAAGGTCTTCGCCATCGGCGACGACGCATTCCACATCGAAAGGGGCCTGTTCTTCCCGAAGGACTACCGGGTCGCCTTCACGGAGGTCAGCGAGATTCGCGACGGAGAGGTGATTCTCAACCGGGGCAAGGAAGCGCTCCAGCAGGTCTCCGACGCGGAGCGCGCCAAGGCCACCGCGGGCACGGGCGTAGCGGCCGGAGCCGTGGGCCTGGCCTCCGAGCGCACGACGACCACGAAGGAGACGCGGGTACGCGACGCGGACCTGGGCACGTCCCGGGGCTCCGTCACGTCGCTGCCTGGCGCGAACCTGGGCACGGACGCCAACTACGCGGCCAACATGCGGGCGGACACCGACATCCGCAGGGGCGACACCCGCCTGGAGACCGACAGGCGCCTGGAGACCGACAAGCGCCTGGGCACCGAGATGAGGCGCGACGCCGACGACATCTCCATCCCCGTCCACCGGGAGAAGCTGACGGTGGAGAAGCGCGACACGCAGGCGGGCGAGTTGCGCGTGCACAAGGACGTGGTGGAGGAGGAGGAAGTGGTGAAGGTCCCCCTGCGCCACGAGAGGGTCCGCGTGGAGCGCCGGGCGGCGACGTCGGACAAGCCCGTGGTGGGCGCGACGTTCAAGGAGGAGACCATCGTCGTCCCGCTGCACGCCGAAGAGGTGGACATCACCAAGCGCTCGGTCCTGGACGAGGAGGTCGTCATCCACAAGGACGTCGTCGAGGAGGAGCGCCGCATCACCGAGAGGGTGCGCCACGAGAACGTGGACATCCGCACCGAGGGCGAGGTCGACGCGCCTCGCACGCTCAACGCCACGCCCGACGACCCGTCGCTGCGTCGTTCATGAAGTGACGCCCGGGCACCTTCCGCCCGGGCGCTCGCTCGGCCTGGAATGGGGCGGGAGCCCCGCTCCGTCTTCTGGAGTGGGGCCGGCCCCCCCTGCTTCGACTCAGGTGGGGCCACAAGCCTTGCTCCGTCTGGAGTGAGCCCCGGTGCCCACCTGAGTCAGGGCGCGGCCTTCTTCTGGGGCATGGGGCGAGGCTCCGTGTCGATGTCCTCCTGGGGAGGCCACCCCTCTGGGGGAGCCCGCACGTCGCGGGACGCCACCGGAGGCTGTCCCCCGGCCTCCGTGCGGTCCAGCCGGTTCAGCTCTCGCAGCCGGTCCGGGAAGTGCCGGGCCATCAGCCGCGACAGCTCCGTGTCCTTCGCCGGCGTGACGATGTCCAACAGCCGCTCCGCCATCTCCTGCGCGCTCGCGAAACGCGCCGTCGGAGACTTGGCCAGCGCCACCTCGAGCACCTCCCACAAGGGACGGGAGATGGTGTCCGGCCGCGTCAGGCGCTCGTCGCAGATGGCCTGCATGGACCGCAGCTCGTCTCCCCTGTCAAAAGCGCGCCGCCCGGTGAGCGCCTCGTAGAGGATGAGGCCCATGGCGAACAGGTCGCTGCGGGCGTCCAGCCGCTGCCCCCGGGCCTGCTCCGGCGACATGTACAGCGGCTTGCCCTTCACGATGCCCGGCAGCGTCATCGTCCGCTGCGCGCGGACTTTCGCCACGCCGAAGTCCAGGACCTTCACCTGGCCGTCGAAGCCCACCATCAGGTTGTGCGGGGACAAGTCCCGGTGCACCAGGTGCATCGGCTTGCCGTCCTCGCCCTTGAGCAGATGCGCCGCGTGCAAACCATGCAGGGCCTGCACGACAATCGCCGCCGTCTGCTCGGGCGTCAGCGGCCCCTTCTGCGCGCGCAGCAGCCGGTCCAGGTCCACGCCCCGCACCAGCTCCATGGCGATGAAGTACGCCCCCTGGGCCTCGCCGAAGTCATAGACGTGCACGAGGTTGGGGTGCGACAGCCGCAGGCCGATGCGCGCCTCGTCCAGGAACTGCTGGACGATGGCCGGTTCCGCCGTCAGGTGCGGGAGGATGCGCTTGAGGGCCACCAGCCGCCCCAGGCCCTCCGGGCCTCGCGCCCGCGCCACCAGCACCTGGGCCATGCCACCGGTGCCCAGCGGCGTCAGCACCTCGTACTTGCCAATGCGCCCGCGCGGCACCGGAGTGTCATCCAGCGCCAGTTCGTCCAGCCGCTCCAGGGGCCCCTGCCCGTCCATCAGCGCCAGGAAGGCCAGCACGGCCGTGTCCAGCTGCTCGCCGATGGCCTCCACCAGCTTCATCACCAGCCCGCCACCGTCCGCGAAGCCGCCCTCCACCGCCAGCCCCAGGCCGCCCAGCTCCAGGTTCCCCAGCTTCAGCCGGGTGCAGAACAACATCCGCCCGTTCTTCAGCCGGTGGGGCCCCCGCCAGCTCGCGGCCTCGAACACGTCCGCGCCCAGCTCGCCCAACACCCGCGTCAGCACCGGCCCGCGCGTGCCCCGCAAGGACACGAAGCCCGCGGGCGCGTGCACCATGCGCGCGCACTGGGTGAGGAAGACATCCAGCCCCGCGTCCAGCGTCAGGCCGCGCTGGAGGCAGTCCTCGAGGATGTCGTCCGACATCCGATGAACCGCCACCAGGCCGCGCAGGAACGCGACCTCTGTCTCCAACGAAGGGAATTCCACGGGCCCATTACACACCCGCACGAGCTTCCCCGGAAAGTCTGGGGTTGCCGCTAGACGCGCTCGCGGTCCTTCAAGGACACGCTACCGGACACCCGCTCGGCGGTGGCCGAGGGCAGCGGCAGGGCACGACCGTCGATGAGGCCATGGACCTCCAGCACGTGCTCCAGGTGGGCCACGCGCGCCCTCAGCATGGCCGTGTCCGGGTGCTGGCCGAGCTGGGCCTCGCGCAGCCGGATGAAGGCCTCCATCACCGGCTTGAGCGAGAAGCGCAGCGTCAACCCGAGCAAGGGGATGCCGCACGTCATCGCCACCACCAGGACCATCACCACGCCTTCGACTGGATCCATGACTCGGTACCTCGAAACGGACAGGGGGTGATTCACCTACGCGGGAGGCGCGGAGATGATTGCACGCCCCCGTCCGAAATCCGGGGGTGCTCGTTCAGCTCGCCTGGCCGGTGTAGATGGCGTCGGCGATGCGGTAGGCGCTGCCCTCCAGGCGCTGGAAGGCCTCCTTGAGGGCCACCGCGTCGGAGGTGTTGAGCATGCCCTTGAGCCGCTCCAGGTCCGTCCTGATTTCCTCGCGGTCCTTCTCCGACAGGAGGCTGGCGTACTCCTCCAGGCTCTTCTCCGTCGTGTAGATGAGGCCGTCGGCGTTGTTGCGCAGCTCCGCCAGCTCCTTCTTCTTCTTGTCGTCGGACGCGTGCGCCTGCGCGTCGGAAATCATCCCCTGGATTTCCGCCTCCGACAGACCGGAGTTGCTCACCACGCGCACCTGCTGGACCTTGCCGGTGCCCAAATCCTTGGCGCTGACGTGGACGATGCCGTTGGCGTCGATGTCGAACGACACTTCAATCTGCGGCACGCCGCGCGGCGCCGGGGGGATGCCCACCAGTTCGAAGCGCGCCAGCGTCTTGTTGTCCGCCGCCATCTCGCGCTCGCCCTGGAGGACGTGCACGCTCACCAGCGGCTGGTTGTCCACCGCGGTGGAGAACACCTGGCTCTTCTTGCAGGGGATGGTGGTGTTCTTGTCGATGATCTTCGTGAAGACGCCGCCCGCCGTCTCCACGCCCAGCGACAGCGGCGTGACGTCCAGGAGGAGGACGTCCTTCACCTCACCCTTGAGCACGCCACCCTGGATGGCCGCGCCCACGGCGACGACCTCGTCCGGGTTGATGCCCTTGTGCGGCTCCTTGCCGAAGAACTCCCGCACCTTCTGCTGCACGCGCGGCATGCGCGTCATGCCGCCGACGAGGAGCACCTGGTTGACGTGCTGCGCGCTCAGGCCCGCGTCCTTCAAGGCAATCTTGCAGGGCTCGATCGTGCGGTCGATGAGGTCCGCGACCAGCGCCTCGAACGTGGAGCGGTCCACCGTCTCCGTCAGGTGCTTGGGGCCGGACGCATCCGCGGTGATGAACGGCAGGTTCACCTCCGTCTCCGGCGCGCTGGACAGCTCGTGCTTGGCGCGCTCGGCGGCTTCCTTGAGCCGCTGGAGCGCCATGCGGTCCTTGCGCAAATCCAGCCCGTTGTTCTGCTCGGCGAAGCGCTTGGCCAGATAGTCGATGAGCCGCTGGTCGAAGTCCTCGCCGCCCAGGAACGTGTCGCCGTTGGTGCTCTTCACCTCGAACACGCCGGCGGTCAGCTCCAGGATGGAGATATCGAACGTGCCGCCGCCCAGGTCGTAGACGGCGACGCGCTCGGTGCCGCCGTCCTTCACCTTGTCCAGGCCGTACGCGAGCGCCGCCGCGGTGGGCTCGTTGATGATGCGCAGGACGTTGAGGCCGGCGATGCGGCCTGCGTCCTTGGTGGCCTGACGCTGGCTGTCGTTGAAGTACGCGGGGACGGTGATGACCGCCTCGGTGACGGGCTCGCCGAGGTAGTCCTCCGCCGTCTGCTTCATCTTCATCAGGATGATGGCGGAGACCTCCGGCGGGCTGTGGCCCTTGCCGCGAATCTCCACCCACGCGTCGCCGTTGGGGCTGGTGGCCACCTTGAACGAGCTGACGCTGATGGCCTTCTTCGCCTCCGGCGAGTCGAACTTGCGGCCGATGAGCCGCTTCACCGCGAAGACGGTGTTCTCCGGGTTGGTGATGGCCTGCCGCTTGGCAATCTGGCCCACCAGCCGCTCACCGGAGTCCGTGAAGCCCACCATCGAAGGCGTGGTGCGGCTGCCCTCGCTGTTGGGAATGACCACCGGCTCGCCGCCTTCCATGACGGCGACGCACGAGTTGGTCGTTCCGAGGTCGATTCCTATCACCTTGCCCATGACGCTTACTGACTCCCCCCGGAAGTGCTGTCCGACTGCTGCTCGGTCGCCTCGGCACGCGGCTCACCGTCCGGCGAGGACGGCGCCTCCGCGGACTCGGGCGGCGTGTTTGACGTGGTGTCGACGGGCGCTGGCGCCTCCGGCGCGCGCGCGACGACGACGAGGGCCGGACGCACCAGCCGCTCGTTGAGGAAGAAGCCGCGCACCACCTCGAAGGCCACGTGGCCGACGGGGACGTCCGCCGTCTCCACCTGCTGGATGGCCTCGTGCATGCGCGGGTCGAACGGCTGACCCTTGGCGCTGAAGGACTTCACGCCGTGGCGCGCGAGCGCGTCCTCGAAGGACTTGCGCGTCATCGCGACGCCCTTCTGGAAGCTGTCGATGTCGGTCGACTTGGCCGCCGCCTCGAGCGCGCGGTCCAGGTTGTCCATCACCGGGAGCAGGTCCTTGAGCAGCTTCTCCGAGCCGAAGCGCTGGACCTCCTCCTTCTCCTTCTGCGCGCGCTTGCGGTAGTTCTCCAGGTCCGCGGCGGCGCGGACCATGCGCTCCTGCGCATCCTTCGCGCGCTCGTGCGCCTCGCGCAGCCGCTCCATCGTCTCGCGGCCCTTGGCCTGACTGAATTCGACCTGCGCCTTGAGCGACTCCACCTCCTCGCGCAAGGCGGCGACCTCTTCGGCTGTCGCCGGAGTCGCCACGGGGTCTTCGGGAATCGCGGAAGACTCGGGGGAGGCGACGAGGTCCTCGTCAGAGGCGGCGGCCTGGGGGGCCTCCACCTCGATGACGGTCACCTCGTCATCCTCCATTCGACGCTCGACGCTGCGGACCGCCGCGTCGATGACGTCCTGCCCGATTTCCGCCTGGATGCTGTCCTTTTCGCTGGAGCCGGCCACGGCGCGCACTATCTCACGCGCCGCACACCGTTCCAACTGGCGGGAACGACTGGCGGAACCCGGACCCGAGGTATGTGCGGGCGCGATTCAGGCGGAACGGAACTTCACGCTCCGGCGGTGGGCTTCTTGGCGCGGCCCATCGTCTTCTTGGAAGCCGGGGCGGCCTTCTTCGCCGCCCGCCCGCCCGCCTTCTTGGCGCGGCCAATGGACTTGGTGCCCGCCTTCTTCGTGGCGCGAGGCTCGGCCTTCGGAGCCGGGGCCTCGGCGGCCGGGGCTTCGGGGGCGCTGGCGCGGGAGGCGCCCTTGGCCTTCTTGCTGGCGGGAGGCTTGGTGGTGGCCTCGTCCTCCGGATGGAAGGCGCGCTCCACGGCGCCCTCGACCTGGCGCACGGCGGTTTCAATCTTCTCCGCCGCCACCTTGGTGGTGCTGGCCGCCCAGGTGCGCAGCTGCTCCAGGCCCTCCTTCACCTTGGCCTGCTTCTCCGGGTCCTTCACTTCCTTGAGGAGCCGCTGCGCCTCGCCGCGAAGGTCGTCGGTCGTGCGCTTGAGCTCGTCACCGGTGCGCTTGAGGAACTCCATCAACTGCTTGTCCCACTTCTCGGCCATTGAGCGTGTCCTCTCGTCGGGCGGCGGCAGCCCCCCATGGTTCCCGCGACTCTCGAATATGTCACGGACGACGCGGACGGCCATTGCCGTTCCAACGCAGCGCGACTTCCTGGGGCTCCGTCCGTGTTCGAGGGTGTCATCGTCGCGCAACAGGGATTTCGCTAGAGTGTCTCGTTTCAAATGCGGGCCCGGCCGATGGCTCGCCCTGCTGGAGCCCACATCCATGTCTCTCATCCGCGCCGCCGGGGCACTCGTCGTCCTGGCCTTCTTGAGCGCCTGTTCGGGAAGCCGCCACGATGACCCAGGCGGGGGCCCCAAGCTCCCCACCTCCGAGCTGACCGACACCACGGTGGGCGCCACCTATGAGGTGCACCTGACGGCCACGGGTGGCACCGCGCCCTTGAGCTACACGCTGGAGACGGAAGTCCCCCCGGGCTTCTCCTTCTATTCGGCCGACGGGAAGCTCACCGGCCCCGCCAGCGCCTCTGGAGAGTTCTCCCTCCGGGTGAGCGTGCGGGACGTGGAGAAGAGCGTGGATACGCGGACGTACAGCCTCAAGGTGTGGCCGGCGCCGGTGCTCTCCGCCGTCTCGCCGTCCGCCGCATTCACCGGCAACGGCTACACGCACACCTTCTCGGTGGCGGGCGGGCGTCCCCCGCTGACGTTCTCCGTGGCGGAGGGCTCGCTGCCCTCGGGCCTGTCGCTGACGCAGGACGGAGAGGTGACGGGCGTGGCGGAGCTGGCGGGCACGAAGACCTTCACCCTGCGGGTGCAGGACGCCAGCGGCGTGAAGGCGGAGGGCCGCTTCTCCCTGGAGGTGAAGCCCGGCACGGGAATCCCCGATGGGGGCCCTTCGACGAGCTTCCCGCTGGCGGTGGGCAACTGGAACATCGAGTGGTTCGGCTCCCCGACGGAGGACCCGGCGGACGACGCGCTCCAGCTCGCCAACGTGCAGTCCGTGATTGGCGACGCGGGCGTGGACGTGTGGGGCCTGGGGGAGATGGTCAACACGGCGCAGTTCAACACGCTGAAGGACCAGCTGCCCGGGTACGAGGGCTTCCTTTCCAATGACCCCACCGTGACGTTGGGACCCACCTACTACTCGTTCAACGAGCAGAAGGTGGGCCTGCTCTACAAGACGGGGCTGGTGGAGGTGCGCCAGGCGCAAATCGTCCTGAGCGAGTACGAGGATGACTTCGCCGGCAGGCCGCCGTTGCGCGTGGACCTGCGCATCACCCGAGGCGTCTCCAGCGTGGACCTGACGGTGCTGGTGCTGCACATGAAGGCCATGACCGGGGCGGACGACTATGCACGGCGGCTCGCGGCGGGGCAGCACCTCAAGGACTACCTGGACTTCAACCTCCCCACACAGAAGGTGATGGTGGTGGGTGACTGGAACGACGACGTGGACGGGTCCACCACGACGAACCCCAGCACGGGGGGGAAGTTCGACACACCCTACCGCGACTTCGTGGACGACACCGTGCGCTATGCCTTCGTCACCCAGGCCATGTCGCTCCAAGGGGTCGCCTCCACGGTGAGCTTCTCGACGTTCATCGACCACCAGCTCGTCAGCAACGAGATGCTGGCCCACTACGTCTCCGGCTCGGCCGCCGTGCTGCGGCCGAACATCCCCAGCTATGGCTCCACCACGTCGGACCACTACCCCATCATCAGCCGCTACAACTTCGGGGAGGTGCCGGAGCACACCGTGAAGCTCACCGCGCCCAACGGCGGAGAGTCATTGAGCGCGGGCGTGGCGTTCGACATCACCTGGACGTCGGCCGGGGTGAACACGGTGCGGCTGCAGTACTCCCTGGATGACGGGCTCACGTGGAGCGACATCGTCGCGTCCGTGCCCGCCACGCCCGCGACCTACACCTGGACGGTGCCCGCGGTGGAGTCCTCCACGGCACGGGTGCGCATCAGCGACGCGCAGGATGGCGCCCTCGCGGACGTGAGCGACAACGTGTTCCTGCTGAACCGTCCGGTGCCCACGTTGTTCATCAACGAGTACCTGCCCCACCCGAACAACGTCTCGGGGACCCCAACGGTGGACTTCGACAAGATGTTCGTGGAGATCCGCAACACCGGCACCACGGCCGTGGACCTGGGCGGCTACTCCATCCACGACGAGGAGTCGCGGCGGGGCGACAAGCCCGCGCGGCACGTCTTCCCCGGGGGCACGATGCTCCAGCCCGGCAAGGTCTATACCGTCTACTCCGGCGCGTCGGCGGTGCCCTCGGGCGTGCCCAATGTGGCGTACGCCAACGGCGGCGACGGGCTGCGCTTCAACCGGGGCCAAAACACGGGCAGCTCCGGCGACACCGCCTTCCTCGTCCGCCCGGACGGCTCCGAGCAGGACAAGGGCAAGTACGTCAACGCGACCCAGGGTGTCTCCTACAACCGAAACCCTGACGGCTCGGCCGCGGGGAGCTGGGTGCCGCACAACACGCTGTCCTCCTCGACCGCGTCTCCCAGAACGCGCGTCGACGGCTCGGCGTTCTGACCGGCCGAGGGTGAAGTCCGCTCGACGCCATGACGGCGGCCCGTACCCACGGGTCGCCCGGCGTCGGGCGGCCTCAAACTGAGATCTCCCCGAGGTCGGCGGCTCATGCCTGGAGACGCGGGACGCGCCTTCGCGGCAATGGGCCGGAGTGGCTGGACGCGAACTCGGCCGCCACCTCCGCACCGTCAGGGCCTGCCTTCGCACCGCGTCGGCGGGCCCTCCGGGCCCTGGCAACTCCAGACGCCACGCGCCCCCGCCCCACAACCCGCTCGATAGGAGAGACCCCATGACGGAGACACTCACGCTGTACCGCCCGGTGGGGCTGAAGGAAGCGGAGCTCGTCCTGGCCATCGACTGTCGCGGCTTTCCTCCCCGCCTGCCGGACCAGCCCTTCTTCTACCCGGTGATGAACGCGGACTACGCGCGGCAGATCGCCCGGGACTGGAACGCCCCGGACGCCGGCTCCGGCCACGTGGGCTTCGTCACCGCCTTCGACGTGGAGTCCTCCTGGCTCACCCGCTACCCCGTCCGGACGGTGGGCGCCGCGCGACACCAGGAGCTGTGGGTGCCCGCCGAGGAGCTGGAGGACTTCAACGCCCACCTCGTCGGCCCCATCCGCTTCATCGAGAGCTGGTACGGCCTGGACGCAGCCCACCGCGCCACCGTGCTCGCCCGGCTCCAGACCGCCTGGTCCCAGGTCCATCCCCACTCGGCCCTCCCCTTTTCTTGAGGCCGGCCCAGAAATAGTTCGAGGGCATAAGACCGCGTCCCGACAACTATTTCTGGGTCGTGCCGCAAGGAATTCGGCATCCCTTCGTTGACGTGGACAACCCATTTCGCGAGCAAGCTCCGTATCCCTTTCAAGGGTGACGGCTGGTCGGGCATTGGGCTCGAGCCGGCTCGCGTGGTGTCGGAGAGACCGTGCTGCCAGGCAATGACCGCTCCGTCCTGGAGTCCTTCCGTCGTGGGGATTCGTCCGTCCTCACCCAGGTGTACCGCGCCTATTCGCCGGAGGTGCTGCGCTACCTCTCGCGACGCTTCTCCGTGGGCCCGGATGGTGGGGCCACGCGCACCGTGTCCCTGTCCGCGCTGGACCTGGACGCGGCCCATCAGGAGACCTTCGTGCGCGCGTTTCGTCCCAACATGCGGCAGGCCTATGACGGGGTGCGGCCCTACCTGGGGTTCCTGCTGACAGTCGCTCGCTCGACGGCCATCGACCTGATGCGCGCGTCGGGACGGGTGTCCCGGGAAGCCGTCTCGCTGGACGAAGCACCGGAGCTCAACCAGTTGCCCAATGAGGGGCGCAGCCCGGAGGAAGAGGCACTCGGCACCGAGGTCCGGACGCTGGTGCGCCGCTTCCTGGAGACGCAGTCCGAGGAAGGTCGCGCGCTGGCGCAGCTGCGGTTCGTGGAGGGGCTGTCCCAGGAGACCACCGCCGAGCGACTCCGACTCACCCGAGGCGAGGTCCGCGTGCGCGAGCGCAAGCTGCGCACGCAGTTCACCGAGCACCTGAAGTCCTCCGGCTGGCTGGAGACGACGGCCGAGCCTGGACGCCTGGAGCTGGGCGTCCTCTTGGCCACCCTCGCCCTGTGCGCGATAGGGAGCATCCCATCATGAGGTGGTACGAGCGACACATCGACGCCAGCCTGCCGCGCTGGGCCCAGGGAGAGCTTCCCCCTGCCCAGGCCTCGCGACTGCTGCGCCATGCCCACGTCTGCCACCGCTGTGGCCCCCTCTACGAGCGATGGGCCCAGGCGCACCGCGCGCTGGAGGACTCGCTGGACGCGCCCTCCTCCATGGAGCGGCTCGCGTTGACGGAGGGGGGACTGGAGGCGGCGCTGGCCGCGGCGGAGCCCCTGGCCGCCCCTTCACGGTGGCCGTCGATGATGGCGCTCGCGGGCGCGCTGACCGCCGTCGTCGCCGCCATGGTGCTGTCGCCCGCGCTGACCGACGAGTTCCGCGCCCGAGGCCTGGGCACGCCGCCGCCCGGCGTGGCCCTGCGCATCTTCTGCGCCACCCCGGGTCAGCCGCTGCGGGAGCTGCACTCGGGGGAAGCCTGCCCGGCGGGCGCCATGCTGGCCTTCGCCGCGGGCGGGCAGGCGCCGTACACGCATATCGCCGTCCAGGTGCGCGGCACGCAGCGCGCGGAGCTCACCGCCGGCCCCTTCCTCCTGTCCGGTGCGCCAGGCAAGGAGGCGCCCCTCGCGTTGACGGTGCCGCTGCCGGAGACGGTGGGCGAGGCGGAGGTGACGGCTGCGTTCGCCGACAGCCCGTCCGCGGCCCTGGCGGCCTTGCGTGGTGAGGAGCAGGGGGGGGCAGTGGTGCTCAAGCAGGCCCTGAGGGTAGAGGAAGGTCCATGAACAAGCTGGGAGTGCTCCTCGGGGTCGCCGCGCTCTTCGCCGCACGCGACGCCTCGGCGGATGCCCTGGTCCGCCGCGCGCTCGTGATTGCCCACAACGGCAGCGACGACCCGTCGCTGCCCGCGCTGCGTTTCGCGGACGATGACGGCGTGCTGTGGGCGGAGACCCTCCAGCGGCTGGGGGTGGAGACGACGCTGCTGGTGGACCCGGATGCCTCCACGCTCGCGGGCGCGCGGCCGGTGCTCGCGGGCGCGCGGCCTCCCACGCCCGACGAGGTGAAGCGCGAGGTGGCCCGGCTGCGCGCCGCCAGCCTCGCCGACGACGAGCTGGGCCGCGAGACGGACGTGCTCGTGGTGTACGTGGGCCACGGCAACACGGACGAGGCGGGCCGCGCCTACTTCACCCTGGCGGGAGGCCGGCTGGACAAGGCGAGCCTCTACGCGGACGTGGTGGACCCCCTGGGCGCCGACTACGTGCACCTCATCGTCGACGCCTGCCGCGCGTCCGGCGTCGTGGGCAGTCGGGGTGGGCAGACGGACGCGGCGGTGCTGGCGGAGCTGCGCGGCATGCTCGCTCGCGAGCAACTGGCCACCCGGCCCACCGTGGGCGCCGTCTTCGCGGAGAGCGACGATGGAGAGACCCACGAGTGGTCCCGCATCCGCGCGGGCGTCTTCAGCCACGTGGCGCGCTCGGGGCTCCTGGGCGCCGCGGACATCAATGGCGACGGACAGGTGGAGTACAGCGAGCTGGGCGCCTTCGTCTCCGCGTCGCTGCAAGGCGTGAAGGGCCTTCCGGCGCGGCTGAGCATCCACGCGTTCGCGCCCACCGGAGCACCCCGCCGTCCCCTCGTCGGCCCGGCCCCCAGCGGCCCCAGCCTCACGCTGTCCAGCGGCTTCGGTCACTCGCGACTTTCCGTGGAGGACTCGGACGGACGGCGGCTCGCGGACGTGCGTCGCTCCGAGGACCAGTACGTGATGCTGCGGCTGCCGGAGCGCGACGTGTACTGGCTGCGCACGCCCACCAGCGAGGCCCGCGTCACCCTGGCGGAGCTGTCCCAGGAGGTGCTGCCGGACCTGAGGCCCCGCGAGCTCCAGGAGCGCGGTCCCGCCGAGGAGGCCCTGCGCCGGGGCCTGTTCGCCGTGCCGCTCGACAAGGACTTCTATGACCAGTACGTGGTCGCCGCGGGGCTGGTGCCGGTGGACTTCTCCCGCGCCTTTCCTCCGGCCGCGGGCGGCGGCGACTTCGTGTCCCGGCGCTTCGCGATGGCCAGCCCCTCCGCCTTCTCCGCGTGGGAGGTGGGCCTCGTGGGGCATCAGGCGCCCCTGGGGCTGAGCAGGTTCTCCACCGGCCCGAGCCTCTCCTGGCGCGATGACACGTGGCCGCACCTCTACTACGGCGCGCGCGCCACCTACTCGCTGATGCCGGTGGCGTTCGAGGGCATCCGCACGCATCGCACCACGGTGCAGGGCCTCTTCGGCCTGAGGGATGGGGAGCGCACGCCACTGTTCCTCGAGGCGGGACTCGGCTGGGGTGTGCTGGGGGTGACGTCGCCGAACAAGCGCATGTGGGACCCGACGCTGCTGACGACGCACGCGGCGGCGGGCGTGGCGGGGCGGCTGCTGGGACTGAAGCTGCGACTGGCCGCCACGGCCTCCGCGGACCGCGTCACGCTGGACGGTGACGACAGGTGGGACCGGATGTTCGGCATCGAGCTGGCGCTGAGACGCTGACACCGTGCGGCCCGGGGGAGAGCCTTCGTGATGCGACCTGTCTGGATGACGCTGCTCGTGCTCACCGTGGGCTGTGACGGAATCGACCTGGAGCAACTCGTCCGTCAGCACAATCCCCTGTCCCGCTTCGAGCCCGAGCCCTCCGGCGAGAACTGCGAGCACGGCGGACGGCGCACGCTCACGGGCCTGGACCTGGACGACGACGGCGTCCTGGACGACGCAGAGGTGAGCAGCACCTCCTACGACTGTGCCCTGGCACCGCCGCGAGTGCTGGTGGTGACGCAGACGCTTCCTCCGGGGACACCCTGCCCGTTGGGCGGCCAGCGCTTTCGCGCGGGCCTGGACGTGAATGGCGACGGGCAGTTGGAGGACGCGGAAGTCACGCAGGAAGTCGTCACCTGTCGGGATGCGTCCACCGTGGTGTACCGCGTGAGCGACCTGGACTCGTATCCGCTCGCCTGCGACGAGGGGACGTCCCTCCTGGAGGCAGGGCCGGACCTGGATGGCGATGGCGCGCTGGGGGACACGGAGCGCCGCGCGCAAGCCATCGTCTGCGCTCCCGCGTCGATGGTCCGCGTGCGCCCGCAACCCGAGCCGCCCGGAGCCCGCTGCGCCTCCGGTGGCACCCGCCTCAATGTGGGCACCGATACGAACGGCAACGGCACACTCGAGGACTCCGAGGTGGCCACGCGCACCTACGTGTGCCTCTCCGAAAACACGTTCACCGGCGACTACTATCTGCGCGACGCGGTGGACCTGGAGGTGCTGCGCACCCTCTCCCGCATCCAGGGCTCGCTGAACATCCAGGACACCGCGCTGGCCGAACTCGTCCTGCCATCGCTCACCGCGGTGGAGGGGCCGCTGTACGTGGGCGGCAACACGGCCCTGACGCGTCTGGAGATGGACGGGCTGCGCTTCGTGGGCGGCGACATCACCGTCTACGCCAACCCGGAGCTGGAGACGCTGACGCTCGGTGGCTCGACGGAGCAGGGCGCCCTGTGGGTGGAGCGGGACTTGTCCGTGCAGCAGAACCCGCGCCTCGCCAGCCTGGATGGGCTGAAGAACGTGAGGCCCCGGGGCAACCTGTCCTTGTTCGACAACGACTCGCTCACCCTCCCTGCCTCGTGGAACCTCACGGAGCTGCCCGGCTCGCTCGATGTCATCGGCAACGCGAAGCTGACCCGACTGCCCTTCCGCGTCCTCAAGCAGGTGGGGGGCTCCATCGCCATCAATGAGAACCCGGCGCTGACCGAGCTGGAGTTGACGCAACTGGAGACGGTGGGCAACACCCTGACGCTCCGCCAGAACGGCTCGCTGACCAACCTGTCGGGCCTGCCCGTACTCCGGACGATTCAGGAGGGGTTCTACGTGACGGACAATGACGCCCTGGTCTCCACATCGGGGCTGGGCGAGCTGAACAGCGTGAGCTGGCTGTCCCTCGCCGACAACGACGCCCTGACGGCCTGCGACTTCCCCCAGCTGACGGCCATCCACGGCCGGTTCGACCTGACGCGCAACAGGGCGCTGACGCACCTGGGGACCTTCCCGGCCCTGTCCTCCCTGCCGCGACTGGCGCTCTCGGAGAACGACGTGCTGAACGATGTGTCGGGGCTGGGCAACCTCCGGAGCATGGAGGAGTTAGAGGTGACGGGGAACCCGGCGCTGAAGCACCTGGATGGGCTCTCACACCTCAAGTCGCTGACGAAGCTCAAGGTGGACTCCAATCCCGCGCTCGAGCGACTCGGGTTGGGCGACCTCCAGGAAGTGCGCCAGACACTGGGCATCGTCTGGAACACGGCGCTGCCCACCTGTCTGGCCAACACCTTCGCGGACCGGGTGTTCATCGGAACGGAGCGCGACATCCGGGGCAACGACGACACGGCCACCTGCGCGACGCCGGTGCTCCCTGTCGGCGATATAGCAGCGCAGGGCGCGTGGGCCCCCGAAGGAAGCACTCGATGAGATGGTCATGGCTGGCGTTGCTGCCCCTGGTGATGGGCTGTGAAGCCCTCCGGTTGAGCGAGCTGTTCCCCGCGCTCTCCCGCACCATCGTGGAGCCTCCGGGGGAGCGCTGTCCCCTGGGAGGACGGGTGATGTTCGTGGGCACGGACCTCAACGCGAACAGCGTGCTCGACGACGACGAGGTGACGAGCACCGAGGTCCAGTGCGCCATCGTCCCCGACCTGCTGGTGATTGTGGAGCCGGTGCCCTTCGGGACGCGGTGCCTGGGAGGAGGACAGGTCACCCGCGCCGGGCACGATGCGAACGGGAACCACACATTGGACCCGGAGGAGGTCGCCCGCGAGGTGTACACCTGCTGGAAGGTCTCCGACGCGCCCATCCTCTCCCGCGTGCGCATCCCCGAGCCGCCCCCGAGTTCCTGCCCCGAGCCCACCAGGCTCACCCTCGTCGACACGGGGCCCGACGAGAACGGCGACAAGAACCTCGACGACGACGAGGTGCGGACCACCCTCACCCTCTGCGCGCAGGAGCCCCAGCTCCTGGTGGAGCTGGACTGGGAGCCGGCGGGTGAGAAGTGCGCGGCGGGCGGGACTCGCGTCTTCGCGGGCATGGACCAGAACACCGACAGGGTGTTGGACGCCTCGGAGGTCCTCGCCTCCAGCTTCATCTGCCGGGACCGGAACACCTTCGAGGGCGACTTCCTGGTGCGGAACGACACGGACCTCGCCGTGCTCCAGGGCATCGGCCGCATCCGAGGCACCCTCCAGTTCCGGGGCGGCGGTCCGTCGCTTTCCCAGGTGAGGGTGCCCTCACTGGAGGTCGTCGATGGCGCCGTGGTCATCGAAGGCAATCCCTCCCTGACGCGCATGCAGTTGCCCGGCTTGCGCTTCGTCGGACAGGGGCTGGAGATTCGCGGCAACGACATGCTGGAGACGCTGGAGGTCGGCGGCGCGAGCGGCGAGAAACTGTGGGTGACCACGAATCTGGCCGTCGAGTCCAACGCCCGGCTGACGAGCCTGGACGGCCTCCGGTTCGTGGTTCCTCGCGGCGGCGTGCTCCTGAAAGGCAACGCGGCGCTCACGCACGCGCCCGAGAGCCCGGGGCTGCATTCCATCCAGTTCCTCGAGGGAGCGTTGACCATCAGCGCTCACGGCACGCTTCCGAGGCTGCCCCTGCCCAACCTGGTGCGAGTGGCCGGGGACGTCGTCATCGAGGGCAACACCCACCTGGTCACGCTCGGGGGGACGAAGCTGGAGTCCGTGGGTGGAAACCTGCGGGTGAAGGGCAACCCCCAACTGCCGAACCTCATGGGACTGTCGTCACTCCAGGTCGTCTCCGGCGAGCTGGAGGTGAGCGAGAACGCGGGGATGCTCAACTCCTACGGTCTCTTCTCGCTCCGGCATGCGGGGAGCATCACCTTCGCCCGCAACGACGCGATGACGGTGTGGGGGGACCTGCCCGAGCTGCGGAGCGTGGCGACGGGCATCTCGGTGGACTCCCTCCCGGAGCTCAAGACCCTGGGGGGCCTGATTCCACTCGTGAACGGGCCCTGGCTCTCTCTCGACAACAATCCCAAGCTGACCGCGCTACATGGGCTGGCGAACCTGGAACACCTGCGGGGGCTCTCGGTGCGGCGCTGCGACGCGCTCGGCAACCTGGGTGAGCTCGCGAAGCTGCGCACCATCGAATCGCTGATGGTGGAGGACAACGCCAACCTGACCCGCCTGGGGTTGGACACGGTGCAGGAGGTGTCCAGCTACCTGTCCGCCCAGCGCAACCCGCGGCTTCCCACCTGTCATGTCCTCGAGTTCGTGGGGCGCGCCTACACAGGCACTCCCGGCGTGCTCTTCGTGGCGGACAACGACGACCAGGCCACCTGCCCATGAGTCCATCTGGTGGGGACAGCGCGCGCGACGAGAAGCGACCAAGAGGAACTCCGATGCGATGGACCTGGGTTGTTCCGCTCTTCTTGCTGGGGGGCTGCGATGCGATTCGCCTCGGCGACTTCCTCGAACCCCACGCGACGCTGATACGCAAGGAGCCGGAGCCCGCGGGCGAGCACTGCGAGCATGGCGGGGAGGCGATGCTCGCGGGCCCGGACGCGAATGACGATGGGCTTCTGTCCGACGACGAGGCGGACAACATCCAGTACTTCTGCGACAAGGCGCCCCCACGAGTCGTGCAGCGCACGCGGGAGGAGCCGGCGGGCACGCATTGCGAGCACGGCGGTCGCCGGGTGGAGTCGGGCATCGACACCGACCTGGATGGCGTGCTCGGCGACACCGAGGTGACGGCCGAGGAGTACGTCTGCGCCACGACCTTCCCAGGGGTCTTGGTGCGCACGCGGAGCGAGCCCCGGGGCGAGGCGTGTCCGCTGGGCGGCCAACTGACTCACGCGGGCAACGACACGAACCAGGACGGCATCCTGTCCGACGACGAAATCACCCGCGCGGTCTACGGCTGCCAGGAGCCGGACACGGTGCTCACGCGCGTGGTGGGGCTCGGGACGCGCGAGGACAGTGAATGCGGCTCCTCGGACGTCTACGCCGTGGAGTCCGGACCCGACCTGGACCAGGACGGCACCCTCGACGACGACGAGCTTCGCGCCTCCACCCGCATCTGCAGACCGCCGGGGAGCATCCTGACACGCCAGCACGCGGAGGCGCCCGGCGTGAACTGCATCGCTGGCGGCGTGGCCGTGGCCTACGGCGGAGACGAGGACGGGAGTCTGGTGTTGGAGGAACTGGAGGTCCTGGGCCGGCAGTACGCATGCCGGTCCGCCGCCACCCATGACGGCACCTACGAACTGCTCGACGCCACGGACGTCGCCGCGCTCCAGAACATCTCCCACATCCGAGGAGGGCTCATCATCTCCTCGCAGGTGGCCACGGAGGTGGTGCTCCCCGGGCTGGAGTTCGTCGAAGGCTCCGTGGACATCCACGACAACCCGCTGCTCGTGCGCGTGGCGCTCACGGGGCTTCGCTTCGTCCGGGATGACGTGGTCATCGCCCGCAATCCGCAACTGAACTCGCTGATGTTCGGCCCCGCCTCCTTCCCCCCGAGCCGCGCAGTCCAGGTGGGCCGGAGCCTGAGGGTGGAGCAGAACGCCCGGTTGTTCTCCCTGGCGGGGACGGGCGCCCTCACCCCTCGACAGGGCCTTGAAATCACGGACAACGCCATCCTCGAAGGCGCGGGGACCTTCAGTTTCGTCGAGAGCATCACGGGCACCGTGAGAATCACGGGCAACCCAGCGCTGAGAGACGTTCCACTGCCGCAGGTCGCCCTCGTCGGGGCCCTCCACATCGTCGACAATCCCTCGCTCCTTTCGCTGGCCGGGCTGCGCAAGCTGCGGACCATCCCGGGTGACGCCTCCCTCGTCCGCAATGAGGCGCTGGAAGACACCGCCCTGCTGGAGAACCTCCAGACCGTCGGCCGGGAGTTCGTGGTGTCGGGAAACCCTCAGCTCAAGCGCCTGGAGCTGCCCAACTTCTCCCGGGTGGGGGGCTTCACCATCGAGAACAACAACAACCTGTCCGTCCTCGGCCCCATGCGGGCCTTGCGGGACGTGGGGCCCTACTTCCGCGTCATCGGAAATCCGAGGCTGTATCAAGTCACGGAGCTGGGCTCCCTCCAGAGCATCCGCGGCGAGCTGGTCATCACCAACAACCGGTCCCTGATGGACCTGTCGGGCCTGGAGCGACTGACCATCGCCAGCAACCTCTACGCGGATGGGAACACGAACCTGCCGACCCTCGTCGGGCTGAAGGGCCTGCGAGAGGTGGACGGCCTGACGGTCCGGGACAATCCCAGCCTCACGGAGCTCCGGCTCGACTCCCTGGCCCAGGTCCGCGTCGGCTTCATGGTCACCGGCAACACGTGGCTCCCCTCGTGTCGGGCCACCCTGCTCGCGGAGGCCGTCCACACGGGCGCCCTCGACGAGCGCGTCATCGATAGAAACGACGAGGCGGCCACGTGCCCGCCGTAGCCCGCCTCGCGGGCGCTCGCTGACGCCAGGGCTCCGGGCGGCCCGCGCACGGCCCGTCCGCCCGCCTGGAGGACCTGCGCTGTCCGGTGCGTTCTCTCCCAAGGGGAGCGAACCGCATGGCCAAGCCCGTCATCCTCGCGGTGGACGACGACACGGAAGTGCTGCGCGCGGTGGAGCGCGACCTGCGGCGGCAGTACGGCCGCGAGTACCGCGTGCTGAGCGCGGACCGGGGTGAGGCGGCGCTGGAGACGGTGCGTCAGCTGCGGCTGCGCGGAGACCCGGTGGCCCTCTTCCTGGTGGACCAGCGCATGCCAGGCATGTCCGGCGTGGAGTTCCTGGAGCAGGCCAAGGCGCTCTACGACGAGGCCCGGCGCGTGCTGCTCACCGCGTACGCGGACACGCAGGCCGCCATCCACGCCATCAACGAAGTGCACCTGGACCACTACCTGCTCAAGCCGTGGGAGCCTCCCGAGGAGCGCCTCTATCCGGTGCTGACCGACCTGCTCGAGGAGTGGTGGGCGCACCACCCTCCGACGTTCGAGGGCATCCGCGTGCTGGGCAACCGCTGGGCGCCTCGCTCCCATGCGCTGCGGGACTTCCTGGGCAGCAACCAGGTGCCCTACCAGTGGCTCGACGTGGAGGTCAGCGACGAGGGCCGGCTGCTGCTGGCCCAGGCCGGCGGCGCGGCCGTGGAGAAGCTGCCCCTGGTCCTCTTCCCGGACGGCACGCGGCTGATGGGGCCTTCCACGCTGGAGGTGGCCGAGCGCATCGGCCTGAAGGTCCGCGCCACCAAGCCCTTCTACGATCTGGTCATCATCGGTGGAGGACCCGCGGGGCTCGCCGCCGCCGTGTACGGGGCCTCCGAGGGCCTGAGCACCGTCATGGTGGAGCGCAGCGCACCGGGCGGACAGGCGGGCACCAGCTCGCGCATCGAGAACTACCTGGGCTTCCCGGCGGGCCTGAGCGGCGGAGACCTGACCCGGCGCGCGGTGGCGCAGGCGGCGCGTTTCGGCGTGGAAATCCTCACGCCCCAGGAGGTGAGCGGCCTGCGCGTGGAGGACCCGTACCGCATCGTCACGCTGGCGGATGGGACGGAGCTGAGCTGTCACGCGCTGCTGCTCGCAATGGGCGTTCAATGGAAGAAGCTGGAGACCCCCGGCATGGAGGCGCTCACCGGCGCGGGCGTCTACTACGGCTCGTCGCGCACGGAGGCGGTGTCCTGCAAGGAAGAGGACGTCTACATCATCGGCGGCGCCAACTCGGCGGGACAGGCCGCGCTCTACTTCGCGCAGTTCGCCCGGCAGGTGACGCTGGTGGTGCGCGGCGACTCGCTGGAGCGGGGCATGTCCCACTACCTCGTCGAACAGGTGCGCTCCCTGCTCAACGTCACCGTGCTGCTCGACACCGAGGTGACGCGCGTGGAGGGCGGCGCCCACCTGGAGCGCCTCGCCCTGGCCACGCGGGGACAACCCGAGCGCACCGTGCCCGCCACCACGCTGTTCGTGATGATTGGCGCCGTGCCCAGGACGGAGTGGCTGGACGGACTGGTGGCCCGGGACGCGCGCGGCTACGTCCTCACCGGACCGGACCTGATGCCCGGAGGCCAGCGCCCCAAGGGCTGGAAGCCGGACCGCCCACCGTTCCTCCTGGAGACGAGCGTGCCGGGCATCTTCGCCGCGGGCGACGTGCGCCATGCGTCCATCAAGCGCGTGGCGTCCGGCGTGGGCGAGGGCTCCATCGCCATCTCCTTCATCCACCAATACCTGAGTGAGGTGTGACGTGTCCGCGGACGTGAAGGAGCCCCAGGAGCGTCTGCGATGCCTGGAAGGCACGCTGCTGCGCCAGGAGAAGCTGGCCGCGCTGGGCCGCCATGCGGCGGGGCTGGCGCACGAGATGAACAACCCCGCCTCCGCGGGCCGCCGCGCCACCGAGCAGCTCACCCTGGCCATGGACGCGCAGGAGGACCTGTCCCTCGCGCTGGAGCGCTGGAAGCTGACGGAGGAGCAACGCGTGCTGCTCCTGCGCACGTGCCGGCAGAGCCAGGGCCGGGGCGCCACGCGGGACCTGGACCCGCTGACCCGAGGTGACGCGGAGGACGCGCTCGCGACGTGGATGGATGAACGCGGCGTGGTGAACGCGTGGGACCTCTCGCCCACGCTGCTCGACGCGGCCATCGGACAGGAGAAGCTGGAGGCGCTGGCCCAGGCCCTTCCCGCCGACGCGCTGCCGGACGCGCTCGCGTGGCTTGAGGCGATGGTGCGCACGCGGGCACTGCTCGCGGAGGTGAAGCAGAGCACCACGCGCCTGGCGGAGCTGGCCGGCGCGGTGAAGTCCTATACCCATGCGGGCAAGGAGCAGCTCGAACCCGTGGACGTCCACGAGGGCCTGGAGAACACGCTGCTGCTCCTCAACTACAAGCTGAAGCACGGCGTCGAGGTGAAGCGCGAGTACGACCGCGACCTGCCACGCGTCCAGGCCCTGCCCGGCATGCTCAACCACGTGTGGACCAACCTCGTCGACAACGCCATCGACGCCATGGGCGGCAAGGGCCACCTCACCGTGCGCACCGCGAAGGACGGTGACTTCCTGCTCGTGGAGGTGGTGGATGACGGGCCCGGAGTACCGCCGGAGCTGCTGCCGCGCATCTGGGAGCCCTTCTTCACGACCAAGCCCATGGGCCACGGCACCGGCCTGGGCCTGGACATCACCCGCCGAGTCGTCGTGGACCGACACCACGGCGACGTGCGCGTGGAGTCGAAGCCCGGGCGCACGTCCTTCCAGGTCCGGCTTCCGCTGAAGACACCTCCGCCGGGGTGACACCGCTACGCGCCGCGCAGCTCCTCGAGCTCCGGACGCGGCTGTGGAGAAGGCGCACGCGGACGCGCGGGCTCGGGGATGAAGGCGCTGTCGAGTTCGAGGGGCAGGCGGACCCGGAAGCGCGTCTCGCCCGGCCTGGAGGTGACGACCACCTCGCCTCGGTGCAGCGTGGACACCACGCGGTGGGTGATGCTCAGCCCCAGGCCCGTGCCCTCGCCCACGCCCTTCGTGGTGAAGAACGGGTCGAAGACCCGTGGCAGCACGTCCTCGGGGATGCCGGGGCCGTCATCCACCACCTCCACCTCCACGTGGTCCCCGTCGCCGCGCGTGCGCAGCAGCAGCGTGCCCCCGCCGTTCTCCTTGATGGCGTCGGCCGCGTTCTCGATGAGACTGGTCCACACCTGATTCAGCTCCGTGCCGTACGCGGTGATGGGCGGCAGGCTCCGGTCATAGTCCCGCTCCACGCGCACGCCGCGCAGCCGATGCCCCAGCACGGCCAGCGTGCTCTCCAGTCCCTCGTGGACGTCCACGCGCTGCAGCGGCGCTTCATCCAGGTACGTGTACGCCCGGGCCGCGTTCACCAGCGCGGCGATGCGCCCCCCCGCCTGCCCCACCTCTTCGAGCAGCACCGAGATTCCCCGCGTCGCGGCCACCCAGCGCAGCGTGCCCTTCAGCACGTCGCCCTGCAGCGACTCCAATTCGTGCTCCAGTCGCTCGAGCGACAGGCCCGACTCCACCAGCTCCGGCGCCAGCACCCACGCGTCCTCCACGCCGCGCGCGCCCAGCCACCGCGCGAGCGCGTCCTCCGCGTCGCCCCGGTCCAGGGGACTGCGGGAGACGGGCTCCAGCGAGGCGCGAGCCTCCAGCGCCCGCACCTGGGGCTCGGACAGCGTGCGGCAGTCCAGGGACAGCGCCAGCGAGGGCAGCTCCCCCAGCCGTTCCCCCAGCTCGCGCACGCCGCGCATCACCGCCGACACGGGGTTGTTCAGCTCATGGGCCAGCCCCGCGGCCAGCGTTCCGAGCGATGCCAGCTTCTCCTGCTGGAGCGAGATGGACTGGAGTGCCTTCATGCGCTCGGCCATCTTCCGGAGAATCTCCCGGTTCGCCGTGGGGCACTCCGCGAGCATCTGCCAGAAGGCCTTGTGACTGAGCCGCACCAGCCGGCAGTACGAGAGGGCACGGCTGCTGGCGAGGAAGCGCTGGCCGAGCAGCAGCGGCACCTCCCCGAAGAACTCTCCGGCGCGGAACACGGAGACGAGCGTCTCCACGCCTCCCACCGTCTTGGTGATGCGCAGCTCTCCTTCCAGGATGAGGTAGAAGGCAGCGGGTTCCCCTTCGTGGCCCAGCCACTCCTGGGGTTGAAGCTCCACGTGCGTGGACTCGCCGCGCAGCCACTCGGCCTCCTCGGGGTCCACGTCGGAGAAGAGCGAGACGGTCCG
Source organism: Myxococcus llanfairpwllgwyngyllgogerychwyrndrobwllllantysiliogogogochensis (assembly GCF_006636215.1). GTDB lineage: Bacteria > Myxococcota > Myxococcia > Myxococcales > Myxococcaceae > Myxococcus > Myxococcus llanfairpwllgwyngyllgogerychwyrndrobwllllantysiliogogogochensis. The sequence goes on along the minus strand of NZ_VIFM01000025.1, from coordinate 34,328 downwards.
CAGCTCCGACAGGAAGAGAGTCGCCGCGTCGCCTTCCTCCGCTCCTGCCGAGGTGGGCGGAGTGCTCGTCGGCGACAGGCCCGGGGCCTCCGTGCGCGGATGGGGAGCGGCGTGCGGCTCCATGCGGAGCTCCTTCCTGTCAGGGTTCCCCCAACATTGCGCCCCGTCCGCGAGTCTCGCTTCCCCACAAGCTCCGTCGTCCGCCACCCTGCCGGACATGCGTCGCGCGGGAGCGGACAGCCAGGCGGTGGCCGCCTGCTCCCAGTCGGGTGAGGCCCCCCCCTCGAGCCCCAAGGCGCCGGGCGCCTACAGGGCTTGCATCCCACGGTCCATGTCGATTCCGGGTCCACGGGGCCATCCGGAGATGGACACCCTTCCTCGGACCCAGGCAGCATCGAAGGGACATGGGAAGCGAGGACATCGTCACAGCGCTGCGCCGGGTTTCACTGTTCTCCCGGCTGGGCGACGAGCAGCTCCACTGGGTGGCCAGTCATGGGCGCCAGCTTCACTTCGCCGCAGGGACTCGAGTCGCCGCGCAGGGAGACCCCGCCGACGGCCTGTCCGTCATCCTCGAGGGACGCACGGTGTGGTCCCGCCGGGTGGGAGACCAGGACGCACCCACGGGCACGCTGGAGGCGGGCGACATCTTCGGGGAGCTCATCCTCTTCCTGAACTCCCCCTATCCCACCACCGGCCATGCGCAGACGGACGTGCGCTTGCTGAGGTTGGAGCCCGCCGCCTTCTGGGAGCTCTTGCGGCAGGCGCCCTCGCTGGGACGGGGGCTCATGGAGGTGGCGGCCCAGCGCACCCAGCCGCAGGAAGTGGTGTCCACGCAGCAGCCCGGGCTGCTGACGCCCGGGCAGATGGTGGCGGGGCTCGCACCGGAGCTGGGCAACCCGGCGACGGCGGCGAACCGGAGCGCGACACGGCTGCGCGACACGCTGCGCCTGGTGTCCGCTCGGGCCATGGCGCTGGGGCAGCATGGCCTGTCCTCCGCGCAGCGTGGCGCGTTGCTCGCGCTGCCTCGCGAGGCCGCCGACCGCGGCCGGGCGACTCCCGCGCTGGAGCCGCTCGCGCGGACGCGGCGCGAGGAGGACGTGGGCGCGTGGCTGGAGATTCGCGGCATGACGGACGCGTGGGACGTCGCGCCCGCGCTGGTGGCGTCCGGGCTGGACGTGGCGTGGCTGGACTCGGTGGCGCACCGCGTGGGTGAAGCGCTGCTGCGCGACACGCTGTCCTGGCTGGTGGCGGCGGTGAGCGGAGACGTGCTGCTGGCGGAAGTGGAGCGCGGCAGTGCCCGTGTCTCCGCCCTCGTGGAAGCGGTGCAGGCGTACAGCTTCATGGACCGGGCACCGGCCACGGAAGTGGACGTGCATGACGGCCTGGAGACCGCGCTGGGCGTGCTGCGCCACCGGCTGGATGGCGGCCACGTCACCGTGGAGCGGCAATACGAGCGGACAGCCCCGAAGCTGAGCGCGGAGGGTGGCGCGCTGGACGAGGTGTGGACGCAGTTGGTGCTGAACGCGCTGGAGGCGCTGGGTGAGCGCGGTGGGACGCTGAAGCTGCGCACCTGGACGGAAGCCGGTCAGGTGGTGGCGGAGGTCGCCGACGACGGGCCTGGGATTCCCAGGGACTTGATGCCGCGCATCTTCGAACCCTTCTTCAGCACGAAGCCGCACGCGGCGGGGCTGGGGCTGGACATCAGCCGGCGCATCATCGAGCGGCACGGCGGTGACGTGCGCGTCCTCTCCGAGCCAGGCCACACGCGGGTGCAGGTGCGGCTGCCGGTGTAGCGCTCCGGGCGGGTGTCCTGCGGAGCACGCGCGGAGCATCCACCGGGAGACGGAAGACCTGTCCTCGACGCTCGCGAGCGTCGTGCCGTGCACGCCCGCGTGGGGGGCCCTCTGGTTCGCGAGGGGCCACGCGGGTGGAGTGCTCTCCAGTCAGGGGAGCAACTCATGTCCGGCGAAATCCAGGGCGCCTGGTTCAAGGCCATCCTCGGCGCGATGACGGCAGCGTCTTCGCGCTTTCCAGCGCACCAGCGCACCATCAACAGCATGCGTGACGACACGTGGTACGCGTGGGAGGACTACGTGCGCATGACGGGGGAGCTGCACGCGGCGCTGGGAGACAGGGCGGTGGAGGCCATTGCCCAGCGCTCGGCGATGCGCACGCTGCCGCTGGCTCGGGCGAAGGGCTTCGACTCGGTGGAGAAGGTGTTCAGCGACTTCGACTCGGTGCTGCGCGCGCTGGTGAAGGACCTGCCCGCGACGGACAGCACGCGCACCGTGGCCTTCATGCCCCTGGCGGCGGAGCTGGAGAGCGGCTCGCGCCTTCCCGCGCCGCTGCTCTTGGGGACGTTCCGCGGCTTCCTGATGGGGTTCGGGAAGATAGTCACCGAGGCGAAGATGACGCCTCGGCACACCGTGCGGCGCTACTCGCTCAAGTGGATGTGAGCTTCGCACGCGCGACCAGTCGCTCCACGCTTCGCAGGTGGGCACGGCCGAAGACGGCCATGGCCAGGGTGGCGCCGCAGAGGGCGAGGAACATGTCCCACTGCGCGTCCCAGATGTCGCCTTGCGAGCCGAGGAACTTGTCGCCGCCCTCGGGGTCCAACAGGAGCGCGGCCCACCACTCCAGCAGTTCGTAGAAGGCGCTGATGGCCAGCGCCACCGCGCCGGTGAGGAAGTTCAGCCAGCCGCCGCGCCGCAGGGGCGTGGCGCGCAGCAGCACCTCGCGGATGATGAACGCGGGGAAGAAGCCCTGAACGAAGTGCCCCAGCCGGTCATAGGGGTTGCGCGACAGGTGGAAGGTGTCTCGCGCCCAGTCGCCCAGGGGCGTGAGGGCATAGGTGTAGTAGCCGCCGTACGTCAGCACGAGCACGTGCAGGAAGACGCAGACGTAGACCCAGCGAGACATGGGGAAGCGGCGGAAGGTGGCGGCCAGGACGACCATGCCGATGAGGCCGGGGCCCACTTCGAGCAGCCAGTTGAGCGGGCCCTCCGGGCTGAGCAGCAACGTGGCGATGAGAATGGGAGCCAGCACGCCGGCGAGCACCAGCGGCACCCGGGCTTCTTCTCGCGTGCCGCGCACGGGAGCGAAGTACGGAGCGACGAAGTCGGCGGAGGGCGTCGAGGACAGGGGAACCGCGGGCTGCATCAAGGGGCCTCGTCTCGGGCGTGCCCGGATGTGAAGGCCGGGCCGCGCACAGCATCGCATGTCCCCAGCGGAGGCGTGCTCGCCCCATGCGTGCCGGCACGGCATGACACGAACGGCCTCGCTTCGCGGGGCGACACCGTGAAGGCGCTTACACGCTCGGACCTCCGTCTCTGGCAGGCTGCGCCCCCATGGCGCGCATCGGAATCATCGGGACGAAGTGGGGGCGCATGCACGTGGGAGCCTTCCGCGCGGCGGGCGCGGATATCGCGGCCCTGTGCGGACGCGACCCCGTGGCCACCCGAATCGCCGCCGAGCAGGAAGGCATTCCCCTGGCCACCACGGACGTGCATCAACTGTGCGCCGCCGTGGACGCGGTGGTCGTGGCGAGCCCAGACGCACTGCACGCCACCCATGTACTCGCCGCTCTGGATTCCGGACGCGCGGTGCTCTGCGAGAAGCCCCTGACTCGCACCATCGAAGAAGCACGCCTCGTGGCACGCCGCGCCCACGACACCCCGACGCCCAGCGCCGTCAACTTCCCCTACCGCATGCTGCCGCCCCTTCGCGCCCTGAAGCACTGGCTCCGTGGACGCTCCGTGCGCCACCTCGTCCTCACGCTGCGCACTGGCTTCACGTCCATCGGCGACGATGCACCCGACGCGCCCCTCACTGGCGAATCCGGAGACTGGGGCGGCCTGTCGCACGTCATCGACGCGGCCTTGTGGCTGACAGGACACGCGCCTGTCTGGGTGCAGGCCTCGCTCTCCGGCCGGCCCGTCCACACCGCCGCGTTGCACGTGGGACTCTCCTCCGGCGCCGTGCTGGTACTCACGCATGCCGCATGTCCTGAGCCGGGCCTTCACGGCGGATGGACGTTGCTCGGCCACGACTGGGAGGTGGGCTTCTCCGGGGGCTACGTGCCCTCGCGCGGAGGCTGGTGCATCTCCCCCGTACGCGGCTTCGAGCAAGGCACCTGGAAGGACCTCGCCCCCGGCGTCGAGCCCCGACCCGGCGAGCCCGAGCCCTGGGCCCGCGCCCACGAGGAAGGCGCGCGCCGATTCCTCGGCCTGCTGCGCGGAGCACCCCGCGACGGACTCGCCACGGTGGAAGACGGCGCCATCGCCCAGGAGGTCATCGCGGCGGCGCTCCGCTCCAACGAAGAGGGCCGGAGGGTCCACGTGCCTTCCACCTCGGCGTCGTGAAGGACACGCCGCGACAGGGGACCCCTCCCTCCGGACAGACAGAGCAGGCAAGGTGGCTCGCGCGACTACCCCGGGGGTGGATACCTTTCACCCGCACGAAGCCTCATCCCACGAAGGAGCACGACATGCCGACGGTCGAAAAGCATGCGGTCGGAACACCCACCTGGATGGACCTGACGACGCCGGACCTGGAACGGTCTCGCGCCTTCTACAGCGCGCTGTTCGGATGGACCTACCTCATCGGTCCCGAGGAGTCGGGCTTCTATTCGATGTGCCAGCTCAACGGCCGCATGGTGGCCGGCATCGGCCTGAAGCCCAAGGACGCGCCCTACCCCACCGCCTGGAGCGTCTACTTCGAGGCGGATGACGTGGATGCCTTCGTCCAGCGCGTCGAGAAGCTGGGAGGCAAGGTGGTGGCAGCCCCCATGGACGTCTTCGACGCGGGCAGGGTCGCCGTCTGTACGGACCCCACGGGCGCGAGCTTCGGGCTCTGGCAGTCACGCGGGCACAAAGGCGCGCAGCTCGTGGGAGAGCCCGGCACCATGGCCTGGCACGAGGTGAACACCCGCGACGGCATCCGCGCGAAGGACTTCTACTCCGCCCTCTTGGGCCTGGAGGCCAAGAAGCTGGACCTCGGCATGGACTACTGGACCCTCGACAAAGGCAGCGAGCCCGTGGCCGGAGTGCTCCAGATGACCGCGCAGTGGCCCGGCGACCTGCCACCCCACTGGATGAACTACTTCGCTGTCACGGACACGGACGCCTCGGTGCGCAAGGTCACCGAGCTGGGCGGCAAGGTCCACGTGAAGCCCACCGACTCGCCCTATGGCCGCTTCTCCGTGGTGACGGACCCGGTAGGGGCGGCCTTCACCCTCATCGCGCCGAGCCGGCCCGCGTAGAGCCCTGTCGGACGCACGCCACTCCCGTGGGCACCCGCGTTTTCGCTTCCGCGCGGTGCCCACTAGAGTACTGGACGAATGTCGTCCTTCTCCCCCGGCAGCGCCCGCGTCTCCCGTCCCGCCGAGCCGTGGCTCGAGGAGCTCGACATCTTCGTGCGGGCTCGCTACCCGCTGCTCTACCTGGTGTCGTGGGAGGAGCACCGCGTCGACGCCATCCTCGCGGAGCTGGCGCGCGCGCACGGCAAGGCCCTCTTCACCTGGTCCATCACCCGGGGCCTGCGCAGCATGGGCACCTCGCGCACCGCGCCCCTGCCCGAGGACACGCGCAATCCCATCGACGCGATGGCCGCCATCGAGAAGCTGGGCGAGCCCGCGCTGGTGGTGCTCAAGGACTTCCATCCCTACCTCGAGGACCGGGGCGTGGTGCGCGCGCTGCGGGAACTGGCGCACTTCCTCAAGAGCACCTTCACCACCGTCATCCTCCTGTCGCCCACCCTGCTCATCCCCGTGGAGTTGGAGAAGGAAATCTCCGTCATCGACGTGCCCATGCCCGGGTACAACGACTTGCTCCAGCTCTTGAGAGAGATTGTCGCGGTGGTGCGGCGCACCAACAAGGCGACCATCGACCTGTCGAGAGACCACGCCGACCAGCTCATCAAGGCGGCGCTCGGGCTGACGATGGCGGAGGCTGAGAACGCCTTCGCCAAGGCCATTGCCCATGACGGCAAGCTGGGCCCCGAGGACATCAAGCGCATCCAGGACGAGAAGCGGCAGGTGATTCGCAAGAGCGGGTTGCTCGAGTACTACCCGCCCGAGGAGTCGCTGGGGAACGTGGGAGGGCTGGAGAACCTCAAGGGGTGGCTGAGCCAGCGCACCGCGGCCTTCGGCGAGCGGGCCCGCCAGTTCGGCCTGCCGGAGCCTCGGGGCCTCTTGCTCCTGGGCGTGCAGGGCTGCGGCAAGAGCCTCACCGCGAAGGCCGTGTCCGCGCACTGGAACCTGCCGCTCTTGCGGCTGGACATGGGCCGCATCTTCAGCGGGCTGATTGGCTCCTCCGAGGAGAACCTGCGCAAGGCCATCCGCGTGGCGGAGAGCGTGGCGCCGGTGGTGTTGTGGGTGGACGAAATCGAGAAGGGGCTGTCCGGTGTGGCCTCCTCCGGCGCGGGAGACACCGGCGTGTCCGCGCGCGTCTTCGGCACGCTGTTGACGTGGCTCCAGGAGAAGACGGCGCCAGTGTTCGTGGTGGCCACGGCCAACCGCATCGACGGCCTGCCGCCAGAGGTCCTTCGCAAGGGACGCTTCGACGAAATCTTCTTCATCGACCTGCCCGAGCAGGCCGAGCGCGAGGCCATCTTCCGCATCCACCTGCGACGGAGGAAGCGGGAGCCAGAGGGCTTCTCGACGGAGGAGCTGGCCACGCTCACCGAGGGCTTCAGCGGCGCCGAAATCGAGCAGGTGGTGGTGGCCGGGCTCTATGAAGCCTTCGCGGAGGACACCGAACTGGCCCAGCGGCATCTGGTGCGCACCATCCAGGACACCTTCCCGCTGTCGGTGACGATGCACGACGAGATTCGCCGGCTGCGCGACTGGGCGAGAGGCCGCACGCGTCCGGCCTCGTCCGGGAGGACCCTGCCCCAGAGGGCGACATGAGCTCCAAGTTGTCGCGCTTCCTCCACCTGGAGAAGGACCGGGGCGAGCGCGCGAAGCGGGAGCTGCCACCCCAGCTTCAAGACGGAGGGCGCCGCTTCGAGGACATCGCCGAGCGCGGCGCGCTGCCCCAGGGCGAGGTCCCCGAGGCGCACCTGGAGCGCTTCAAGGCCCAGGCCCCGGTGGTGTTGGAGCAGCGGCCCGACAGCTCGGAAGACGACGGGCCGGACTTTCCCCGCTGCGTCGTCTGCGCGTCGAACAACGGCCGCTTCGCGAAACACTGCCAGCAGTGCGGCGCGGACCTGGGGACACCCGAGCAACTCGCCTACAGGGAGCAGCTCGCGCGCGAGCACCGGGAGCAGCGCGCGAAGCAGCTCGGCGTCGAGCGGGAGGGCGCGCTCCAACGGCTGGAGCAGGAGCGCCGCGAGGACTCGGAGCGCTACGCGTTCCTCCTGGGGAAGCTGCGCGCGGAGGAGCAGAAGCACGGCGCGTGGCGCCTCTTCGCGCGTCACTCCACCGTGGGCACCGGGCTGCTGGCCCTGCTGCCCTCGACGTTCGCGCGGTGCCTCGCCATGGGGGCCTATGTTGGGGTGACGCTCGGACTGCTTCGCTTCGGCCCGGGCGACGTGCGCTGGGTGGGCATCGGGATGATGTTCCTCCTCGCCCTGTTGTTCACACCGTGGCGGAGCCGGTTCAGGCGCTGGCGATGAACGGCCGGGGTGCCCGCGCCACCCGAACTGGCGAAGGGCGGCACCCCGGACCTGGACTCCTCGCGACTACGAGGCCTCGGTCGTCGGACCGTCGATGGCGATGGCGCTGCGGTTGCCACGCATGAAGGCATCGAGCTTCTCGGGAGACACCTCGATGGGCGCCTTCGAGGGATGCGCGGGGTCACACACGATGAAGTTGCCCTCGTCCGTCACGCCCACCACGGCGACGAAGTGTTCGATGGCGCCACCGCCCTGGGTCCAGGTGTCCTTCTTCTTCTCGGTGGCGAGGGTGTACTCACCCGGCGCGGTCTCGTCGGGGAGGAAGTCGCCGTTGTCGTCCACGTAGACGCGACCCTCGGGGGCCCTCAGCGCCTCGGGCGTCAGGTCTGTCGCCGTCGAGTACTCGTAGAACGAGCCGGAGATGACCACCGTGCTGCCGTCGCGAATGGCATCCGCGATGGCCGCCGGATTCGCCGCCGGCCGGTAGAAGGTGCCGCCCGCGGCCGTCACCGCGTGCTCGATGTCCGTGGTGCCGGTGTAGCTCCCGTTCTCCCCCAACGCGTAGACGACCTCGCCCTGGTCATTCGTGCCGACGCCGTCATCGCCGGAGTCGTTCTCGTGATTGCCCCAGTAGCGCACCGCCTGCACTTCCGCGCCCGTGGTGTCCTGACCGTGCGTGGTGACGAGGTCGGGGATGGGCGGAATCTCCAGGCCCTCGTTGCGCAGCGCCGTGAGCGTGGCGGAAGGACCGCAGTTGGCGTTCTCGCCGTCGCCGCCCACGTCTCCCTCGGCGCCGAACTGGTCGACGTAGACGTCCTGGTACTCCGCCGAAGCCGCCGTGTTTTCGTCGCTGGGAGTCCCCACCGCCACGGGCGCCTGCGCCGCCTCGGCCTCCGTCAGCTCCCGGGTGAAGGACGTGCTCACCCAGCCCGTGCTCCCATCGGGGCCGCGCACGTAGACGAAGCCAGCCTGCTCCGGCGAGCCCTGCGGCGGCGCGATGACCTCCAATCGCTCCCCGTTCCTGAAGCCGCCAAGGTCCCTGGAGCTCGCCAACGGGCGCTCCCGCAGATTCACCCCAATCCCCGATTCCACCTGGAGCTTGTCCCCCACCTCCAGCCTGTCGTTGCCCTGCACCGACGCGTTCGTCACGGGAGGCGGCGGGACCTCCAGCGACACCTGCGCGCGAGCGGGACGGGCTTGCTCGAACGACGACACCGCGAAGTTCATGGCCGCCTTGGCCACCTGCTGCAGCGGCGGCGGCACCGTCTTCTCGATGGCGACGTTCCCCACGGTCCGGATGACAGGCCCCAGGCTCCTACGGATTGCATCAGTCATGGAATTTCCCCCTCTTGCCAGAAACAAACTAGCAAGAATGTTTTCGCATGACCATGTCCCCCGGTTCATCCGTCATCTGGCCGGGGGGCCTTACACAACCTGGAGGACCGCGGCTCAGCTTCGCTGGCTGAGCGCCACCAGGGCCGCGGCGACCACCTGCTTGAGCGGGACACCAGCGGCCTCCGCGAGGCGGCGGCAGTCCTCGAATTCGGGGTGCGCGTTGAGGACGGCGCCGTCGCGCAGGCCGCGCTTCACGCGCACCTGGCCCCAAGGCGTCTCCACCTCCACCCAGTCGCGCTCCAGCGCCTGTCGCTCCACGCGGTGGTAGCGCACGCCCAGCGTGGTGGACTCGCGCAGCAGCGTGTCCACCACCGTGTCGCGCAGGCCGCCTTCCACCAGGGCGCTCAAGAGGTGCCCGGGGCGGCTCTTCTTCATGACCACGGGCGTCACCCACGCATCCAGCGCGTCGACGGCGAGCAGCCGCTCCACCAGGTGTCCCAGCAGTTGGGGCGTGGCATCGTCCAGGTTGGCCTCCACCACCCACAGCCCCTCCGAGCGCGTCGCCTCCATGCGGCCCAGGGACGCACGCAGCACGTTGGGCCTGTCCTTGAAGTCCTTGGTGCCCACGCCGTAGCCCACCTTCTCCACGATGAAGTCGGGAGGGTGGCCAATGTGCGCGAGCACCTTGAGCAGCGCCGCGCCGGTGGGCGTCGTCAGCTCGCCCACGCCCTCGAAGCGCACGGGCACGTCTCGCAACAGCTCCAACGTCGCCGGCACCGGAATGGGCATGGTGCCATGCGCCACGCGGATGGAGCCGCTGCCCAAAGGAGGCGGCGCCGCGTGGACCTCCGGGTCGCCCAACAACTCCAGCACCACCGCCGCGCCGCAGATGTCGACGATGGAGTCCACCGCGCCCACCTCGTGGAAGTGGATGTCGTCGATGGACACGCCGTGCACCTTGGCCTCGGCCTCGCCGATGGCGCGGAACACCGCGAGCGCGCGCTCCTTCACGCGAGGCGACAGCGTGGACGCGGACTCGATGAGGCGGCGGATGTCCGCATAGGCGCGGTGCGGATGCGCCTCGCGCGTGTCCAACACCACATCCAGGTGGGTGCCGCTGATGGCGTGGCGCACGGCGCGACTCACCGCCAGCTTCCACCCCGGGACGCTCAGGCCCCGCAGCGCGGCTTCAATCGCCTCGGGCTTGAGCCCCAAATCAATGCCCGCCGCCAGGAACATGTCCCCGGCGATGCCGCCCACCGGCTCCAGGTAGAGGATGCGTCGCATGGGGCTCACCGCCGTCCCTTCGTGCGGGAGACGAGCGCCGCGTAGAAGCCTCCACCGAAGCCGTTGTCGATGTTCATCGTCGCCACGTTGGAGGCGCACGAGTTCACCATCGCCAGCAGCGCGGACAGGCCCTTGAAGTTGGCGCCATAACCCACGGACGTGGGCACCGCGACGACGGGGATGCCCACGAGCCCCCCCAGCGCGCTCGCGAGCGCCCCCTCCATGCCGGCCACCACCACCGCGACGTGGCACTCCTGGATTTCCTCCCGGCGCCGCAACAGCCGGTGGATGCCCGCCACGCCCACGTCGTAGACGCGCCGCACCTCCGCGCCCATGGCCTCGGCCGTCACCGCGGCCTCTTCCGCCACGGGGATGTCGCTGGTGCCCGCGGTGACGATGGCCACCTTGCCAGAGCGCACCTTGCCCTGCTTGAGATGGAAGATGCGCGCCACCGGGTGGTACAGCCCCTTGGGGAAGCGCGACACGAGGACCTCGGCCTTGTCCGGCTGCAGCCGCGTCACCAGCACCGTCTGCTTGCGCTCCACCAGCGCGCCGACGATGCCCAACAGCTGCTCCACCGTCTTCGGCTCGCCCAGCACCACCTCGGGGAAACCGAAGCGGAGGTTGCGGTGGGTGTCGAGCGTCGCGTAGCCCAGCTCCGCGAAGGGCAAATCCTTGAGCTTGCCCACGGCGGCGTCCACCGAGACGCGGCCCGACTTCACGCTCCCCAGGAGCTGCTTCAGCGCCTTCTCATCCATGGGGCCCGTCTACTCCGAAACGGGCTACACGCCCAGCCGCGCCAGGAGCGCCCGGGAGCTGTCCCGCTCCAGCACCAGGAGCAACTGCCCGCTCACCGGCGGAGTCGCCGCCGCCATGAAGCGCGCCTCCAGCACCACCACGCGGCCGGCGTCGCCCTCCACCTGGGACACCGCCGCGTCCACCAGCGCTCGCGCCGTGTCCCTGCGCAGCGTGGGCACCGACGGCATCAGTCGCCACGACGTCAGCTTGCCGATGGCGGACAGGCAGGCGCTCGCGACGATGTTGGCGGCCTCCGAGACCGCGCTGTCACGCTCGGCCTGCCCGGCCCCCTGCCCGCCCAGGAGCAGCGTCTCCAGCGCCGTTCCATCCGCCAGCGGCATCGCCAGCATCAACACGCCCCGCAGCGCGCCGGTGATGGAGAGCCAGGCCGCCACCGCGGGCGCGTCTCCCCCCAGCAGTCCCGCGGCGTCCGAGGGGCCGGTGAGCACCACCCGAGGGACGGACAGGTCGACCTGGCGCCCGCCCATCAGGCGGGAGAGGGCGTTGGCGGCATGGCCACAGCCGATATTGGCCACCTCGCGCAGGGCATCGAGCTGCGCGTCGCTGGGGAGGGGAAAGCTCACGCGGACAGTAACCTCGGCACATCCAGGATGAAGACCGGACGGCCGCTCCCGAGGATGGTCACACCGGAGAGTCCCGGCAACAAATCCAGCGGCCGTGACAGCGGCTTGAGCACCACTTCCTCCTGCCCCAGCAGCCGGTCCACGCCCAGCGCCACCCGGCCGGAGTCACCCTCCATCACCACGAAGGGCCGCACGCCCCGCAGCCCCGGCGACGGCACCCCGACGAGCGTGTCCAGCGCATGCACGGGCAACAGCGAGTTGCCATGCGGCAGCAGCGCCGTCTCGCGGCTGCGGCTGAGCGCGTCGCCGTCCGCCTCCGTGGCGCCCACCACCTTGGCGATGGGCAGGCCGAACACCTCGTCCCCCACCTCCACCAGCAGCAGGTGCACCACCGCCACCGTCAGCGGCAGCCGCAGCGTGAAGCGCGTGCCCCGGCCCGGTTCGCTGTCGATTTCGAGCGTGCCGCCCACGCTCTCCACCACGCGCTTGACGGCGTCCATCCCCACGCCCCGGCCGGAGATGTCCGTGATGTCCTTCGCCGTGGACACCCCTGGCAGGCACGACAGCATGAACGCTTCCCGGTCCGTCAGCCGTGTGGCGACCTCCGGAGGGAGCAGTCCGCGCGCCACCGCCGCGGCCTTCAGCTTCGCGGGGTTCATGCCCCGGCCGTCGTCCTCCAGCTCGAGGATGACGCGGTCCCTGGCGCGCTTGACGGCCACGAGCACGCGCCCGCGCGGGCCCTTCTTCGCGGCGATTCGCTCCTCGGGGGATTCGAGGCCGTGGTCGATGCAGTTGCGCAAGAGGTGCAGCAGCGGGTCCGCCAGCTCGTCGAGGATGGCGCGGTCCAGCTCGATTTCGGCGCCGGTGATGACCAGGTCGACCTCGCGCTCCTTGCGGCGGGCGATGTCGCGCGCCGCGCGGGGCAGCCGGTCGGTGATGAGCGACAGCGGCGTCATGCGCGCCGACATCACCTTGTCGTGCAGGTCCTTCACCAGCGTGTGCAGCCGGTAGACGCCCTCGTCCAGCACGGGCCGCACGTTCTCCGGCAGCACCTTGCCCACCTCGCGCAGGCGCGCCGTGGCGAGCATCAGCTCGCCCACCGTGTCGAGGAAGTAGTCGAGCAGCTCCGTGCGCACGCGCACCGTGCGCGCCGAGGAGTCTCCCGTCGCACGGCCCCCCTCGGCCGTCGTCGTGGGGACGACCACCGGCACGGGGACGGCCACGGCCAGCTTCACCGAGACGACGTCGACCTCCGCCACGTTCTTGAGCGAGGACTGGATGCCCGCCTCGCCCACGGACGTCTCCAGCTCCAGCTGGATGTAGCCGTCCGGGATGCGCCCGGCCTTCAGCTCCTCCAGCGCGGGCCGCAGGTCCACCAGCGTGCCCAGGGTGGTGAGCCGCTTGTGCACCAGGAAGGCCCGCACGCCGGGCACCTGACACGTGGGGGAGATGCGCAGCCGCACCGCCCAGCGCTGGGTGGCGCGGTCGTCGGGAAGCACTCCCGTGGAGGCCGCCTTGAGCGCCGTCCCCAGGTCGGCCACCAGCGTCTCGGGGAGCACGGTCGGCGTCGCCGGGGACGCCATGCCATTGCCGGAGGACGGAGGCGCGCCGATTCCCAGCACCTCCCGCACGCCTCCCACCCCGGTCTCCGGAGCCGTCAGCCGAGCTGGCGCGTCCGGCGCGACGGCGCCCGAGGCTTGAGAGCCATTGCCGGGAGTCGTGCCTTGCGAGCCCGGCCCCGGTGTTCCGCCAGACGACGTGTCCGGCGCGGGAGTCGAGCTCCCGGACGTCCCCGATGACGTACCTCCACCGGAGCCTGACTCGGGCGTGCTCGAAGGCGTGGCCCCCGTGGAGCCCGCACCACCGCTGCCCGACGAACCCGTGCCGGAGCCAGACGCGCCGCCGCTGCCCGACGAACCCGTGCCAGAGCCAGACGCACCACCGCTGCCCGACGAGCCCGAGCCGGAGCCGGACGCGCCGCCGGTGCCCGACGAACCAGAGCCGGACGCGCCGCCGCTGCCCGACGAGCCCGAGCTGGGGTCCTCTCCGTTGTCGGAGCCCTCCGGCTTGAGCACGGTGACCTTGGCGACGCGGGTGGCGGTGGGCGCATGGCCCGTCATCGCCGTGACGCGGACCCCCAGCTGCGCGAGCAGCGCCGACGCGTCATCCGGTGGGCGTCCCTCCGCGACGGCGCGAACCTGCGCCAGCAGCGTGTCCGAGGCGCTCAGCAGCAGGTCCACCAGGTCCCGGTCCAACCGGCCACGGTCCTGCCGAACGGCGTCCACCAGGTCTTCCACCCGGTGCGCGACGATGGCGATGGGCTCGAAGCCCATGGACGACGCCATGCCCTTCACCGAGTGGGCATGGCGGAACATCGAGTCCACCGCGCTCGAGGAGCCTTCGCGCTCCAACTGCACCAGGTCCCGCCCGAGCGCCTCCAGGTGCTCGGTGGCCTCCGAGATGAAGAGGCCCAGGTAGCGGGACATGTCCATCGTCATGGCCCGACCTCGTCAGGAAGCGTCGCGAACCCGCCCGGAGGCGATGCCGCTCACGCCTCTCCCAGGACCTTCTTCACCACGGCCAGCACATCCTCGGCCCGGAACGGCTTGACGATGAAGTCCGAGGCACCCGCCTCGATGGCCTCCATCACCAGGCTCTCCTGCCCGAGCGCGGAGCACATGATGACCACCGCGCTGCTGTCGTGCTTGATGATCTCCCGCGTGGCCTCGATGCCGCTCTTGAAGGGCATCACGATGTCCATCGTGGTGAGGTCAGGCTTGAGCTCCTTGTACTTCTCCACGGCTTCCAGACCGTTGGCCGCTTCGCCGACGACCTCGAACCCTCCAGACGCGAAGATGTCCTTGATCATGTTGCGCATGAAGATGGCATCGTCGACGACCAGGACCCGCTTAGCCATGTGAAGAACTCCGCCTCCGAATCGCCTAGCCTAGAGGAGCGCGGACACTATCACCCGCGCTTTCCAGGGGGCTACTCACTTGGAATGGGTGAACAAGGCAACCACCGCGGCGTCCAGTCCCTCTGGATCCAGCACGGTCACTCCCAGCCCGCCCAGCCGAGCAACGCCACGGATGGCCGGCGTCGACTTGCCCGGTGCCGTGCTCACCCGCTCCACCGCCTCGATTCCATCCACGTCCGTCACCAACAGTCCCAGATCCCTCCGGCCCCGGTCCAGAAGAACCACGCGGGACGGCGGCGTGGCACCGTCCGGCAACCCCAGGAGCTGACGCAGCTCCACCACCGTCACCACCCGGCCCCGCAGGTTCATCACCCCCGTTATCGCCGGGGGCGCGCGCGGAACCCGCGTGAACTTCTCCGGGGGAACCACGACCTCCCGCACCGCCGACAGCGGCAGCCCGTAGCGTTCTTTCTCCACCCGGAAGATGACGTGCCGCACAGAGGTCGTGTTGTATCAGCTTTGCTTTGAGCGGGACGCGGTGGCGCGCCGCGCCGTGCGGGGCTTCTTCACCCCAGGCGCCGCCTTCTTCGCCACCGTTTTCCTGGCGGCCGGCGTGGATTTCTTCGCGGCCGGCGCGACTTTCTTCGCGACCGACGTGGGCTTCTTCCCGACCGACACGGCCTTCTTCCTGGCCGGGGTGGACTTCTTCACCTGGGACGAACGCGGCGGCTTGCCACCGTCCACGGCGTCGAGCACCGCCTTGGGCGCCACGGCGCGGAAGCTCTCGTGAACCCACAGGGACAACAGCTCCACCGGGGCCACCTCACCGGGGGCGAAGCGCGCCGTCACCCAGCCGCTCTTGCCCAGGCCGTAGCCGGTGGGTTCGGCGAAGGGGAGCATCAGCGCCGCCTCGTGGGACTGGGGCAGCTTGGTGGTGACGGTCAGCCCCTGCTCGTCCAGGACGAGGACGGCGAACATCTTCCCCCGCACCTTGGCCGTGCGGTGTCCCCACGGAAACTCCTCGGTGACGTGGGGAAACGCCAGCATGACCTCGCGCAGACGGACTTCCACGGCGCGCAGGGCGGCATCGGACGACGAAGCGGAGGACTTGCTCATGGCCCCAGACGGAAGCTGCGCACCACGCTCTGCAGCTCGACGGACAGGTTGGTCAGCTCGCTGGCCAGCGACGTCATGCGCGACACGGCGGCCGTCTGCTCCTGGATGACGGACTGGATGGCCTCCGTGGACGCGGCGTTGTTGCGCGCCACCAGCTTGATTTCCTCGATGGCCTTCACCATCTCCTCGCTGCCCTTGTGCTGCTCGCGGGTGCTCTCGGAGATGAGGTGCACCTTCTCCGAACCCTTGCGGATGGTGTCGGTGATGGCGCCCATGCTGCGCACGATGTTGGTGAGGTCCTCGCGGCCCTCGGCCAGCTCCGCGATGCCTTCCTTCATGGCGCTCACCACGGAGGTGGACTGACCGGAGATGTCCCGCGCCAGCTTCGAAATCTGCTCGGCGGAACGGCCCGCGCTCTCCGCCAGCTTGCGCACCTCGTCGGCCACCACCGCGAAGCCGCGGCCGTACTCACCCGCGCGCGCCGCTTCAATCGTCGCGTTGAGCGCCAGGAGGTTGGTCTGCTGCGCCACCTGGGTGATGGCGTCGACAATCTTCGAAATCTCCTGCGTCTTCTCGCCGAAGGCGAACACCTGCTGGCTGGCGGATTCGATTCGGTTGAAGACCTTCTTCACCTTGTCGCCGGCCAGCCGCGCCGCCTTGGAGCCGTCCTCCGCCGCGCTGCTCGTCTCCGCCGTGGTCCGCGCCGCGTCCTCCGCGCTGCCCGTCGCGCGCTGGATGCTGCTGGCCATCTCCGTGATGACCTTGGACGCCTTGGACACCAGCTGCGACTGCGACTCCGCGCCCCCGGCGATGATGTTCATCGACGAGCCCACTTCCTCCGTGGACCCGTTGACGTTCTCCGCCGAGCGCTGCAGGTCGATGGCGGTGTCCGCCACGCTCTTGGCCGTCTCCTGAATCTTGCCCACCAGCTCCCGCAGGTTCTCCTGCATGCGGATGATGGCGCCCGTCAGCTCGTCGATTTCGTCGCGCGTGCGGCCACCCTCGGCGGCCACCGGCTTGGACAGGTCTCCCTGCGAAATCTCATAGGCGGAGCGGCTGAGCACCTTCACGCGGGTGATGCGCACCAACCAGGAAGGCAGCAGGAACGCCGCGGTGAGGGTGAGCAGGAGCCCCACGCCCAGCCGCACTCCGTCCTTCCACGCCGCGAGCTGGGGGAACACGTCCTTGAAGAGCGCGTCCGCCAGGAACATCCAGCCGATGAGCACCAGCCCCAGCATGACGTAGCCATTGAAGATGACCTGGCGGAGGGAGACCTCTTTGGTCGCACGGGGACCCTCCACGGCGCGAAGGAGCCGCTGCATGGGCTCGCGGCGAGGGGTCAGGCCAGGGGCAGTGTCGTCACGTAGGGGACGGCGCACGGGATGCTTTCGGGGGTGGTGCGGAAGCGCCTTGGGTTTAGCCTTGCTGTCGGACAGGGTCAATCCACCTGGGATGCTACCGGAAGTGGTCGAACCCGCCCGGCCGGCGCACCGCGCGTCCCGCTTCATCGTGGATCACCCACCCCGCGCCCTCTGACAGCACGCCCACGCGCGTGACGACGTGCCCGCCGCGAGCACACGCCCGCTCGAATGCCCGCCCGCGCCCCGGTGCCACCGCCAGCAAGAGCTCGTAGTCCTCGCCTCCCGCCAGCGCCCCTTCCGGCCCCAGCTCCCGCCGCACCGCCGCGGACATGGGCAGACGCGCCAGCTCCACCACCGCCCGCACTCCCGATGCGGTGCACAGGTGACCCAGGTCTTGTGCAAGCCCATCGGAAACATCCAGCGCAGCGGACGCAAAGCGCGAGGCGAGCTGGCCCAGGGCCACGCGCGGCACGGGCCGGCGCTGGCGGCGAACGGCGGCGCCGCGTTTCAAACCGGCCTTCAAGTGGGCAAGGCCGAGCCTCGCGTCGCCCAGCGTGCCGGACACATAGAGCCAGTCCCCGGGCCGGGCGCCCGAGCGGGTGAGCGGTGGACGTGACAGCTCGCCCGTGGCGGTGATTGTGACGGACAGCTCGCGCGCGGAGGTGAAGTTGCCGCCCACCAGGTCCACGCGGTGCTCGCGCGCCAGCGCGGCCATGCCCCGGGCGATTCCAGACAGGTGGGCCGCGGGGAAGTCCCGAGGCAGCGCGAGCGCGCAGACGAACCAGCGCGGCGTGGCGCCCATGGCGGCCACGTCGGAGAGGTTCACCGCCAGGGCCTTGTGGCCGATGTCCGCCGGGGAGAAGCCCGCGCGGGTGAAGTGCACGTCCTCCACCACGGCGTCGGTGGTGACACACAGCGCGCCGCGCGACGGCGCGAGCACCGCGCAGTCATCGCCCGGCCCCACCGGCACGCGGGCCTTGGGGAAGTGGTGCAGGAAGCGGCGGATGAAGTCGAACTCACCAGGCATCGGCCCGGCAGGAAAGACCAGCCGCCGCTTCCAGGCAACGCGCGCGTGCGCGGCGGCTACTGGAACACGCTGACGCCCAGGCCCGGCACCTCGCCGCCGTGCAGCCACGTGGCCACGCCCACGCCCGTGGGGCTCACGGAGAGCCGGGGGAAGCCACTCTGCGCGGACGGCGCCGTGTCGAGCAGCAGCGCCCTGCCCCACCCCTGGCTGGCGGTGTAGCGGCTCGTCGCGACGCGATGGCCGCCCTCCAGTTCGTGCGACCACACCACGAGCGCCTGGTTGCGGCTCAGGGACACCACCTGCGGGTCCTTGGCGTGTCCCAGCGTCAGGGGCTGCGCGTCCACGTCCCGCCGCTCGCGGAAGCCGTACGTCGCGAAGTCATAGGACTGGGCGGACAGCCGGGTGAAGGAGGCACGGGCGCGGGGCCAGACCACCATGGCCCGTCCGCCCTGCTCCTGGCTGGCCTGGGCCGCGCCAGAGCTGCCCAGCGCTTCCTCCACTCGCTGCGCCTCGCCCCAGCCGGTGCCGGGCACGAAGGGCCGCGCCCACAGCTCCACGTTCACCCCGCCCAGTTCGCTCCACAGCGCGAGCACCGCGCCGCCCGGGCCCGCGAGCGGCTCCGCGTAGAAGCTGTCCACGCCGTCCGGACTGGTGCGCTCCGCGGCGCTCCACCCCTCGGCGGGCGTCCACCGGCTGAACCAGGCCATGCCAATGCCTTCCATCTCGTCGAACCGGTACCAGCCCACCACCGCGTGGCCGTCACCGCTGACGGACACCTGCGGCTCCAGGGAGAAGCCCGGCACCGGCGTGTCGATGCGGCGCGCGTCCTCGAAGCCCGTCTCGGGCGAGCCCCGCGTCACCCAGACATTCTCGCTGAGCGTGTCCCCGTCGAACTGCGTCCACACCGCCGTGACGGTGCCCGCCGCGTCGCGAGAGACCTCCAGGTACGTCGCGTCTCCCAGCGAGCGCGACAACACGCGGTCCGGCTTGCTCCACCCCTCCCCCGGCGCGTGGCGGGAGTACCAGAGCTGCGCCGCCCCGGAGCCTTCGCTCTGCAGCCACACCGCGAGCGAGCGCCCCTGCGTGTCGGCGACCACCTGCGGCTGACGCACCCGAAGCGCGTCTTCCGGGAACTCGCGCGACAGGCCCACCGTCTCGGCGGGAGTCCAGCCCGTCTGGGGCACGTACTCACTGAACCAGAGCCGCTCGTCGAGGCCGTCCTTCTCCGTCCACACCGTCACCGCGCGGCCATCGTCGGCCACCGCCACCCGGGGCGTCGCCACCTGCAGGCCCGGCGTGCCCATCAAACAGGGTGAAGCCCACCAGGCCCGGCTCTCCACGCCTGGCTCACCGGGGTCCTGGGCGCGCGCGAAGGCCGTCATCGTGGCGAGGTTGCGGCGCGCAAGCCACGCCTGGGGCAGCGGGCGCGCGCGCACCAGCAGGGGCGCCTGACCCGGCACGGGCTCCTGGGCGGCGGGGCGCTCCGGACAGAAGTTCGGAGGAGGCGGCGTCGGCGGGTCTTCCCCGCAGGCCGACACTCCCAGACCCATCACCACCAGCACGCTCACGACGACCGTGTTTCGCATCCGCCCTCCTGCCACTGCCGGTTGGACTGTTGACTCGATAAACAGACGCCCCACCGTCGGACGAGCCGTCGGTGGGGCGCCGGGTCCGGGCCTCTTCAAGGGAAGAAGCCCGGAAGCTCTTTCACCGCGAGCAGCCGCTTTAGCGCTGGCCGGCCACGAACGACGCGGAGCGCGCGTAGTCCTGGTGCCACGAGGCCGGCAGACGCTCCAGCACCGGGCGGGAGTCGGCCACGGGCGCCGTCAGCTCGCCCTGCATCGCGTTGTCGCCCACGCGGAAGCCGTTGGCGAACAGCGTGTTGGAGCCCTTGCCCGCGCGCGCCAGCTCCTCCTTGGTGCCCAGGTTGAAGTTGAAGACCTTGCCCGCGTACTTCTCACGGGTGACGGAGGTCAGCGTGGCCACGCCGTCGCGGGTGCTGACGCGGTCGGCGACCTTCAGCGTGCCAGCGGCCACGGCCTTGCCGTCCGCCATGATGACGGGGTGCCTGTCGGTGAGGCTGACCGCGTGGCCCTTGTCGTCACGCAGGTTCACCATCGGCTCCACTTCGCCACCCGTCTGCACGTCGGTCACCGTCAGCGTCTCGCCCTTGGCGTTCGTCACGATGCGGGCGCCGCGCTTGACGTCCTCCACGTTGGCGATGGTGCCGTCGGCGAGCACCACCTTCGTGCCCTCGGCCATGCAGCTGTTGTAGACCATGACGCCATAGCGATAGCGCGCGTCGCTCAGCATGCGCACCGTCACCGTGGCCACCGTGTTCGCCGGGGTGCCGCAGTTCACCTTGGTGCTCACCGTGATGACGTACTCCACCGCCTGGTTGAGGACCGTCTGGGTGCTGCAGTTCTCCGTACCGGTGCCGGCGATGGACGTCTCACGCGACAGGTCCGCCAGCAGCTTGACGGTGGCCGTCTGGCTGTTGATGGAGCTGGTCAGCGAGGGGACCAGGTCCGCCTGGCTCATGCACGTGCCGCCCGTGACGGGCTTCACCATGCGCACCTTGGAGCCCGGGAGGATCTCCTTGATGAGGCAGGCGACGCCGTTCTTGCTGCCCGCGTTGAAGGTGAACTTGGTGGGGATGTAGATGTGCGTGAAGTTCCAGGGCGCCGTCACCGGGAAGTTGTTGGCCGCGTCACCCACCCAGCTGGTGGTGACGGCCGTGTTGCGCAGCGCGATGCTCGCCGGCGTGCTGCCGCCCGAGGGAGCCAGCGTGGCGCCCACCGCGGCGTAGTCACAGTCGATGCCGCCGCGCATCTGGCACAGCTCCGTGTTGAGCTTCATGCTCGTGGGAACCGACAGCCGCGGGTGCTCCAGCGACAGGTCCGCGCCGCCCGTCGTCGTGCTGGACTGGCCGCGCACGAAGGTGACGACCTCCTCGCCGGTGTTCTCGTTCATGGCGATCATCATCGAGTCGAGGATGACCTGCCGGTCCTGGTTCACCGGGATGGCCGGCCGGACGATGACGTCGTCGAAGCTCTGGCCGGCGGCGTACTCCTCACCGGACGCCGAGTCGACCACGGCGGTGTCCGTCTCCGCGTTGTTCGCGTTGAAGGCCACGATGTCTGTGTACACGTAGCTGGCGCCGTTGAGACACGCGGCCCAGGGGTTGCTCTCGTAGACGCGCACCGCGCCGGCGGTGACGCCGCGGGTCAGGTTGAGGAAGTGGTCACAGCCCCAGTTGTTCACCAGGGACGCGCCTTCCGCCTCCTTGCCAGAGGCCTTGAGCGCCAGGGCCTTCTCGCGCGCCAGTCCCAGCCGCTGGAACAGCTTGGGCGAGTTGGTGGCCGTCTTGCCGGAGCCACGCAGGCGGTTCATCACGAAGCGGTACTGGCCCGGGTCCGCCAGGTCGATGGCAACGGCTTCACCCGTCGCGCCCCGGGACTTCTCCTCCAGGACACGGCGCATGTACTGCGAGTCCTCCACCAGGGTCGCGCGGTCCAACCCCCGGTCCGGGGAGCGCAACGGCCCGGCCCAGGCTGACGTCGCGAGCGCGACGAGCGGCAGGGCCGCGGAAACAGGCACCGAGAAACGCGAGTACGGCTTCATTTGTAACCCCCTCTGCTGCAGTGGACTGCCTTTGCCAACGACAACCACAACGCATCCGATGACTTCTCTTGAGACGGGCCCCCTCCTCACCAACGAGGAGAGAGCCCTTGACCCCCTGGGCATGGGGCACCTGCCCATGCCCGCTCACGACGGGACTGCTCGGCGCCCCGGCGGACGTGGGGGTGCGACGACCGCCAACCGGGACACCGGAAGACTCCGCGCTACAGCGCGTTGCAGGACAGACCGCAGACGTCCTGGGCCTGGTCCACGCAGATGACGTCCCAGCTGCCCGTGCAGCAGAACGGGTCGCCTTCGCACACGGACGCCGCGCACGGCGAGCAGTGCGTCGCGATGGGATTGCCCGGGTTGCACACGTTGTGGCACGGGCGCGGACGGCTGAGATACTCCTCGAAGACCGCCTTGCGGTGCGGCAGGAAGACGTTCTCCAGCGCCGGGGAGATGCGGAAGCGCGTGCCCTCCGGCCCCGCCTCCGTCAGTTCGCTGATGTGGGTGAAGCCCAGCGAGTTGGGCCACGTCAGGCCGCCGCCCAGGCCGTTGCTGTTGCTCAGGTCGTGGCAGCCGGCGCAGGACAGCGCCTTGGCGCGGTTGACGATGTTGACCGGCGTCAGCGTGCTGCCGATGCGGTCCAGCTCGCCCTGAATCAGCGTGCGCAGCGCGGACGCGTTGTTGCCGAACTGGCCGGTGTAGTTGTTCTCCCCGCCCTGGGCATCGCTCTGGCCGCCGTTGAACTGGTCCTGGACGTCCATGTTGAAGAGGTTGATGTCGTTGCGGGCCAGCGCCTCCACCTGGGTCGCGAAGAAGAAGCGGAAGTCCGCGGCGCGAGCGTGGGTGGAGTTCGGGTTGAACAGCCCACCGAACGGGTTCACCTTGTCCGTGGAGATGATGGCCTTGAGCGAGGTGCAGGTGCCCGAGGCGCAGGTCTTCTGCAGCTTGAACTCACGCAGGAGCCAGTTGCTCTGCATGAACTGGTTGGTGCGAATCTGGCCCGCGATGGTGGCCGGGTCCGCGCCGTAGTTGTCGATGTGGACGACGGGACGGAAGCCCGGCAGGCCCGTGAAGTAGAAGTTGCGCAGCTGCTGGGTGCGCGACGCGGGGTCCGCGTTGGCCGTCAGCCGGTGCCAGAACTCCGCCACGGGGAGGCAGCCATCCAGCCCCTCTTCCGGGTGGGGGTTGGGCAGCACGGCCTCGAAGATGATGAAGTTGCGCGACAGGATGTTCGTCTCGCCCGACTTGCGCGCGAAGATGATGCGGTACTCGCCGCAGTTGGCGCCGTCCGCGGGCGCCAGGTCGAAGCGGTTGAACAGGCCCACCGCCTTGTAGGCGTTGGCGGAAGCCGGGTTGGTGAACGGGTCCTGGGAGGCCTGCGAGCCTTCCTGGGTCCGGCACTGGTACGGGAAGCTGTTGAAGACCGGCTGACCACTGGAGGTCAGGTCATTGCAGTGCTGGCCCTGATTGAGTCCCGGCCGCGCGTTCTGCGTGTCCCAGAGCTGGCGGTAGATGGCCAGGCCCGTCAGGCCCGCGACCCCGCTCTGCGCGGCCAGCTGGTCGAACACCTCCCGCATGGAGAAGTTGTTGACGATGGCCGTCTCCGTCACGATGAGCGAGCGGAACGTGTTCACCGTCACCGTGGCCATCTGGGACTTGTCACCGGACTCGTGCAGCAGGCCGATACCGCCACGCTCGGAGTGCAGTGGAGCGGTCCGCGCGGGCGGGGCCTCCTCCGGCGCCTCCAGCAAGTCCTCCTGCGTGCTACAGCCCGCAAGAGCCAGAATCGATGCAAAAGCAAGACACGAGCGCCGCACGCGCTTGTCCATGTGCTCCCCCTCTTCGAATTGACACAGCTGGTTTCACCGCTTCTGTGCAGCGCGCGCCCTTATGAAGCATTCAACAAATAATTACAAGACATAATCGGAATTACCACAATACCCACATAAGCCAGTTCATGCGTACACACATAAGTATTCCCCACGATACGCGAGCCTTTGACCCTGGGTGCGTCAAGACTGCACACCCCTCGCGTCCGGGCGGTACGCCGGGCGCGTCCTCCCGGCACGCGGGAGGATGCGAGACAAAGACAATGTCGCGTTCAATCCGTACGCACCGGTGCGTCTCACCGGTACGCAAGGAATGTCACTGAAGCTCCATGGGACAGGCGGGGAGCATGTCGTTCTCCGGGGTGCGCACCACGTTCTGCGTCAGGCACATGGGCCGACAGGTCCCCCCGATGCAGTAGTCCCCTTGCGCGCAGCACCCGCCGTTGCAGAGCACCCCATTGGGGCAGCACACCCGGTCGCCGCCGTAGCAGGCCCCGCCGTAGCAGGCATCCCCCTGGGTGCAGGAGTCGCCGTCGTTGCACGCCGTGCCCGCCGGCCGCGCCGCGTAGCCACACGCGCCCGTGGCGGGGTTGCAGGTGCCGGGGCTGGCGTAACAGGTGCCGGGCGCGCTGTTGCAGCTCACCGTCGTCCCCACACAGCTCCCCGTCGCCCCACACTTGTCGTTGAGGGTGCAAGCATTGCCGTCGTTGCAGACGGCGCCGGCGGTCAACGGCGTGTAGACACACGTCGCCCCCGAGCAGCTCCCATAGGGGGAGAAGCAGGGCCCCGGTGGGGTGTTGCAGGGGCCGCAGGTGGACTCCACGACGAGGATGTTGAGCATGAAGCGGCCGCAGGAGCCGTTCTTCCCATCCACGGTGATGCGCACCTCCTGGTTGCGCGCCAGGTTGAGGATGGCGGAGGACGTGAGCGTGGAGGCCGAGGCGTTGTCGTTGCAGCCCAGCGAGGCACTGCTGTGCCAGTCCGTCACCTGCACCACCGTGTCGTAGTCGGTGGTGTCGAGCGGGTCCGTGACGAAGGTGTAGCTGCCGTCATACGGGGCGATGAAGTGGAAGCTCAGGTCAGGTCCGCTGCCACCGCCGCAGGCGGGCGTCACCTCGTTCGCCGCCCCGCAAGTGCGGCCCACCGCCACGCCTCGGCCCACGCGCAGCCGCAGGTCCACGTAGGAAGACGTGACCACGCGGGCCTCCTGGGTGACCAGGCTCTCCGGGGCCACCGGCTCCGCGCCGGCTCCACCCCCGGGGGACTGTGTGCAGCCCAGCCCCAGCAGCAGCACCCAAAGAAAGACACCGTTCCAGTGTCGATACTTGTTCTCCGCCATGACTGTCCCCCCTGCGTTCAACTCCCAACAGCATACACACTCACAGTGGGTATTACTATAATTCTACGACAGGGCGGTTTTCAGGCAGTCATTCAACGCGGGGAGTCGCCTGGGAGCGCAGGCTGGTGGCGAGTCCTCCCCACCACATCCCCATCATCGCGAGGAAGGCCGGGACGTCCTGGCCATGGCGGACGGGGTGGTCCGGACGGAGCGCCTCCCAGCCCCGGTGCTCCAGGACGACCCGGGTGCCGCCCTGGGAGGGCTCGAAGCGGACGTCCACCTGGGTGAGTTCGCCCGGGGCGAAGTTGCGTCCGCGCCACTCGAAGCAGAGCCGCGCGCCGGGCTCCCACGTCAGCACGCGGCCAATCTCGAAGGTGCCGGCGCCGTCCTCTTCGATCAAGCGGCCTCCGGCGCCTCCCTCGAAGCGCACCACGCTGTCGGCCGCGTGGGAGCCCCGGAAGCGTGGCCCGCGCCGCCACCAGAGGTTGGTCTCCTCGGTGAAGACGGTGAAGGCGACCCCTGGCTCCACCTCCAGGAAGGTCGTCACGCGGGCAATCTGCTCGGTCGTCATGTCGGGCCTCGCGAGGGACTCATGGCCGCTTCTTCGCGCGCGTGCGCTCGGCGTGTTCCTTGAACGACTGGAGCTGCTCGCCCCAGAAGGCCTCCACCTCATCGAGCCACGCGCGCAGCTCCGAGAAGCGCTCCGGCCTCAGCCGGTACAGCTTGACGCGAGCGTCGTCCTCCACGGCGTCCTCCTGGACGAGCCCCGTCTTGCGCAGGACACGCAGGTGCCGGCTCATGGCGGGGGGAGACATGTCGAAGGCGGCGGCCAGCTCTCCGGCGCGAAGGGGCTGCTCGCGCAGCAGGTCGATGACCCCACGGCGGGTGGGGTCGGCCAGGGCGGCGAAGGTGTCGTCGAGACGTCGGGCGGCTCCCATGGTGTGCTTTCGGGGCTCAGCCCTTCATGCGCTGGGCGAACCACCACGCGTGGCCCTCCAGGTCCTCCGCGCCGTAGCCCCGGTCCGTCCAGTAGTCGTCGCCGTAGTTCGTCGTCTCCGGCTCCCGGGTGATTTTCGCGCCCGCGGCCTTCGCCCGCGCGCAGTGCGCGTCCACGTCATCCACGTAGAGCATGAGGTAGGCGGCGCTGGTGCCTCCCGCCGCGGTCGGCGTGCGCCCCGGGTACTTCGCGCTGAGCGAGCTCAACATGATGACGCCCTCGCCGAAGACGAGTTCGGAGTGGACGATGACGCCCGGCCCTCCCTCCACCTTCAGCCGCGTCTGGAAGCCAAAGGCCCGCTCCAGCCAGTCGATGGCGGCCGGAGCATTCACGTAGAACAGCCCGGGGGTGATGCGCGCACAGCCCTCTGGAATCTTCTTCATGGCGGGTCTCCTGGCAACGAACTTCATTGCCTCCATGGGCAATATTTAACGCTGACGTTAACCATCTGCAAGCGCGAAGGACGCGTCCCCGCCGGGCGAGGAAGCGGCCATCGTCAGGACGGCGGGCTGCCGGGGCTCCAGGGGCTCAGCGGGCCGCGAGCCACGCCTCGACCTCGCGGGTCTCCTTCTCGCGGGCCTTGGGGAAGCGCCGGTAGACCTCCAGCGTCGTCTTCGCGAGTTCCTGGGAGCGGGCCCGCTCCTGGGGCGAGCCCACGAGGGCACGTGCGAGCAGGAAGCGCATGTCGGCCAGGATGAGTTCGTCCGAGCCGAAGGACTTCTCCTCATAGACGGCCAGGGAGCGCTCCAGGAGGGGGCGGGCCTTGTGCGGCTGTTTCATCGACAGGAAGGTCTCGGCGACGAGCCCGCGGTCGTAGGCGGCTTCGAGGGAATCGGGGCCCAGTGCCTTCTCGCGAATCGCCAGGGCACGCTCGTGGAGCGCGAGCGCCTCGTCGTGGCGACCCAGGTCGCGCAGAACCTGCCCCATGCCGGCCAGGGAGCTGGCGACCTGGGGATGGCCAGGACCGAGGAGCTTCTCGCGCAACGCCACCGCGCGGCGGTAGTGCTCCACGGACTCTTCTTCTTGTCCTCCCACGTGGCGGAGCATGTTGGCGATGTTGTGCAGCGCCGACGCCACGACCGGCGACTCCGCGCCATGCGAGCCCGTGTAGATGTCCAGCGCCCGCCGCTGATGCCCCAGCGCATCCTGGTACCGGTCCAGATACGTCTCTTGGACGGCCAGCGCCTGGAGGACAACAGCCACGTCCGGATGATTCGGTCCGAAGTGCGCCGTGTAGCGCTCCAGCGCCTCGCGCAGGAGCGCGGCGGACTCCGAGAAGCGCCCCGCGTAGCTGAGCATGGTCCCGGCGGTCAGCACGGGTGTGGCGAGCCGGGGATCCGTTGGCGGATATCTCTTCCGGGCCAACTCCAGGGCACGCAGCCCCTGGGCAACGGCCTCCGGAAGCTTTCCTTTCGCCTGCAGGAAGCTGGCGAGGTTGGTGGCCAGGGTGACCTCCAGAAAAACGTCTCCCCCGAGCCGCTGGACAGCGGCCGCGGCATGACTGGCGTACTGGTCCTCCGGATCCGGCTTCTCCTGGCGGCTGGCCACCCGCAGCAGCGAGACCCAGCCATCCGCGACGTGCCAGTCCAGCCCGGCCGCCTGGGCGGTCTGGATGTGCTTGTGAATCGTCTGGACCGCCTTTTTATCCCGGGCTCCCGCCTGGGCCTGCGCCAGGACGCTCAGCATTTCCACCTGCAGGGGCGGATAATCCAGTCCCTCGGCTCTCGCGGGCAGCGTGGAGGCCAGCTCCAGCGCGGGCTTGGGCTGCCCAGCGTGCAGCCGGGCGCGCACCGTGGCGAAGTCCTTCTGCAGCGCCTCCAGCTTGCGACGGGCCTCCGGGTCCTTCGGTGGGGGACGCGAGGCGGTGAGCGTGCGGACGTCGGAGCAGCGAGCGATGTCCTCCAGCGAGCCCACCGCGCGCGCCGCGTTCTGGAGCACCGCCGCGTCCGCCGACGTCAGCACGGCCACCAGCGCGGAGGCGTCCTTGCGCCGCTGGTCCAGGCACAGCAACTGCCGCTCGAACATCGCCTCCGTCTGTCGTCCGTGGACGTGCGTGTCCTCGCACGCCTGCCTCGACACCGTCATCCAATCACGCGCGTAGACATCCAGCGTCTGTTCCACCACCCGCCACGTGTCCGCCGCAAAGGGAAGATTGCCCTTGAACACCGCTGTCCGCACGCTCTCCCGCGCCTTCGCATCCCAGACGCCGTTGAAGGCGCCAGGGTCATCCGCGCACAGCGTGGGTCTCGTGGAGACGAAGACGCCCGCCCCCATCGCCATGAGCAGCACCGCCGCGGCGGCGCCCATGAGCAGCTTCTGCCTGCGCGAGCGAGGCTCCTGCCGCAGGGCCCGCAGCAGCACCTCCATGGAGGCGTGACGGTCTCCGGGGGTCGGCGACAAGCCCTTCAACACCGCGACGTGAACCCAGTCAGGGACCCCCGCCTCGCGCTGGAGGGCACGGACCTCGCGAGCGCGCTCGGCGGGCGTGACGTCCATCTGACAGGCCCGCGCGGAGGGCCTGACGCCATAGAGCGCCTCGAGGAGCGCGACGCAGAAGCTGAACTGGTCGCTGCGCGCGTCGGGCCGCTCGCCTCTCGCCTGCTCGGGGGACATGTAACCCGGCGTGCCCAGCAGCGCCCCCGTCTGGGTGAGAGACACACCGGGCACGGATGGGGCCACGAGCGCGGGCCCGGACTTCGGCGGCTCTTCGACACCTTCGTCGAGGATGCGCACGAGTCCGAAGTCGGTGATGCGAACCCGTCCCGCATTGTCGATGAGGACGTTGTCCGGCTTGAAGTCGCGGTGCACGAGTCCCGCGGCGTGCGCGGCGGCGAGCCCCTGCCCCGCTTGGAGGAACAGGCCCAGCACCTCGCGCCAGGGCATCCGTCCCGCGCGCATGCGGGCCCCCAGCGTGGTGCCCTCGACGAACTCCATCGCCAGGAAGACGCGCTCGTCGACTCGGCCGAAGTCGTGGATGGCGACGACGTTGGGATGGACGACACGCGCGGTCGCCTGGGCCTCACGCAGCAGCCGGCCCTGGGCTTCCGCGAGACGTGCGGGCTGGATGGTGTCGAAGCGCAGAATCTTGAGGGCGACGCGGCGGTCGAGCTCCGGGTCCCGCGCGGAATAGACGACACCCATGCCCCCCGAGCCAATGCGCGCCATCACCACGTAGCGACCCAGCGAGGTGCCGGGACTCAAGGGCTCCCATGGCGGTGTCGGCGAAGCCGTGGGTTGGCTCGCGTCGCCGTCCACCGAGACCACCGCCTCCGCCACCAACACTCGGCATGTGGGGCAGCCATCCAGGTGCTCCTGCACCACCGTGGCCTCTTCACCCCGCAACAATCCCCGACCGAAGGCGAGGAGGTTCTCCGTGGTGGGACATTGCATGAGTCCTCAAGGTAGGCTTCGGGTGGATGGCCAAGACACCGGACACCGAGGTCCATGAAGAGGACCTTGCGCTCGCGAGAGCCTGCGCGCACGGTGACACCGTGGCCCTGGCCGCGCTCGAGGCGCGCATCATTCCCCAGGTCCGCGTGGCCTTGAAGCGCCGTGGAGTGGACGAGACGACAACCGACGAGGCGCTCCAGGTCTTTCGCGCGCGTTTCCTCGTCGCCGACGGCGCCATGCCACCCCGCATCATGGAGTATTCCGGGCGCGGTCCGCTCTCCGCATGGCTCCGGATGACCGTGCTGCGGCTGGCCTGGGGACTGGTGAACGAGCGCAAAGGGCCGGCCCTCCCCGATGACACGCCGTTGGAGGCGCTGAGCGCCGCGCCCCACGACATGGAGCTGCAGTACCTCAAGTCCCGTTACGGGGCGGACTTCAACGCCGCCTTCCAGGAGGCGCTCGCGGGGCTGGAGCCGCGCGCGCGGACCCTGTTGCGCATGCATCTGGTGGACGGAATGGGCACCGCGCGCATCGCGGAGGCGTACGGCGTGGACCGCTCCTCGGTGAAGCGCTGGCTCGCCACCGCGCGCGAATGGCTGCTGGACCAGACCCGCACGCGCTTCGCGGCCCGCGTGGGCGCGCGCGTGCCGGAGCTGGGCAGTCTGCTCGCCCAGCTCCAGAGCCAGCTCGACCTGAGCATCCGCCGCCTGATGACGACGGAGGGAGACGCGCCATAGCGCGGCCCCCCTTTCGTGCCCGCGAGCGGACTACACGAACATCATCGGGTCGAACTCGTCCACGTTGACCGGCAGCAGCCGGGGCAGCGGGCGCTGGAACACCTTCGCGTTGAGCTCCAGGTCGACAATCTTCAGGCCCGAGGGCACCAAATCCCTGAAGCGCTGGCTGACGTACTCGCGCAGGCCGAGCACCGCCACCTGGCGCTTCTCCTCCAACATGGGCTTGAGCGCCTCGGCGAAGTCTCCGCCGTCATGGCTGGCCAGGCCCACCGCCGCCTTGGGGCGCTGGACGCGAATGGACTCCAGCAACTTGAGGATGCCCAGGTCCACCACCTTCTGGTCCTGCCGCCCGTACAGGAGCGCCACCTCGCACCCCGCGGACTTCAGCGCGCGGATGAAGCCAATCATCATGTCCGGCAGCTGCTCGCCCCGCGCGTTGAGCACCACCACGCAGCGCACGGGCGCGGGGAAGTAGCTCTCGCAGAAGGCCACCAGCCGGTCGAACTGGACGCGGTCCTGTGACTCGGGTTTGCGGCCGACAACGTTGGACACGGCCCAGTCGATGTTCTCCGCATCGATGAGCACATAGGAGGCGGCGGGGGGACGTCCGGTGAGCATGGGCGCGGACAATACGCTCGCGCGCCATTTCCAGGGGGGATTGCGTGAGCGCCGCGAGCCGCCCTGGCATGTCACGAACACCTGACGCCACCTCAGGCGACCTGACGCGTCAGAAGCGGTCCGGCCCCGGCGGCATCTCCGGCAGCGGCGCCAGCGCGGCCAGCAGGCCATGCTCCGGAATGGGCGGCTGCATGGGCAGCACCACCGTGAAGCGCGAGCCCCGTCCGAACTCGCTCTCCACGAACACCTTGCCGCCGTGGCCCTCCACCAGGCTCTTGACGATGGCCAGCCCCAGGCCCGCGCCGCCGTGCTCGCGCGTGGAGCTGCCGTCCACCTGGTAGAAGCTCTGGAAGATGCGTTCGAACTGGTCCTCGCGGATGCCCACGCCGGTGTCTTCCACGCTGACGCGATAGCCGGACATCCCCAGCGACTCCTGCGGGCCCGCTTCCGACAGCACCACCGACACCCGGCCCCCGGAGGCGGTGAACTTCAGCGCGTTGGCGAGCAGGTTCACCAGCACCTGCCGCAGCTTGTCCGCGTCCCCCGCCAGCCGGGGCCTGGGCAGGGGCGGCAGCCGCACCTCCAGCTCCACGCCCTTGCGCTGCGCCTGCGGCATGACGGAGGACACCGCCGTCTGGATGACGCCGGCCAGGTCCACGGGAGAAATCGCCAGGCGCAGCTTGCCCGCTTCAATCTGGCTCAGGTCCAGGATGGAGGAGATGAGGTTGAGCAGCGACTCACCCTTTTCGACGATGGTGCGCACGTAGAGCAGCTGCTCCGGGTTGAGCACGCCGGCCAGCCCCTCCGCCAACATCTCCGAGTAGCCGATGATGGACGCCAGGGGCGTGCGCAGCTCGTGGCTCACCGTGCCCAGGAAGGTGGACTTCAGCCGGTCCAGCTCCTTGAGGCGGGTGTTGACCTGCGCCAGGCGCGAGTTCTGCGCCTCCAGCTCCCGGTGCGTCTCCAGCATCGCCTCGATATGGAGCTGCGTCGTCAGGTACGTGCGGTGGCCGCTGGCCACCAGCGCGGCGAGCACCTGGCCAAAGTGCGTGAGCACCTGCGCCGCCGTGCGCTCGGGCGCGCGCCGCACCTTGGCCACCAGCTCCTGGGCGCGCGTCAGCTCCAGCCCGGAGATGTCCGTGAGCGTGTCGGGGAAGTCCCCCAGCTCCTCGGGCGTGAAGGGCCCCAGGATGACACGGCCCAGGAAGTCCCCCTCCCAGCGCACCGGCATCACCAGGTAGCGCAGGCCGGTGAAGCACGGCAGCGCGATGAGGCCCGCCTCCTCCGCGCCATCTCCCTGCGCCACGCGTGCGCCCTGCAGCGGGTGCACCGGGCCGTCCTTCACCCGCGCCACCGTCGCCGTGCAGCGCGTGCGGCCATCCGGGAAGGAGAAGACGTAGGCGCAGAAGTCGCCGTGGCCCACCTTCACGTCGGCCAGCTTGGTGCCTCGGGCGTCCAGCACCTTGATGCCCACGCGGTACAGCTCGCTGAAGCTCTTCACCACCTCGGAGAAGGAGGGCAGGTCCAGCATCTCGCCCAGCGACAGGCGACGCTGGAGCACCGACTCGCGGCGCGAGCCCGTGGCGCCTTCCGGTGGCGCGTTCCCCTGATAGCCGCTCATCGCCCGCCCCCCAGCTGCTCGTCGCGCCCCACCGCCGAGTAGCGGCCCGCCAGCGTGGTGCCCGACAGGTCCATCCGCCCGAAGACCTGGGAGAGGAACTCCGTCTCGGTCAGCCCCACGTTGCGCGCCAGGTGCGCCCGGGCATCCAGCCGCCGGTAGGCCGCCTGCGCCACCGCGTGGAAGGTCTCCAGCACGCCCTCGCCCTTGAGCGCCACCGCGCCCACGACGGCCTCCCCGCCGCGCTTGCGCGCCTCCTCCAGCTCCGCGTCCGTGCGCGCGTCGGGCAAATCCCGCTTGTTGAACTGGATGACGACGGGCACCTGATCCACGTCCAGGCCGTTCTCCTTCATGTTGTCCTGGAGGTTGCGCCAGTAGGCGTTGTTCTCCGCCGTCGCCCCGTGCCGACTGTCCGCGATGAACACCACCGCGTCCGCGCCCTGGAGCACGATGCGCCGGGTGGCGTTGTGGATGACCTGGCCGGGCACGGTGAAGAGCTTCACCTTCACCTTGAAGCCGGACGACGTGGAGAAGAAGACGGGCAGCAGATCGAAGAACAGCGTCCGGTCGTCGTGCGTCTCCACCGTCAGCAACCGGCCCCGCACCTCGGGGGACGCCCGGGCATGGAGCTGGCGCAGATTCGTCGTCTTCCCGCTGAGTCCGGGCCCGTAGTAGACGATCTTGAGCGTCAGCTCTCGCTGGGCGTGGTTGAGTTGCAAAGGATGGCTCGGGCAGGCGGGGTCTAGATGAGGAGGCCAGCCCTCCGTGGATGACCAGGGTTTTTATAGTGGGAAGGCGCCCCGCGCGGAAGGCCGGCTGGATGCCAGCCGTGGAAGCGATGCCCATTCTTGGAATGGGACGGGCCAGAGTCGGGTTGACCGGAATCCGCCCCTCACAACCGCGGGGGAGGCAATCTCCTCACTTGGGAAGACAATGTGCGCGGAATGACCGCGTGCACCGGTGGCGGGGGTGCGGTTAGGATCGCAGAGCGACGGAGGAGATGGCGATGACGATGAAGCAGGTGGACCCGGGCGTGGAGATGGCCCCAGCCCCGGTGCTGGAAGCGGCGGTGGGCCTCCCCAACGACCTGATGGCGGCGGTGAAGTTCACCCTGCCCACCGACGAAGACATGACGGCGGTGGCGGCCCTGCGCGCCAGCTCCGAGCCCTGGAAGAGCCGGGGTGAGACGCAGGAAGACAGCCTCAAGGCCCTGGCCCAGCTCAAGCCCTTCATCCACGTAGCGAAGCTGCAGACGCAGATCGTCGGCTACGTCACGGTGGAGCGCGACGGCCCGGTGCCCGGCGCCGCCTACCTGCGCAACATCGTGGTGAAGACGGAGCTGCGCAAGAAGGGCCTGGGCGCGGTGGTCCTGGAGCAGGCGCTCCGAGCCGCTCGGGACATGTACCGCAAGACCATTGCCCTGCGCGTGGACCCGTCCAATGCGCCCGCGGTGAGCTTCTACCGCAAGGCGGGATTCACCACCGTGGCCACGGTGGTGTCCAAGAAGTCCGGCAAGCTCCGGCTGCTGATGTCCCGCGAGCTGTAGTTCCTGGACCTGGCTGGCGGGAGGACGCTTGCCTCCCGCCGCCTTCGCTCCGAGCGGGCCTCCTGGCCCCGGAGCCCTCTCTTCAACCCTGGCGGACATGGCCCGGCCCCCTCGACAGGGTGGGTGTGGGGCCCACCGCGCTCAGCGCGGCGTGACTCCGTCCCGGGGTGGGCGCTTTTGCGTCAATGTCGACTATCCTGCGGTCCCCCGCGCTCCGCGCTCCGTCACGGCCCGAGTTCGAATCCGCATGAGACCCCTTGCAGAGCTGTTGCGCCATTTGTCGCGGCCTGGAGTGACGGAGCTGACCCTGGCCACCGGGCGCCCTCCCATGATTCGGGGCAGCAACGGCTACGAGCCGTTGGACCCCGCCGCGGTGACGACGGACGACGTCGTCCGAGCCCTCCAGGCCATGGTGGGTGTGGCGCGGGCATCCAGCGTCTCCGACGCACCCTCGAACTGGTCCGTCAACGCCAATGGACTGGGTGCCCTGTCCATCGCCGCGATGCGTCGGGGAGACCTCATGCACCTGAGGTTGTCCCGCGCGGCGGAAGTCGCGGCCAGCGCCCCGGCCGCCGTGGCCCCGCC
>NZ_VIFM01000259.1 GCF_006636215.1 Myxococcus llanfairpwllgwyngyllgogerychwyrndrobwllllantysiliogogogochensis | reverse complement strand
CGCGATGCCCACCCTTGAACCTCTCGCGTCCACCCCCCCGCGGAAGCTCCGGGTGCACCGCCACGGCGACAGGCCGGGGCGTCCCCGCGAATGAAGAGCCGGGCACACCCGGGCTGGCCTTCACCAGGAAGTGCCGCTCCTCGCGAGGCCCGCCCTCAGCGGGCGCTCGTCATGATGCCGCCCTGCTCCAGCAGCCCGAAGAGGTCCAGCAGCGCCTCCACGGGGAAGACGTAGCCGTACTCGGCATAGGCCGCGTCGCGGATGTCCGCCACGGAGCGCCTGCCGTCGGCGTAGCTCGCGATGGCGTCGGGCAGTTGGTAGAAGCGCAGCTCGCCTTCTCCGCGCTCTCGCAGGGCGGTGGTCGCGTCGTTCAGCGCGGCCTGCACGGCCGCCACGCGGGGCTTCGTCTCGGGGCTGGCCTTGGTCACTACATCGTCGAACGCCGCCAGCTCCTGCCCCTTCACGCGGCGGGGGACGAAGGCCCGGGCCCGACGCTCGGCCTCGGTGGGCGCGGGCTCTCGCGAGGCCCCTCCGCGCGCCTTGACGTCCGCCTCCACGCGCTCCAACGCCTGGGCCTCGGAGGTCTCCAGCGTCCTGAGCAGGGCCCGCACGGCGGCTGCTGGCGCGCCCAGGAGCTGGCAGGAGCGCAGGGCCTCGCGCTCGCGCTGGTAGCCGGCGCGCACCACGGCGCGAGCCAGCCGGGAGGTGCCCGCGACTTGGGCGACGGGGGCCGAGGCCAGGTCGCGGCGGGCCCGGAACTCGTCCTCCGCCACGCGCCGCACACCATGCACCGCCACCAGCCGCGCCAGGTCCAGCGCGCCCGAGCCCTCCGCCCAGGCGGCGACGGTGATGGAGGCCAGGCCCGCGAAGGCGGCGCGGTGAAGCTGCGTGGGGTCCACGTTCTCCGGCCGGTCGCCGCTGGTGTGGTAGCCGTCATCGGGCCAGGTGGAGAAGGCCACGCCCGGGATGCCGTGGTCGTTGAAGAGCTGGTGGTCCGAGCCGCGACTGTAGCGGTCCATATGCGCATCCAGCGGGTCCTGGGAGCCGGTGACCGAGCCGATGCGGAAGTCCTTCCGAGGCGGATACGTCACCCCGTTGAAGCGGTTCATGAAGGCCACGGTGGACTCGGACACCGCGTTCACGAAGCTGCCATTCCAGTCCGGCGTATAGGACACCAGGAAGCGGGAGTGGACGCGGGACAGGCTCGCGCCGAGCATGTCGAAGTTGAAGTGGGCCACCCGCCGCACGGGGTCCGCGCCGTGGTGGGAGAACCACTCGCGGGTGCCCTCGAACTCCGGCAGCCACAGCACGCGCACGGTGCGCACGGGAGGCGGCAGCACGCCCCGGCGGATGAGCGTGGTGTACGTGCGCACCAGCTCCAGCAAGGTGGCCGAGCCCGAGGCGTTGTCATCCGCCCCCGGCTTGTAATGGTCCAGGTGCGCGGTGAGGACGACCTCCTCACCGGCGCGCGTGCCGGGGATGACGCCACTGACGATGCTGTAGTGCCCCGGGTACTCCTCCGTGGCGACGCTCACGTCCACCTTCACCGGGCCCGTGCGCATCTGGGCTCGCAGCTCGCGCCCCTGGCGGTCGGAGACCATGAACAGGAAGGGGTTCCGCGCGCCCTGGGGCACCAGGCCCGGCGGGACGATGGCCCAGCCCACCTGGTCCGGGAAGTCGCCGTCCATGCGGTGGGGCGTGTTCCAGGGCGGCGTCGAGTAGGAGGAGACGACGCCCACCGCGCCGAGCTTCGTCACCGCCGTGCTCAGGGTGGCACTGGGATGGCCACGCGTGAGCGCCACCTTGCCCTTCAGGTCCTTGCCCGCGTACTCCTCATCCCGGGCGCCGGTGCCCACGTCGACCAGTTCCAGGCCCGTGCCCTCGAAGCTGCCGCTCTTCAGCGCCAGCGACATGGGCAGGTCCGCGTGGGAAGTGACCCTGTACCGGTGGGGGCCCGTCACCCACAGCTCGCCTCGCGTAGCGCGCCACTGGGGCGCATCCTTCATCGGCTCCAGGCGCACGTCCTTCAAGCCGGCGGCCTCGGCGGCGGCCTTCGTCCACTCGGCCGCTTCGGTGTAGCCCCCCTGGTTGTCCCGGGCGAGCAGCGCCAGCCGCTGCACTCCATCGTGGATGCGGTCGCCGGAGCTCTCCTGGATGAGCGCGCGCACCACGTCGTCCCGCAGCACCAGGCCGGTGGTGGGCGACACGGGCCCCAGTGGAGACAAGGGCGCCTGGGCGGCGGCGCTGAGCGCGGCGAGGACGACGAGGGCGGCGAAGGGGCGTGGGAGGGTGTGCATGCGCTGTCCTATTGTGCGTTCTGGGGCAGGCCGTCCGCCAACTCGTAGTAGTCGCCCTTGTCGGCCACGAAGATGTGCTTCGCGAGCCGGGTGTCCGTGGGCGAATCGAAGGCGCCCATGGCGATGGCCACCACGTCCTTGTTGAGCGGCTCCCAGAAGAGCACCGAGCCGCAGGTGGAGCAGAACCCTCGCCGCACCTTCTCGGAGGAACGGAACCAGGTGACCTTGTCGGCGCCATGGATGGTCACCGCGGCGCGGGGGACGTCCGTGGATGCCCAGAAGTGTCCCGATTGCTTGCGACACTGTGAGCAATGACAGGCATTGGGTGGCGGAAGGGGGCCCGTGACTTCGAACGTGATGGCTCCGCAAAGGCAGGATCCTCTGTGCATGGCGTGCTCCTCTCTTCGTGGTCTACTGGGAGTCCTCTGCCGCTTCCGCGTCGCTGATGAATTCGCCACTCACCATCCGGCCGCGCTCCTCCAGCCGGTAGGAGGCGTTCTTGTCCTTCGCCATCGCCCCGTCCTGGCCGACCAGCTCGAAGGTCGCGACATCGACACCTTCCATGCGCCGCCCCACGCCATACACGGCGACACCATCCGTCCCGTAGTAGGCGCTCAGCAGCCGGAAGCGCTCGGCGTCGACGCCCGGCAGGGCGCTGGCGCCGTAGAACACCGTGTCCTGGTCTTTCGACCAGTACGAAGTCTCGCGCAGCACCTCGAAGCTGTCCCGGTCAGCGCCCGGGAGCCGCTGCTCATGGAAGTAGATGCCGTGCTTGTCTTCAGCGTACCCGCGAGCGCCCCTCCTCAGCTCCCGGAAGGTTTCGGCGTCGGCGCCCAGCACCTCGGACAAGCCGATTCCGGCCGCGTGATAGAAGACCTTCCCGCCCTTGATTTCGTAGCTGTTCCGGAAGGCGAAGAAGAGAAAGCCGCCGGAGAAGAACAGCACGACCCCCACGAGGACGAGGACGCCGACTGCGAGCACGATGATTCGGGTGGGGCTCATGGCCGCCGAGCCTAGCGTGAGGCGTTTTCACCTCGCAGCAAAACCCACGACTCCGTCAGCCGCGCTGGACGGCGGTGTCACCCACCGCGTCCACGGAGTCGCGTCCCGTCAGGGCGCGGGGTGGAGCGGCGAGCCCCTCCACCGGCCCGCCTACCAGTAGCGACGGGGAGGCGCCACGCGCGGCGGAGGCGCCGGCAGCGGCTCCAACATGCCGCACTTCAACAGCCGGTCGACAGCTTCCTTGACCGACTTCGCGGAGATGTCGCAGCCCTCGAGGCTCTGCGTCGCCTCCGAGACGGTCCGCCCTCCTGCCTCGAACTCCACCAGGTAGAGCCCATCCTCCGCGGCGAGCCCGAGCGACGCACCCCAGGTGGCGCGCGCCGCGTCGAACTGGGCACGACCCGTGCCGGACTTGGCCGCTTCAATCATCACGGAATACGCCGCCACGGCTTCCGTGCCCTTGGGCGAAAGCCGGAACTTCTGCGCCCGCCCGTACCGCACCTTCTCTGTCTCGTCACTCATACCGCGACCTCGATGGCAGGCTGCCCCATCCGCTTGAGCCACCGCACGTGGCTCTTCAATGCCGCACCCACGCTCTCGTTCGCCCGATAGCGGATGCCGTGCTCCCGACAGGTGTCCTCGACGATACGAGACAGCGCCGGGTAGTGCAGGTGACACACCCTGGGGAAGAGGTGGTGTTCCACCTGGAAGTTCAGCCCCCCCAGGTACCAGCTCACCAACGGGTTGCCCCGCGCGAAGTCCACCGTCGAG
Organism: Myxococcus llanfairpwllgwyngyllgogerychwyrndrobwllllantysiliogogogochensis; assembly: GCF_006636215.1. Lineage (GTDB taxonomy): Bacteria > Myxococcota > Myxococcia > Myxococcales > Myxococcaceae > Myxococcus > Myxococcus llanfairpwllgwyngyllgogerychwyrndrobwllllantysiliogogogochensis. Next base: position 11,608 of record NZ_VIFM01000259.1, on the reverse strand, counting down.
GCGACCTGATGTGAGGCCCAGTCGCGAGGAAAGGTGGCGCCACCTTCGGGTGGCAGGGAGAAGTCCGCTTCCTCCACACAGTGCGCCATCTGGAACACCGTGGCCAGGATCAACCCGAGCACGAACGAGGTGAGCGCGTGGCACAACAAGACCTGCCAGAGCGGGTGGAAATACCACGGCAACAGCAGCGACCAGCCATAGAACAGGAGCTTGCCGCCCACGGCCCCGGCCAGCTTCCGCTTGTTCGGGCGCGGCATCTTCTGCCGCCCCACGCGCCCGTTGACCAAATCCTTGAGGTCATCGACGAAGTGCCACTTCACGGTCAACAGCCCGTAGAGCAACCAGATATAGGCGTACTGGAAGCGATGCGCCTTCAGCAGTCGCTGGCCTGGTGCGAGCCGACACAGCGGCTGGATGTCGATGTCCTCATCGAGCCCCACCACGTTCGTGTGGCTGTGATGGAAGATGTTGTGTTTCCAGCTCCACACGTAGGACGAGCCGCCGATGGCGTCGAGCGTGCCGCCCAGCAGCTCGTTGATGCCACGATGCGCGGAGTAGCTTCCGTGGTTGGCGTCATGCTGGACGCTGAACCCCACGCCCGCGATGGCCAGCCCCAGCGACAGGCACCCGGCGACCGCGCCCCAGGGGCCCGTGGCGCCGAAGACGAGCCAGGCATAGGACGCCGTGAACCAGCCCAGGATGATGACCGTCTTCGCGTACATCCAGGGGAGGTCGCGGGGTGAGCGCCCGCTTGCTCCCAGGTAGAGCTCCACTCGCGCCTGGAGGTCCTGGAGAAAGGCCCCTGACTCGAGAAACTTCGCCTTCGTCGCGTGCGACAACGTCCACCACCTTCACGCCCCAGGGACACCATCGGTGGAGTCTGGAGTCGCGCTGGGAGGACCCCGCCGCGGCCATCGCCTGCCTGGTGCCGAAGGTCCATGTAACACATCGACCCCACGAACTGTTCCGGCCTCTTGGGCCCCGAAGCTCCCCGGGCCGTCGCCAAACAGAACGCCCCCCTGGCGTCCATGTCGAACCCTTGCATCCAACACCGCGCCAACAGTGGGCCTCTGTGCGCAGCCGCCTTCCCCCGCATCGACATTCCACGGGGGCGTGATTCGGATGCATGCGGATTGAGCAGCGGCTTGGATTTCCCACCCATGGCGTGCTCCTCGATGGGGCCGACTTCGCCCGCCGCCATTCCAGGGGCGGCGCGCGGCGTCGGTCCTCAGAGAGGTGTTTCGAGTTCCTCCGCCAGGGCATGGCTCCGTCAGCGTCCGGACACCGTGGACTCCCTCGGCATCCGGAAGAAGCGCTTGCCGGCCTCGGGGCGCCCGAGGCTCTCCTCCACCGCGAGCTTGAAGTCCTCCAGCGCATGGGACGGGCCCAGGGGGACCTGGAAGCTGGCGGGCGCGGAGAGCTTCACGAGGTGCTGGAGCAACGCTTCGTCCTCCCGCCTCGGCGCATCGAAGAAGTAGCGATACACGTACGCTCGCAGGTGCAGGTCCTTCATCAGGAGGTCGAAGTTGTGGAGGCTGAAGCGCTCCGGACTGAAGCCTCCATAAACAATCACCTGTCCGCCCGGAGCGCTCTCCTGGAGGAGGGCCTCCAGCAGCGCTCCACCCACGCAGTCGATGACGCCGTGGACCCCCAGCCCATCCGTGAGCGCTCGTACACGCGCGCCGAGGTCCGACCTTCCGTCCGAGAGCGCCAGGACAGCGGAGACGCCCAGCGACTCCAGGTCCAGCGTCGCCTGTCGCTGTCGCACGATGGAGAGGACCTTCACACCGCGAAGCCGGGCGAACTGCGCCACCAGCGTCGCCACCGTGGAGTTGCCCGCGGTAAGCGCGAGCCACTGCCCCGACCGCACGTTCGCCCGCTCGAGCAGGTCCCACGCGGTGATGATGTTGAAGAACTGGGAGGCCTTCTCCAGCGGGTAGCCCGGTGGCAGGCGGATGAGCCGCTCGGCGGGGAGGACCACGTACTCGGCCCAGGAGTCGAAGTGGCTGAACGCGACGAGGGTCCCCGGCTCCCACGAGACGACGCCCTTTCCCACGCGGGTGATGATGCCGGCGCCGTGGTTGCCCGCGACCTGTCCCGGCAACGCGGGCTTCTTCGGCTCCGGATACAGGCCCTGGATGAAGAGGAAGTCTCCCGGGTTGATGGACGCCGAGAGCAGCTTGAGCCGCACCTCGCCCTCGCGGGGCTCCGGCACGGGGACCTCTCGAAGCTGAAGCACCTCCAGCGGCGGGCCCATCTGGTCGAACACAATCGCTTTCATTCGCACCTCCAGCTCGGCGGACGTGCCGAGTGGGCGCACCCTCTCTCCGACACGGGGCTCGCATCGCGCACGCTCCGCTTCGCGCGGAGCACAATCGGCTGCTCGCGCGCCCCCACGGAAAGCCGGGCGTGGGCGCGGACACCCCACTACATCTGTCGCTTCCGGACCGGAGCGCGAGATGGACCTGCGGGACGGGGCGAGCGCCCCACGAGCAGCAAGTGAAGTCGGAGACCTGGGCACGGCGCGACACTCGGGCGTCCCAGGCCGGGTGGGACTGCGCGTCGAGCCGCGCACGGAGCCGCGAGGCCGGGTGGAGCTGGCGCCACTGACCGAGCACCTGCTGTCCGTCCACGTGGGACCTTCCGCCCGGATGACCTGCCATGTCCGACAGCGCTATTCCTCGGGAGATGCCACGCTCCTGCCCGCGGGCTTCTCTGGAAGCTGGGTCGAGGAGGAGCCCAGGCGCTCCCTCACCGTGCGGCTGGCACCCGCGCTGCTGCGCCTCGCGGCGGAGGACCTGGGACTGCCGCCCGAGCGCGCGGGCCTGACGCCCCAGCACCGATTCCGCGACGCCCGCATCGAGCACATCGTCCACGCGCTCGAAGCGGACCGCACTGCCGCACGCCCCAACGGCAGGCTCTACACGGAGGGCCTGGGACTGGCCCTCGCGGTCCATCTCCTGAACCACTACCCCGCGCCCCGAGAGGTCCGCGGCCAGTGGTCCGCCCGGCAGTCACGAGAGGTGACGGACTACATCGAGAGCCACCTGGACAAGAACCTCTCCCTGGCGCGGCTCGCCCGTCTGGTCGAGGTGAGCACGTCCCACTTCAGGGCGCTGTTCAAGCGCTCACTTGGAATGCCCGTGCACCAGTACGTCATCCTGCGCCGGGTGGAGCGGGCCAGGGCGCTCCTCCAGGAGGGGACGCTGCCCATCAGTCAGGTGGCGCTCGAAGCGGGCTTCTCCCATCAGAGCCACCTGGCGCGCTGCATGCGACGCGTCCTGGGAGTGACGCCCAAGGCCCTCGCACGCGGCGCGCGGTAGCCCCACTGTCGCTCAGCCGGACAGCAGCGCCGTCGGCACCACGAACGTCAGCTTCCGCTTTCCCTGCTGATAGGTCATCCGCATGCGTCCAGCGCCAGCATTCCCCTGTGCGACGGGAGGCCCCTGCCAGAGTTCGCTCCCCAAGATGCGGCCCAACGCGTCGATTTCGGGCTCGACAGCTTCCGCCCTGGCGACGAGTGACAGCGCGGACTCCACGGGAACCTGGGCCCGGTGGGTCCGGCGCGTGACGCCCAGGGCCAGTCCCACCAGCGCGGCGCCCGCCTCCGACGCGACGTTCGCGCGGGGCTCCGCCGGGAAGAACCGCACGCCGTTCGACTCCATCACCACCGCGCCGGGCTGCAGCTCCATTCCAGACACGAGCCACGCGGAGGCCACCTTCAGGGCCGGCGTCGAGGACGTCGGCGCAGGCGGCTTCCACTGCTGGAGCAGCGCCAATCCACCCCACAACTGCTTGTACTTCCACAGCAGCGGCATCGAGACCTTCCGCTCGCCACGCAGTTGCACGCTCCTCAAGCGAGGCCCGACGTCGACGTCCAGGCTCCGAAGCGCCTCGCGGGAAACGAAGACCGCCTTGCCCAGGTTCGGCTTCCAGATGAGGCGGTGGCTGGTGAGCAGGAACTTCCCAGACCGACCCCAGAAGAACCAGATGCCCAGCAGGGGAAACACCACGGTCGGCAGCAGCGTCAGGGACACCATGAACGCGAGGAAATACGCCATGAACCACGGGCCTCCCGTCGCCAGCACGTGCTCACCTTCCTGAGGTGGGAAGGCCTTCGCCCACGTGGGCCAGTCAGACGTCGGGGGTGTGGAGTCCATGGCGCGGAACCGAACGCAGCACCTCCGCGAAGTCAAGCCGGCGCGCCCTGCGACCCACGAGCCCTCATGGTATAGGGGCCGCCCCGCAGGATGAGCCACAGAGGTGAAATCACGGATGTCGGAGCGGCATATTGAGATGTTCTGGCGGTGCTCCAGCTGTCAGCACCGCAACCTCGGTCGTCACATGGTGTGTCAGGGCTGCAAGAACGCCAAGGACGGCAGTGAGCAGTACGAGATGCCAGAGGACACGGCCTCCGCGGTGACGGTGACCGACGCGGCGCTCCTGCGAATGGCCACCGCCGGCCCCCACTGGCGTTGCGCCTACTGCGACAGCGACCAGCGAGCCCTGGACGGCGGCTGCAAGAACTGCGGCGCCTCGCCACCGGTGAGCCCTGGCACGCCCGACAAGGCCCCGGCTCCTCCCGAGAAGAAGAAGTCCCGGCGCGGGTGCATCTCCCTCGTCCTCATCGTGGCGTTCTTCGGCTGCTGCTGCCCCATGTGGATGAACTCGGGGAAGTCGGGCTCGGCGTCCGTGCAGCCACCGCCCGAGCAGGTCAAGACAGGCCCCGAGTGGACGAGGAGCCTCCAGGTCAAGGAACTCGCCTGGGAGCACACGGTGTCTGTCGAGCGTCGCCATCAGGTCGAGCGCGAGGGCTTCGCCGAAGACAAGCCGTCGGACGCCCTCCAGGTGAAGGCCCAGGGACAGCGTCACCACCATGACGACCAGGTCCTCAATGGCTACGAGACCGTCTACTTCACGGAGCGGAAGCAGTCCGGATACACGACCGAGACCTACCGCGACAAAGAGGCCTGCGGCGAGGACTGCTCCACCACGCCGAAGAAGTGCAAGGAAGACTGCACGAGCAACAAGAACGGCTTCGCCACGTGCAAGACCACGTGCACCGGTGGGGAGAAGCGTTGCACCACCCGCTACTGCTCGGTGACCAAGACGCGGAAGGAGCCGCGTTATGTCGACGAGCGGCGATCGCGCAAGGAGCCGCGCTATCGGAGCGTGCCCCGTGACGCGCCGTGGTTCTCATGGAAGGAGTGGACCTGGAGCCATGAGCGGGACGTGAAGGCGAGCGGGAAGACGCTGGAGACCCGCTGGCCCGCTGATGCCGAGCTGCGCCCACCCAAGGCACTGCCCAAGGGCACGCAGGAGCGGAACTCCCGCAGCGCGAGCTACACCGTCGTCTTCCAGGGCGAAGGCCATCCTCCCGTCACGTACTCGCCGGAGACCCTGGAAGAGTTCCAGCGCTTCGCCATCGGCAGCATGCACACCGTCCAGCAGGAGAAGGGCGAGGTCTCGGTCGTCCCCGCGAAACCACCGCCGCCCGCCGCGACGAAATGAAGTGAGCGCGAACCGCCCGAAGGCTTCCGGGCGGAGGCAATGAGTAGCGCCAACGGAGACCGCCTCCCGCCAGTTCGCGGGCAGGCGGCTCCGTTCCAGTCCGTCGTGGCTGCCCCCGCCCGATTGCACTCCCGCTACGCCAGGAGTCTCCGGCGGAGGAACGCCAGGATTTCGTCTCGCGCGGCGGCGGTGGGTGCGTGCTCCTCGTCGACGAAGTGGACGGTCAGGACGCTGTGGGGCGTGGGGATGAACTTGAAGAAGTCATCAGGGCGCTCGGACTTCGGGCCCGCCGCGCTGTCGGGCAACACGCGACCGAGGAAGCGCTCCCCGAGCGCCTGCTGGTAGGCGGCGAAGCGCTCCGCACGGCAGAACGAATCGCCCTGGAACCGATAGGCGAGGACCGTGAGGTCTTCATCCACCAGTCGCTGCCTCACACGCTCCAGTTCCTCGGGAGCGATGTTGACGCCCCCGGGCTCGTCGAGCGGCAGCGACGGCTGGGACAGCACCGGCGCCAGCACCGCCTTCTCCAGCATCATCGACAGCGCGAAGTTGCCCGTGAAGCACATGCCCACCGCGCCCACTCCCGGGCCGCCACATTCCTCGTGCGCCTGCGCGGCGAGCGCCCTCAGCCACGCCGCGATGGGGCTGGAGGCATTCGCACCGAGCGCCCGGAACTCCTTGCTGATGCACGCGCGCTCGAAGATGGCCTTCCCCTCCTTCGCGGTCGGCACCGCGCCATCACGACCGAAGAGGCTCGGCATCCACACAGCGAAGCCGGCGTCCCGCACCCAGCGAGCGAAGCGCGCGACGCGGGGACTGATGCCCGGCATCTCCGCCATCACGATGACCGCGGGCCCCTCTCCCGCCGTGTAGACCTTCCGCATCTCCCCCAACAGCGTGACGTCGCGGCGCTGAAAGTCCGCCAGGGAATCGTCCTCTTCGAGATTGCGCACGGCAGGCGCGGCCTGGGTCGTCATGTGCGTTCAACTCCTTTCGCCCGCAGAAGACCACCAGCTCGCTCGACATCGCCAGTGTCCGAAAAGACGATTTTCGGGCAGATTCAGACACCATGTCCTTCACCATCATCGTCATGGAGGGCGCCTTCGCGACGAGCGTCGCGGCGACACTCGACATGCTCCGGGCCGCGCGCGCCCTGGGGGCGGAGTCATTGCGCTTCGAGGTGTGCTCGGTAGACGGCGGACAGGTCCCACTCACGGAGCGCGTGAGCATCGACACGTCGCGCCTGCGTGCGATGGCCCGCGGTGACACGTCGACCTGGGTCATCCCGGGACTCGGCATGACCCACGCCGCCGCCGTGCACGCACGGCTCGCGAGGCCGGACGCCACGAAGCTCTCGAAGGCCATCGCCCGTCATGTCTCGCGCGGAGGGCGCGTCGCCGCCTCGTGCACCGCCGTCTTCCTGCTGCGACAAGCGGGAGTCCTGACCGGCCGAAGAGTCACCACCACCTGGTGGCTCGCGGGACTGCTCTCGGAGCTGGAGCGGCAGTGCCGGGTTGATTCGAACGCGATGGTCTGCGCGGATGGCCCCATCATCACCGCCGGCGCCGCCTTCGCGCAGACAGACCTCATGTTGCACCTGCTGCGAGAGCGCTGCGGCGCGCGACTGGTCGACCTCCTCGCGCGAACCATGCTGCTCGACGGCAGGCAGGCGCAGGCGAAGTTCATCGCGCCGGAGCTGCTCGCGAACGGAGATGCGTTGATTGCGCGCATCACCGCGGCGCTCGAGGCGGGCTTCCCGAATCCCCCGGGAGTCGCCGAGCTCGCCACGCGCCTCGGCATGACGGAGCGGACCCTGTCGCGCCACGTCCAGCGTGCGACGGGCCGAAGCCCTCTCGCGCTCGTCCACAGCGTCAAGGTGCGGCGCGCCCAGGCGCTGCTTCAATCGACGCACCTGAGCATCGACGACGTCGCCGCCGAGGTCGGCTACCAGGACGCGAGCACGCTTCGCCGGTTGATGAAGAAGCTCGGAGGCGGGTCACCGCGTGCGCTTCGCCCGGCGCGGTAGAGCAGGGGCCCATCAACGCGCGCACGGTCAGCGAAACGCTTCGACGCCATCGAGGGCTCAGCCACGCGGGAGGCCTCCTCGACCTTCGGGCTCAGGAACCCGCGCCGCTCCGGTCCACGGGCGGAATCGCATAGGTCCCCACCGCATGCGCCACGGGCTCCGGCAGTCCTTCCGAGTAGAGGGACACCTCTCCCACCGCCAGCGTCCGGCCCAGCTTCAGCAGCTTGCACACCCCGAGGATGCGGCGGTCCGCCGACGGCTTTCGCATGAAGTTGAAGCTCAGGCTCGTCGTCACGGTGAGCGGGACAATGCCAAGCTCGCCCAGAATCGCGACATAGAGCGCCACGTCCGCGGTGGCCATCAGCACCGGGCCGGACACCGTGCCTCCGGGCCGCAGCTCCGCGCGCCCGATTTCATGCGCCACGGTGGCGGACTTGTCCCCGACCTCCAGAATCCGCACCCGCGTCTGCGGGAACTCCGCGGCGATGAAGGCCGCGATTTCTTGCTGACTTGCCATCCTCCGAGTCTGCAGGAAATGCCTCGACGAAGCGTGACGAAGTCGCGCTCACCCGCGTCGACGCGCCCGCGGTGTCCACCTCATTCTCACTGCGGGTGCCCTTGCGACGGTGAGAGCTCCCCACGCGCCCTACGTCGGTACTCGCCGGGAGGCAGGCCCATGACCCGGCGAAAGGCCCGATTGAAGGCGAACTCGGACTCGTAGCCCACACGTCCCGCGATGGCCGCGAGCCCGTCCTGGCCCTCGCGCAGTGCTTGCGCGGCCTCCTGCATCCGCAGCCGGGTGAGGTACTCGTGAGGCGCCACGCCCACCTCGCTCGCGAAGCGCCGCGCGAGTGTCGCTCTCGAGGTGCCCGAACGCCGTGCGAGCTCGCTCACCGTCCAGTCCCTCCCTGGCTCGGCGTGCATCCAACCCAGGACACTCGCGAGCGTCCTGTCTCCGAGCGCGCCCAACCAACCAGCACCTCCTGAGGTCTGCGCATCGGCCCAGGCCCGCAGCACCTGCACCAGGAGGATGTCGAGCAGTCGCGAGACAATCACCGAGGCGCCCCGCTCCCCCCGCTCATATTCCCGTTCGAGCAATGCCACCGTGGGCAACAAGGCACGTGCCTCCTCGGACGCTCCACGCAGATGGACTCGCTCGGGAAGCAGTCGAAGCACGGGATGGGCTCCGGGCTCGTCGAACGCGAAGCAGCCACAGAGCAGGCGCGACTCCACGCCAGACCCGCCCAGCACGTAGGACGACTCCCCTTCCCCTCGCGTCGCCAGCCAATCCTCCAGCCGAAGCTTGGGGCTGCGCGGCGAATCCGCCACGGCATGTCCATCCCCACGAGGCAGCAGCACGACGTCACCGGGCCCGAGCGCGATGACCTCTCCGCCCTGCGTCAACTGGCAGGTGCCCGCGATGACCAGGTGCAGGGCCGCCGTGGCCGTCGGTGCGAAACGCAGCCCCCACGGGGCCCGCGCCACGGTGCGGCAGTAGATCCGCCCACGAAGATGGGTGCGCTCGAGAATCTGCCCGAGCAGGTCGGAGGCATGCGTCAGGTCCATGCCTCCAGGCTAACAGCGGACTGTCCATGACGCTCGCGTGCTGAGCGTTTCAGGCAAAAGACTGAGTCATCGGCGAATGGCGCTTCCGGGGCCTGAACGGCACATTCCCCTCCACAAGCGACACCGAACTCTCCCTGGAGGCCCCATGAATCCGAACCCCTCGAACTTGTCCTGGAAGCTCACCTCTCCCACCGCGCTGTTCACGCTGCTGTTGGGGGTCTTCATGCTGTACCTCAGCGTCGGGGGAGTGTTGGACCCCGTCGGGGCGGCGACGGGCTTCGGCCTCCCGCTCACGGGGTCCGAAGCCATTCCCTGGATGCACATCAAGGCGGGACGAGACCTCGGCCTGGGGCTCGCGATCTTCGCCCTGGTGGCGACCCGGCAACGGCAGGCCGCGGGCGTCTTCGTCCTCGCCACCATCGTGATGCCCACGGTGGATGCGCTGACCGTGATGCAGAACGGGGCCTCACTCGCCTACGCACTCATGGTTCATGGAAGCGCCGCGGTCTACGGTGTCGTCCTGGCCACCGCGCTGCTGCGTCCCCGTCACCCGTCGCAAGCCGTGCTGCCGGAGAACGGAGTTCGATGAACGGGGCTGCTCGGCCAGGCCAGGCCCGAAGGCTCACCTTCCCCCACGCGGATTCGACTCGCGGATGTGTGCGGGGAGGTGCGCCACTCGCTTCTGACACGGCACCTGTGCTTCTGATGTCCCCATGTTCGTCACGCACCGCGCCAAGGGCTTCGCAGCGTCTTCCTCCCGCCACGGAAGCGGTGCCCACGCGCTGCGAGAGAAGCCAGGCCTGCGCGCACCCGTTTCCGGCGCCCGCATCCTGGTGGGTGCCGGGGGCCTGTCCTGACCGCCCAGGCCGTCGAGAAGCCGAAGCTGCGCGGAGTGCTGCACCAGTTCGCCGCCGTGGGCGCGTTCGGCGCCGGCAGCGTGCTGGTCTCCATGGCGCCCACACTCCGGACCGCCACCGCCGCCGCGCTGTATGCCATCAGCCTCGTCGTGCTGTTCTCGGTCAGCGCCACCTACCACCGGGTGGACTGGTCCGTGCGCGCCCGGGCCTGGATGCGGAAGATGGACCACGCCTCCATCTTCATCCTCATCGCCGGCACGTACACGCCCATCGCGTTGATTGGACTCTCCGGAGCCGCGGGTGACAGCCTGCTGCTCGCCATCTGGTGCGGCGCCCTCGTTGGCGTGGTGAAGTCACTGTTCTGGGCCCATGCCCCCAAGGTGCTCACCGCCGCCCTCGCCCTCGCGGTCGGCTGGACGCTGGTGCCCTACCTCGACGAGGTGCGCGCCGCGCTCGGCGGCGTCGAGCTGACGCTCATCCTCCTGGGGGGCGTCGCCTATACCTCGGGCGCCATCGCCTACGCCTTGAAACGCCCTGACTTCCGTCCCGGCGTCTTCGGATATCACGAGCTGTTTCACGCGTTGACCATCGTCGGCGCGCTGTTCCACTTCGTGGTGGTGCTGCGGCTCGTGCGCGCCGCGGGCGCATAGCCCCCACGCGGTCGAAGCAAAGCCGCCGTGACAGGGAACACATCGGGATGTGGCCCCCGTGCGGTATCGTGGCGAACATGATGGGCACGAAGAAACATCTGCTCCCGAAGGCACAGCGCTTCAGCGCGGGGACCCTCACGGAGGAGTCGGCGCTGGCGCTGCTGAAGAAGCACGCCCGTGGGAAGTTCGCGAAGTCGAGCACCCTCCGCTCCGCCAAGCGCTTCATCGAGCAGCGCGCCGGGGGCGACCGCGCCGACAGCGACATCCTCCACCACGTGGGGAACCTCACCCTGGAGGAGCTCGTCACCGGGCGCCGGCCGCGAATCGGCCTCCTCATCGTCGAAGGCGACCTCACCGTGAAGGGGCGTTACGAGGACTCGCTCGACCCTGAGTCGGTCGTCATCGTCACCGGCTCGCTCCGGGCCCGGGACGTCATCACCACGGGGTTCCTGGAGGTACACGGGGACCTCGTCGCCAGCCAGTCCATCCTGTTCCTCGACAATGACGCCTGCTGCGAGGTGTTCGGCGACGTCAGCGCGCCCTTCGTCTACACGAACTACCACGCGGTGAAGGTGCACGGCGGCGTGAAGGCCCGGCTCGTCACCGGGGACGCGAAGCACATCCGCAGCGCACAGAAGCACGCGTTCATCGAGGAGACCGACCCGCGCGTCCGCGAAGTCCTCTCACCGAAGCTGCTGAAGGTCTTCGCCGACGAGGTGTTCGAGGACGAAGAAGGCGAGGAGGCCGACCCCGAGGCGCCGTGGATCGACGCCATCGACGCGGAGAAGCTCGCGGCGTTCATCCGCCGAGGGCAACCCGCGCTGGCTCAGCCCGCGGCTCCCAGACGTCGGAAGAAGTGACGGTGGGCCGCCGGGCCCTCCACGGGGCCGTGAGGGGTAAGGGCTCCGAGCAGGACGCCAGCGCCCGGTAGGACCGTCACCCCAGGCGCGACGGTGGCTCGCGGACGTGTTACCCCCTCGGATCCATGCCCCCCCGCT
>NZ_VIFM01000258.1 GCF_006636215.1 Myxococcus llanfairpwllgwyngyllgogerychwyrndrobwllllantysiliogogogochensis | reverse complement strand
CTCCTCCGCCCCTCTGCTCCCTCCCTCCACCTCAACCGCGCCCCCTTCCCTCTGATGCGCGTTCGTACCCGGCGGGAGCTATCCGCAGTCCGCGCTGCAGTCGGAGGGGGTCTCGGTGGGACCACAAATCCCATTGCCGCAGATGTCGCAGTCCGACGGGCAGGAGAAGATCTCCTCGTTGTAGCCGCAGACCCCGTCGCCACACGAACCGCAGTCATAGGGGCACGAGGTCGGGTTCTCGAGTGGGCCGCAGGAGGCATCTCCGCACCGGGTGCAGTCCGCGGGGCACGTCAGCTCGCTCTCGAATCCGTTGCAGACGTTGTCGCCGCAGGAGATGGCGCCGGCACGGGCCACGTGCATGTACGTGTTCTCTCCCTCCGAGACCATGGTCAGGGCCAGGTGTCGATACTCAGACCACACGCTGTAGCTGTTCGTGTTCCGGGTGTCCTCGTCGTCGGTGAAGATCTGTCCCTTCGCCGTGCCGAAGGTGAAGCTCTGCGCCGCGAAGACGCCATACTCGAACCCCAGGTCCGGAAGGCTCGGTGCGGGCGTGCTGGGGTTGCCACCCCCATGGAACAAACAGAAGAACATGATCGTATCCCCGGCCGCATTGCCGTTGGGCTGGATGCCGCCTGAGTTCGCGTTCCTGTTGTCTCGGTCTTCGTTGTCGAAGAATCGAGAGAAGTACCAGGAACCCGGGGGGCAGATCTCCCCCAGCATCAGCACGGCATAGGCGCTGCGCGTGGTGGGGTGAGTCTCAAGTGGCTTGAACTTCGCCCCATCGACGCGGCAGAACCGGAAGGTGGTGTTGCGCGCTTCATCCAACTGGGTGCTCCCCACCCAGTCCCTCAGATAGCTGGCTGCGCGGCTGTCTTCGTTGTCCATGTGCATCCAGAGGGCGGGCGCGGAGCTGGGACAACCCGCGGAGCCCGCGATGACCCCCACATCTTGATTGAACAGCGTGGCGACGGCGGGCTCGAGCTTGGAGGACAGTGGCTCCTCTGGCGTGGAAATGTCTGTCTGCCCACAACCCCCTTGCAAGGTGCACAAGGACCAGACCGCGAGACTCCGAAAGAGACGGTGCATGAATTCCCCCACTGAATGACTCTTGCCATTCTGTTGAGATTATCGGCTGGGTCAAGGGCTTCCGCGGATTGCGCAGCATGGACGTCTCGGCCAGGGTAGAGTCCAGGGGATGAGCCCATTCAGCGTCACGTCCGTTTCCATCGGGTCCGAATGGGTCGAGGCCGGAGTGAAAGATGGAGGAGACGCTCCGCTCCCCGTCTGGAGGGTGGTCGACTTCGCCAGGGATGCCGGCGAGAGGTACGCCAGCAGCGACGTTCCGTTCTTCTACCTGGTGGGCCCTGGGGGCGCGTCGCGGACGGTCGCCGCGATGGAGTTCGTCCGCGACTACCAGCGAGCACCATCACCTGCCGCGAAGCCGTAGCTCTCGCCGTCAGCGCCCACCTGCGAACCACCACCACCAGCCGCTCCACTTCCTCGCGTGGGCGGCGGCAACGGGACGAAGTGCACCTCGTCGTCACCTGGATGCGCGACTGCATGGCAACGGTGGGCTGGAGGCGCGCTCGCTCCGGGCCGTGGACCTGGACCTCGTGGCCGAGGGCTCGGGCCATGTGGCGGCCTTCGTGGCGGGAGGCATCGTGAAGGTGTCGCTGGACTCGTCTGGCAGCGTGGACCCGTGGGGCAGCTCCCCCCAAGCGCGACATCGATGGGGACGGCGGTGGACAGGTCAGCTGGCACTGACGGCGGTCATACCGTGAGCCACGGCGCCAGGGAGGCGTGCCCCAGGCGCGATGGCCTCGACTCTTGAAATGAGCCCCCGCACCCCGTCAATGCCAGTGCAGGCAGGCCCCCTGGGACAACCGCGCAACAGGTGTGACACGAACTGCATGCGGAGCTTTTCACCATGGTGCAGCCACGCGACAGGGCCGCCACGCCCACGGCACCTATCAGGACGGCGGCGTGCTGGTCCGGCGCGCCTGGGATTGTCAAGTCCGGCGCCCGCCTTCACCTCGCGCGCCGAGTCCCTCGCCGACAGCGTCAGGCACACCCCGCCGTGGATGCGCCCGGGAACGACGCAGGCCACACCGGCTCAAGACACTGGGCAGCCGTTCAGGCGCCAGGTCGGATCGTCGTCCAACGTGTGAGGGACTCGATGGGTTCGGTTTCCGCAGCCTCCGCCAGGTGAGGCCCGACACGCTCATCGGGTTGCCTGACACGGGCCAGTCCAAGCCATTCCACCACGCGCTCCCATACCTCGAGCGTGAGCAAGAGTTTGCGCTCGCCACGATGGCCTGGATGCCAGGGAGCCCGTTCACGTGAGTTGAGCCACCCTCAGTCTTTCCATCGCGTCAAACCACACTTGTCCGAAATCGGACTTACGACTAAGAGGGCCGAGGGCCCTGTTGGGGGAACTGGTTCGAGCGCGCGTCAGGGTGAAATCAGCGACCCGTCTCCTCGCGGCCCGCCCTGTCGCGCGCAAAGGAAATCCTTCATGTATCGTTGTATGCAAGCGGTGTTCGCCACGGTCCTGTGTATCCCCCTGGCGTGTGGTTCCCCTGAAGCCAACCACCAGGATGCGCCGCAACAGACAGGGTCGGAGGAAAAGGCTCTCACCGATCCGTACAATCCATTGCCCGAGGGCATTCGCTGGTTTCAAGGGGCCCGCTTCGCCAGCGGAGAAAACGAGACCGCGAGCTATCTCCATCCAGAGGCCCACAGCGGCTACACCAGCACGTTGAATGGCTGCCCCCCGGAATTCGACGACATCGGATACTCCCTCTTTGGCTACAATTTCACCTGGACCATTGCCGGCACGACCGTCGACATGGGCGGCGTCTGCAAGATCAACCATACCTTTCCCACGCAAGGCGCCTACGACGTCCGCCTGACGATCACCCACTCGGAGCTCCTGGGGGGCGGGCCGATTCAGACCGCGCAGTACCAGCGGTTCGTGACGATCCGTGACTACCTCGTCGTCAGCCTGGGTGACTCCTATGGCTCGGGAGAAGGGGCTCCGGACGCCGCGGCGCACTGGGGGGACACCGACACGCATCCGGTCTGGCAGAATGCGCGATGCCATCGCTCCTTCAAGTCTCCGGCGGCGCGGGCCGCGCTGGCCCTGGAGTCGAGCGACCCACACTCGTCCGTGACCTTCCTGTCGCTGGCGTGCTCCGGTGCGACCATCCAGCGAACGACCTACGAATATGAGAACTGGGGCGGTAATTTCCCCCTGGGAATCTTCGACGGCTTCGCCACCGCCAGCGACGGGCCGCCCCGCGGTTCGGGAATCCTCGGCCCCTACGTGGGCATCGAGGCCCCGGCCTACCAGCACGGCGCCTGGAATCCCGAGCACTACATGCCCTCGCAGCTCAACCGGCTCGTGACGCTGGTGGGCAACCGCCCCATCGACGCACTCGTCCTCAGCGCCGGCGGCAATGACGTGGGTTTCGGTGACATCCTCCGGTTCTGTGTCGTGCACACGGATTGCCACCAGGGCAACGACGGGCAGGAGCTGCGCTCCAAGGTCGACGTGCTCAAGGCCGCCCTGCCCACGAGCTACGACCTGCTCCAGACGCAACTCAAGCAGGTGGGCCTCGACGTGCGGAGCACGTACCTCATGGAGTATCCGGACTTCGCCCGTGGCAACTCCGGGCAGATCTGCTCCTCCATCCTGGAGGAGACGAACCTCTACGCCGGTGTCGGAGCGGACGTGTCCTACGGGGAGCTGGCGTACCTGGATGGCTATGTCCGGCTGCCCCTGATGAACATGATGCAGGACGCCGCCGAGCGCCATGGCTGGAACTATGTGTCGGGCATCTCCGATGCATTCGCGGGTGTCGGCAGTGGCGTGGGCCACGGGCTGTGCGCCTCTCCCAGCAACCGCTGGGTGAACAACGGCTACGACGCGTCCTCGACGCAGGGGCCGGAGGACAGCGAGGCCGAGACCACGGGCACCGCGCACCCCAACGAGACGGGCTACGCCGTCATGACGGTCTTCCTTCAGGAGAAGATGGACGACACCCTCCCTCCCCTCCCACGCGTGGGCATCCTGAAGACCCAAGGCGAAGCGCACGTACAAGAGGGTGGCGCCGCCTCCGGTTGGGTCCCTCAGTCCGGTGACATCCAGGCGGTGGCCTTGTCTGGCAGCCGCATCGGCGTGCTGAAGCTGAACGGCGACTTCTACCTGAAGGATGGCGCCCTCACCGCGATGTGGAACCTGGTGACGGGAGACGTGGCCGCCATCGCTTTGTCGGGCGACCGCATCGGCATCATCAAGACGAACGGCGAGGCCTACGTGAAGGAAGGCGCCTGGAACGCCTCCTGGGTCCTGATGAGCGGCGACGTCAAGGCCCTCAGCCTCTCCGGCAAGCGCATCGGCATGCTGAAGCTGAACGGCGATTTCTACCTGAAGGACGGCGCCCTCACCGAGCAGTGGGACCTGGTGACGGGAGACGTGGCCGCCATCGCTTTGTCGGGCAAGCGCATCGGCGTCGTCAAGACGAACACCGAGTCCTATGTGAAGGAAGGCGCCTGGAACGCCATCTGGGTCGCGCTGGGCTCCAACAGCAAGGCCATCGCGCTGACCGAGAACCGCGTGGGCGTGCTGCGGCTCAACGGTGAGTTCTTCCTCAGGGACGGAGCCCTCACCACGGCCTGGAACCTGGTGACGGGTGACGTCCAGTCCATCTCCCTCGCGGGCAGGCGCATCGGCATCGTCAAGACGGATGGCAATGGGTACGTGAAGGAAGGGGCGTGGACCGGGCTCTGGAACTGGGAGACCACGGCCACCACGCAGCTCGTCCTGGCCACGCCGTAGCTCGAATACCCCCATGAACGGACACATGACACCGAAACGCTTCAGGCCCTCCAACGGGCCCCTTCTCTCCATCCTCCTGTCGCTCTTCGTCGCGTTGGTCTCGACCGAGGCCCTCGCGCAATGCCCCACGGGTTGGTCGACCTGTGGTTTTCCGCTGGGCGGCGCCTGTTACTTCCCAGGCAGCTCCAATTGCAGCAATGGCACCGTCTGCGGCCTGGGCTCCGAGGAGTGTGGTGGGGCCTGCTATCGCCCCACCCTCGAGACCTGCCTGAACGGCATGTATATCTGCAGCAACGCGTACCTCTGTGGCACCTATTGCATGCGCCGGGGGCAGACGTGCCTGGAGGGCAATCAGGTCTGCCCCACGGCCCAGGCCTGCCGGGGGCAGTGTCTGGAGGCGGGAGGCTACTGTCCCACGGACGGCGCCCGCATCGGGATGTTGAAGCAGGGGGGCCAGCTCTACCTGAAGGAGGGCCCCCTCACCGAGCTGTGGAATACGGTGACCGGGGACGTGGCCTCCGTCGCGCTGGCGGGCAACCGCATTGGCATCGTCAAGACGAACGGCGAGGCCTACGTGAAGGAAGGCACCTGGGACGCGGCCTGGGTCGTCCAGAGCAGCGACATCAAGGCCATTGCCCTCGCGGGCAACCGCATTGGCGTGCTGAAGCAGAATGGCCAGTTCTTCCTGAAGGAAGGCGCGCTCACCGGGTTGTGGAATCTGGTGACCGGGGATGTGGCCTCCATCTCGCTGTCGGGCGACCGCATCGGCATCATCAAGACGAACGGCGAGGCCTTTGTGAAGGAAGGCGCATGGAACGCGGCCTGGGTCCTGATGAGTGGAGACGTCACGGCCCTCGCGCTCGAGGGCGACCGCGTGGGCATGCTGAAGAACAATGGCCAGTTCTTCCTGAAGGAAGGCGCGCTCACCGAGCTGTGGAACATGGTGACGGGTGACGTCCAGGCCATCTCCCTCTCGGGCAACCGCATCGGCGTCCTGAAGACGGACAGCCACGTGTTCGTGAAGGAAGGGGCGTGGGACGGTCCCTGGGAATGGGTCAGCTCGTCCGTGACGGCCTTCCAGCTCTCGGGCACGGGCATCGCGGTGCTCGCGAGCAACGGCGAACTCTACGTGAAGGAAGGTCCCGCCACCTCGCTCTGGACGATGGAGAGCGGGGACTGCACCGGGTTCGCGATCACGCCTCGCTAGCGCGAGACCCCGGAGCGATTGAACCTGTCACGGAGCGGGCCGGCCTCCAGCGTGAATCGCCGGAGACCGTGCCCGCTTCGTGGCGCGCCGCGCCTGCTGGAGAAAAGAGGCGCCCTGCCCGCGCAAGGGCCTGAGGACACGCGCCGCAGGCGTACCAGGCGCACTCGCGGCAGTAACGCTAGGGTGTGACGGTGAGGACCGCGGAGCCCATGGCCCCGCCCGACTTTGCGCTGATCGTGGCCCTGCCCGGGCTGACGGCCAGGGCGACGCCGGGTGTGCTCCCTGAGGTGCTGATGGGCGCGACGGTGGCATTGTTCGACGCCCACGCCACCACGCTCGTGAGATCGTGGAGCGTCCCGTCAGTGAACTCGCCCGTGGCGGTGTATTGACGAGTGGCTCCCACCACAGCCGATGAGGCGATCGGCGTGACGCGGATCAACATGACCTCTGCCGGCGATACGGTGAGCGTGGTGCTGCCCATGATCGCGCCGTACGTCGCGGTGATCACCGCTGAGCCCTGAGCGATCGCCGTTGCCTCTCCTTTGGTGGAGTCGGCGGCATCGCTGATCGTTGCGTGGGTCGGATCGCCCGAACTCCACGCAACCGTCTCCGTGAGGTCCTCCGTCGACCCGTCGCTGAACGTGCCCGTGGCGAAGTAATTCTGCTTCATGCCCACCGGGATCGTTGCGTTCGCCGGCAGCAGGGAGATCGACACGAGGGTTGCCTCCGTGACCGTGAGAAGCGTCGACCCATTGATGCCGTTGAACGTCGCGGTGATCGTCGACGTTCCTACCGCGAGTCCCTTGGCGATGCCCGTGTTCGCGATGGAAGCGGAGGTCGGCGTGCCCGACGTCCATGTTGCGAGCGTCGTCAGGTCCTTGGTCGTGTTGTCGGTCATCGTCGCGGTGGCGGTGAACGCTTGCGTGGCGCCAGCGCCAATGCTCGGGCTTCCCGGCGTGACAGCGATTGAGACGACCTCTACTTCGATGACCGTGACCTCGGTGCTCCCAGTGACGGTGCCGAGCGTCGCCGTGATCTTCGAGGTTCCCTCGGCGAGCGACGTGAGCAGCCCGGTCGGGTCGACGGTCGCCACGGTGGACGTCGCCGAGTTCCAAACGACTGCGCTCGAGATGTCTTTTGTGCTGCTATCGGCGTAGGTGCCGGTCGCCACGAGTTGCTTCTTCGCGCCGGGCGGAAGCGTTGGCGCCGCCGGCGTAACGCTCAGCGAGACGAGGGGATTGTTGTCGGCCGTCACCGTTACGGCGACGGTCTTCGTCTGTCCTTCCGAGCTCACGCTGATCGTCGCGGCGCCGGCCGCGACCGCGTTCACCTTGCCGGCCGCGACGGTGGCGACGCCGGGAGCGCTGCTCGCCCACGTCGCTGACTCCGTCACGTCTTGGGTCGCCGCGCCATCGGCCGTGAACGTTGCCTTCACTGTCGCGGACGTGCCTGCGACGAGAGAGAGGACGGATGGAGTGACGTCGAGAACGGCCGACGGCAACGCCGTCTCTGAATCCCCGCAACTCGCGCCCCCCACGATGACGAGACTTGAGAGCAAGACCACCGAGCACAGTCGGACAAGAGCGCGAGCAAAGTACATCCGAGAAACCCTATCGCCTGGCGGGCCCTCATGCCACGCGCTTTCTGCCGTCCGGCGGAAGCGGCCCCGCGGTCCGCTCTTCGAGGCCGCCAGGCATGGTGTCCAAACCACGCTCGACGTTGCCCGCGCACCGTCGGGATCCGCGTCAGCGTCCCTCACCTCCCGCTCTGCTCCCGCCCGCCACGCCCACTGTGCGCATTCCAGACGGATCCGCTCGCCCCGCCCCTGATGGATGCGCTGGGGCGCCGCATGACGTACCTGCGGCTGAGCATCACGGACCGCCGCAGCTTCCGCTGCACGTATTGTTCTCCCGCGTCCTGGGGCGGCAAGAAGGAACTGCTGAACGCGGAGGAACCGGGGCGCATCGCCAGCATCTTCGCCACGCTGGGCATCGCGATGTGCGTTCGTACCCGGCGGGAGCTATCCGCGGTCCGCGCTGCGGTCGTATGGAGTCTCGGTGGGACCACAAATCCCATTGCCGCAGATGTCGCAGCCCGCCAGGCAGGAGAAGAACTCCTCGTTGTAGCCGCAGACTCCGTCGCCACACGAACCGCGGTCATAGGGGACTGCGCCCCCTTTCTCTTATGCGCTCACGGCGTCTGCCCCTTCATCGACTCCCTCCCAGCCGCTGTCTCGGGCTCCACGGTTGCCTTGCCCGCACTGGATGGGAACCACGGCGAAAGGCTCGCGGCCTGTCCTGCCTGGCCAGACGCTGGAGCCTCTGTTCCGCCTCGGGGGCGGGGCGCGACGTGTTCGCTGGTGTGCTATGCCCCAGCGCATGGAAATCTTCCGACTTGCGGATACGGTCGAGTTGAACAACGCATGGCTCGTCGGACTGAGCGTGGCATTGTTGCTGCTCGTCCTCTGGGCCGTGCTCGTGGCCTCCAGTGCGCTGCTGTACCAGGGCATCCGGCTGATGGGTGTGAAGGCGCTGGAGCAGATGGCGGACGCTCTTCGCAAGCGCGCCCGGCTGAGCGCCGCCCTCCTGTCCTTCGTGGTGGTCATCATCGGCATCGCCGTGCTGGGCTTCTCCCTGTGGGCGAAGAAGGATCTGGAGCCCTCCTTCAATGCCTTGCTGGCGGGGGTGACGGTGGAGGGGCTGGCGGCCCTGGGGCGCGGAGCGGGCCTGCTGGTGCTCTTGCTGACGGCCTACCTGGTGTTGGATCGGGCGGCACGCCAGCTCCTGATGCGGCTCGAGCGCAGGATGAACGAGTGGCAACTGAGCCCGGAGCCGAAGGCACATGCCCAGAAGGCGATGGAGCAGGGGCCCGGCTTCATCAAGCTGGTGCTGGCCTACTTCGCGGTGGGCATGGCGGTCACCTCGCTGCAACCCCCGGCCGCGCTCGAGTGGCTCGTTGGCACCACCGTCTTCGTGTTGCTGTGCATCAGCGGTGGGCGCCTGGCGGTGTCCTTGCTGCACCTGATGTCGGTTCGGCTGGTCGAGTCCTGGCGGACGAAGAGCACGGCCACGAAGTACGAGGAGTACTTCATGGCCCTCAGCCGGCTGCTACCGGTGGGGCAGCGGAGCCTGGAGGCCATCGTCTATATCTCGGTGGCGACCCTCATCATCCGTCGGTTCCAGGGCCTGGAGTCCTTTGCTCCGTACGGGCCGGTGCTCATCCGCGTCATCGCCCTGTTCTTCGCCGCCAGCGTCGTCGTGGAGTTCGTCCGGCTGCTCATCGCCCGGGCCTTCAAGGTGGACGGTCTCGACCTGGATGACAAGGCCCGGCGGCGCAACACCTTCGTCGCGCTCATCCAGAGAGCCTCCACGTACCTGGTCTATTTCCTGGTGGGGATGATGGTGCTCAGCGACCTGGGTGTGGACCCCACCCCCATCCTCGCTGGCGCCGGCATCGTCGGTCTCACCGTGGGTCTGGGCTCACAGGCCATCGTCACGGACATGGTCAACGGCATCTTCCTGCTCTTCGAGGACCAGATCTTGAACGGCGACTACATCCGCATCAACGATACCGAGGGCGTGGTGGAGGAGATAACGCCTCGTATCACCCGCATTCGCGATCGCTTCGGGCGCCTTCACATCCTCCGCAATGGCGAAGTCAAGAATGTCATCAATTATAGTCGCGGCTGGACGCTGGCGGTCGTGGACATGGCCGTGGCCTATGAGTGCGACTTGAAGAAGGTGCTGGATGTGATTGGAAAGGTCTGCGAGCAGGTGCCCATGCTGTCGGCAGGCAAGGTGTCCGAGATGCCCAAGCTGTTGGGTATCGAGAGCATGGACGAGAGCTGGATGACCATTCGCATTGAAGCCAAGGTGCAGCCAGGGACGCACTTCGACGTGAAGCGACTGCTCAACCGGCTGTTGTTCGACGCCTTCAACGCCAACGGCCTGGAACTTCCCTATCCCAAGTCGGTGCAATACGAGGGGACCACGGTGCTTCCCGCCGCCGCCGCCGCTGCGTCGCCGGAGGAGGAGCCCCAGGCTCTGGCCGCCTCGCTTCGGTAGCGGCAGGCCGGCCGTACCCATCATGGTGCAGGTGTCCTGAGTCCTGCTTCCCTGCTCCGCCAGCACCCGCGGCCCTCCTCCACCCCCTACCGCTGGAGCCATT
Source organism: Myxococcus llanfairpwllgwyngyllgogerychwyrndrobwllllantysiliogogogochensis (assembly GCF_006636215.1). GTDB lineage: Bacteria > Myxococcota > Myxococcia > Myxococcales > Myxococcaceae > Myxococcus > Myxococcus llanfairpwllgwyngyllgogerychwyrndrobwllllantysiliogogogochensis. The sequence continues at coordinate 5,504 of NZ_VIFM01000258.1, read as the reverse complement.
CCTTGATGCGCGCCATCACCTTCTACGAGTACGGCTCACCCCAGGTCCTGAAGTGCGAGGAGCGCCCCGTCCCCACGCCGGGCGCAGGCCAGGTCCTCGTGCGCGTGCGGGCCTGCGCGCTCAACGCGGCCGACTGGCACATCCTGCGCGCCGACCCCTTCCTCGCGAGGCTCGCGGTCGGGCTCTTCAAGCCCCGGTACAACGTGCTCGGCTGCGACCTGGCCGGCGTGGTCGAGGCCGCGGGTCCCGGCGTCACGCGCTTCAAGGCCGGAGATGAAGTGATGGGCGAGCTGGGCAGCAGCAACTGGGGCGCCTTCGCGGAGTACGTCTGCGCGCCCGAGGGCGTCCTCGCCTCGAAGCCCGCGAGCCTCGGCTTCGAAGAGGCCGCCGCGGCGCCGCTGGCCGGCGTGACGGCGCTGCAGGGGCTGCGTCGCGAGGGTCGCCTCCAGGCGGGCGAGTCCGTGCTGGTGAATGGCGCCTCGGGAGGCGTGGGGACCTTCGCCGTGCAGCTCGCCAAGGCGCTGGGCGCGAAGGTGACGGCGGTGTGCAGCGCCCGCAACCAGGAGCTGGCCCGCTCGCTCGGAGCCGACGAGGTCATCGACTACTCGAAGGAGGACTTCACGCGCAGCGGCCAGCGCTACGACGTCATCCTCGCGGCCAACGGCTACCACCCGCTGAGCGCCTACGAGCGCGCGCTCGCGCCCGGCGGCCGCTACGTGATGACGGGCGGAGCGGGAAAGCAGATGGCGGCGGCGCTCCTGCTCGGGCCGGTGCGCTCGCTCGGTAGTCGCAAGCGCCTGGGCTACCTGACGATGAAGAGCAACCTGGACGACCTGGAGTACCTGCGCGACCGCCTGGCCGACGGCTCCGTGCGCTCCGTCATCGACCGCACCTACCCGTTCGAGGAGCTGCCCCAGGCCCTCGCGTACCTCGAGGAGGGACACGCCCGCGGCAAGGTCGCCATCCACATGTCCTGAGGAGGTCCCTGCCTCCCATGACGGCGCCTCCTTCCGTACCCGCGGAGCGCAGCCCGCCGCGTCGACGCCCTGACCTCCTCCCCCCGGCTGGGATTCGAGAGCAGGGCGAGCAACCGCACGCGAGTCATCCCGGCTTCGCACCGCGGTACCCTGCACATCCGCGCGAGGCGCTGCCCGGAGGCTCAGGAGAAGGGGAAGCAAACGCAGACATCGCCAGAGCATCGACCATAGGCGAAGCCCGCCTCGATGCACTCATTGACGCAATTGCCAGAACAATAGGACAGCGGCTCCGCGGGCGCTGCGACCGCCAGCGTGGCTCCGAACGACACAGCCGCCCCCGTGACAACGGCAAGCAATACCTGAACAGCCTTCTTCACGGAACAGAGCATCGTCCCCTCCCAGGTTGGTATGACAGCGGCTTCCAACTCGCTCACGGCTGAAGCGCCTCAAAGGATAGCAGGTCGTCCAGGTCCTCTGTTCCGCATCTCAGGTGACGCCTCCGTCCCATCTGCCAACGGCGACATCCGCACACACCAGGTCGACGCACCGCACCACGGCCCGAGCCTGGAGGACAGCTCGGTGCCGCGTTGAATCACGAGCGGCGGCTCGTCACGTCAGGAGCTCAGAAGCGGCTCCCCAGCCCCAACGCCATTCCACCCTGAGACACCGCCACCGACGGAAGCACGCTGACATCCGACGGCGCTGGTGTCGCGCTATTGGCGGCATGAGACAGCTCATACCCAATGAAGGACCCCATGATGCGGCCCGTCAGGGCGGCGGTAGCGGCGATTGGGAGACGAGCGCCCTCGTTGAGGCTCAAGAGGCGCCAACAGGTCCAGGCTCCCGCCACACACCTGATCGGGGCGCGGCCTGGGCAGGCGGGTGCCCCGTCGAGACCCTCGGCCGCATCGAGGCAGGAGGCACAGGGGCCGGAGGTGGTGCCCCAACAAGGAGGGTGTCGACAGCGCGGAGGAGAGTCGTTACAAAACCGCCCGTCGATGCACGAGTCCCTTTCCGCCACCCAGGCGAGCATTGCCAACCCGAATGCTGTCATCCGAATTGTTCGAGGCCATCGTCCAGCATGATCTGGAGCGTGTTCGTGCGCTGCTGGTTCGCGGTGCAGACCCCAACCTGCCCAGGGAAGATGGCTGGCGACCCCTGCATGTCGCCATCGGCCAGATGGGCGTTGGGGGAACGATTGACTTCATCAAGCTGTTGATCGAGCACGGTGCGGACGTCAACGAATGGGATGCCCATCATCACGAGACGCCGCTCCTCAGCGCCATGGAACCTCCGGAGCTGGAGGTCGCACGGGTGCTTCTCGAAGCAGGCGCGGATCCGAACGTCCGCAGATCAACGCATGAGTCACCTTTGCAGCTGGCCGTAGAACATGAACATCCGGAGATCACGGCGCTGCTCCTGCGCCATGGTGCTGGACGAACGATGGACGAGTGGGGAGGACTTCGCGGATTGACGCCGCTCGGCATGGCCGCTCGTAAGTTCAACGTTCCCATCATCGAGCTTTTGATGGCGGAGGGGGCGGATCCGCAGGCGGTTGATGAGTACAACGAAACCGCGCTCGCCAAACTGCCACCTCGTGAAAAGCACGATCCGCGAACGTGGGACAGGATCCTTGAGCTTCTTGGACGCCGACGGTCGTGACGCAGGTACGTGAGGTTCAGACGGAGAGGGACGCTGTCGTCCTCTCCGTACGCTGAGGCGCCCGCTCAGGGCCGCGCCTCACCGGCCAGCGCCGCGCGGTGGATGGCCACCCAGAAGTCGGCGGCCCGCCGGGCCCCTTCGAGCAGCGGCTCCGGGTGCCCGACCCCCAGCGCCGCGCAGAGCGCCTGGGCCCGCGCGCCGTGCTCCAGGTCCACGTCGAGGTGGACGAGGATGAAGCGCGCCTTCGTCCGCTCCAGCCCAAGCCGCCCCAGCCCCTGGCGGGCCTCGCCTCCCAGGTGCCGCGCCACGCCCTCCAGCACGCGCAACGCGCCCAGGAAGGCGAGCTGCCGCTCCGGCCCGATTCCCTCCCAGAAGGCGTGGAAGTCGGCCACCTCGCGAGGCGTGTCGGACGAGGGCTCGCGCCCGAAGGTCGCGAGGTCCGCCTTGGCCAGCAGGTAGTGCGACTGCTCGTCCCCCGCCAGCTCCGCGAAGAAGGCCTTCAGCTCGGGGAGCGTGGCGCGCTCGGCCGCGAGCCGCAGCCGGTCTCCGCTGCGCCGCGTGTAGTGGTACATCATGTCGAGGAACGCCACGTAGCGCTCTGGCGTCACCGCCGGCAGCCAGCTCGCGACCTGCCGCGCCATCCCGACGGTGAACGCCTCCAACTGCTCCTCAATCGACGACATCCTCAGTCCCTCCGGTCCGAAAGCAGCGCGCCCAACGTCCGCCGGGCATGCGCGAGGTGCGGCGCCGCCCGCTCGCGGGGTAGCTCGTCCAGGCGCACCACGCCCGCGTCGAGGAACCCCTCCCCTCCGAGTCCCCGTCCACAGGCGGTGGGCACCGCGCGCAAATCCACCGGCTGGAGCACGCCGCGCGCGTCCCGGGCGAGCGCGAGCTTCAGCACGGCCCCTGTCTGGCACGCCAGCGTGGGCATGATGCTCAGGAAGTTGCCCAGCGAGTACGCGATGAGCCCCATCCGCGCGGGCCCGCCCCGGCGCACCTGCGTGGGGCAGGTGGCGTCCGCGCCGTCGATGGACACCCACTCCACCGGCTGGAGGACATGCGGCGAGGAGCCCAGGACGAGGTCCGCCCCGCGCTCGATGAGCCGCCAGGCGTGCTCGCGCTGGAGGGCCTCGGGCCAGTACTCGTACTCGAAGCCCCAGTGCGGCATCAGCACCACCAGGTCCGGCCCCACCGCGCGAGCGGCGTCGATGAGCGCGCCCAGCCGCGCCCAGTCCGGCGCGTGGAGGGGGCTGCCCAGCCGCGTCACCGGCACCCCGGCGGGCGGCGCCCCCACGAGGTGGTTGATGTCATACGTCACAGCGGCGATGCCCATCCGCACCCCGTCCACCTCCAGGGCGGCCACCGCGTCCTCCGGCCGGGGGCCTCCCACGCAGCAGTGCTGGGAGGAGGCCAGCACCGTCCCCCGGGTCCGCTTGAGCCCTTCGGCGCCCTGGTCGAGCGCGTGGTTGTTGCAGAGGGAGAAGACGCGGTGGCGCGCCGTGCCCTCCCAGGCCGCGAGGTAGTCCGGCGGGGCGTTGTAGTGGAGCGTCTCGTAGACGAGCCGGGGCACGGGCCGCGCCGGGTCCACCGGCGTCTCTAGATTCGCGAAGGCCACCGCGTCCCCCGCCATCACCTCCCGGACGCCGGGAGACAGGGCGCGGTGGAAGCCGCTGCGAATCCACATCATGTCGCCCACGGCGCTCAGCCGGAGCTCCGGCGCGCCCGCGTGCCGCCAGCTCCCCGAAGCGAGGTGCCGGGAGACTCGCGCGAAGTGCTCCCCGGTTTCGGCCGAGCGCGGCTCCGGCAGGTGCAGGAGGCTCTTGGTGAGGTAGCGCAGGTTGAGGTCCCACCGGGACAGCGGCCAGCGGCCGTCCTCGTAGCGGATGTCCGCATACAGCCGGCGCACGGCGTTCATGGGCGCTTTCGCTCCAGGGTGACGAGTCGCACGTCCTCCTCCACCACCATGGGGCCGGCCAGGAGGGCCCGCCACATGACGTGGAGGTAGCTGTCGAAGACGGGGGCCCCGCGCGCGAGCAACTCCGGGCGCAGGCGCGCGTGCAGCCGCGCGAGGTTGTAGCCGGGCACCCGCGGGTAGAGGTGGTGGTCCAGGTGGTGGTTGAGGCCGTTCCACAGGAAGGTGACGAGCCGGGTGCCGCGCACCGTCGTCGCGGTGTGGAAGCGGTCGCCGCGCCAGACGTTGGCGTGGTGGTCGGCGATGGACTTGAGCCCGTTGAGGGGGCTGGCGAAGAGCACCGGCAGCAGCCAGCACTCCACCGCGCCCCCGAGGAGCCCGTGGCCCGCCAGGAGCCAGAAGAGCAGCGCGTAGAAGGCCCCGTAGCCGAGCAGCACCAGCGCATGGCGGCGCAGGCGGGCGGCGTCGAAGTGCTGCACCGGGTAGAGGACGTTGAAGTAGACGAGGCTGAGCGGCAGGCCCAGCAGCACGGTGGCGTAGAAGAGTGCCCACAGCCCGGGCGAGCGGCGGCCCGCGTTGTAGGCGTCAGGGTCCTTCTCCGTGCGGTTCCAGCGGTGGTGCGCGAGGTGATCGTGCCGCATCGGCTCGTAGGCGATGCCCACGAGCAGGCTGAGCCCGTTGCCGAAGAGGCGGTTCTGCCAGGGCCTCGGGAAGAGGGTGTCGTGCCACGCGTCGTGGTCCAGCTGGATGAGCCCCATGACGCCCTGGGCCGCCAGCAGCCACAGGGGCAGCTTCAGCCAGAAGCCGCTGACGTGCGCGAGCCCCACGCCGGCAAGCCCCCACACGCCCAGGTGGAGGGCCGCCATGCCCAGGGCCCGCGCGGGGCGGATGCGCAAGAGCTCCACCAGCTCGTCGCGGGAGGGGCCCGGCCCGGCGGGGGCAGCGGGTGAAGT
>NZ_VIFM01000257.1 GCF_006636215.1 Myxococcus llanfairpwllgwyngyllgogerychwyrndrobwllllantysiliogogogochensis | reverse complement strand
CCTGCAGGGGCTGGTGATGCTGCAAGGGGGCGCCGCCGGGCAGGGTGAGGGTGGGCGCCTCGGGCAGCGGGGGGATGTGGACGCAGATGGGCAGCGCCATGGGTTTCCTCATATCGGCTCGGCGATGGGGCGGACGACGCGGCCGGCGATGGTGACCTGAGCCGCCTCCAGGGAGATGGCGCCCACCGCGCGCAGAGAGAGGGCGGTGGTGGCTTCCAAGGTGACGGTGTTCTCCTCCGCGTCGAAGGTGAGGCAGTCGCCCGTCTTCCGGTTGGTGAGCTTCAGCTTGCGGTGGCCCGCGGACTCGTCGAGTTCGACGCGGAAGGTGGGCGTGGCGAGGACGCGGTTGTCGGGCGGAGACACCTGGGCTTCTTCGGGCACCTCGCTCTGACCGCCCGGCTTCCCCCAGTGCGCGCTGAGGTAGTAGGGGGCGTCGATGTCGCCCTGGTTGAAGAAGACAGCCACCTCGGCGCCCACGTGCGGCACCGCGAAGAAGCCCGTGTCCTTGGCGCCGCCCCCGGAGGTGCCCAAGGGCCAGGCCCAGGCGGACTCGGGCTCGAGGACGCCGGGGATGCACACGCGGACGCGGCCGAGCTGTGCCTCGTCGTCGCGGCTGGTGACGTAGCCCACGTACATGCCAAGCAGGCGTGTGTCATGGGCGAGGATGTCGTCGTCGAAGGTGCTCATGGTGGCTCGCTACCTGGGGAGACTCATTCCGGCTTCCGGGTCCTCGACACCGATGGGTTGCCCGTCACGGCGGTACTCGATGTACCGGGTGCCGGTGTCCCGCTCGAATGCCTCGACTTCCTTCAGTGCCCCAGTCGTCTCGGGTGCACTGGTGTTGGGCTGTCCGCCCTGGGCCTGGCCCTGCTTGTCGGCGCTGCCTTGCTGACGCTGCCCCGTGCCGTCACGCGACAGCTTCAAGTCGGTGGTGTAGCCGGAGGAGGAGAGGACGTGCTTCGCCTCGGTGACGTAATACTTCCCGGACAGGAAGCTGGAGATGCCGCGCACCTCCACGACGGACTTCGCGCGCAAGCTGGGGTTGCCTACCACCTGGAGGGACAGCTTCACCGTGCCGGCTTCCGCGCGTCGGAAGCGGGCCTCGGACTCGCGCTGGGCTTGGGCAGGTGTCGATGCCGAGGTGGGCTGGACGCTGGTGGTGCTGTTGCGGAGCTGCAGCGACGTGGTGCCCGCGCGCTTGTCCACCACCTCGAGGAAGTCCGCGAGGGTGGTGCGCTCCACAGTGGCACTGCTCGCCTGGGCCTCAATGTTCTTCTTGGCCAGAGCGTCCCGGCCACGCACGTCCACCTTGCCCACTCGGCGGCCCAGCTCCGACTCGACGTTGACCGAGAGGATGTCGCCCCGGCCTGCGTCGGCGTACCACCACAGCACATGGGTGGGCGCGGCGGCCTGGTTGCGCGGGCCGAAGGTGAGGCCCCTGTCGTCGACGTGGAACTGGAACTCCTCCCGCGCGGCCAGGCGCCGGAGAAAGCGCGCATCCGTCTCCCCGGCCTGGTGGATGGTGTCGAAGGACTCGCCGGTGTCCTCGACCTGGATGGAGCCCTCCTCGTAGCCGTGCTCGGCGGCCACCTCGCGCACTACCTGGGCGCGCGTCTTGCCCTTCCAGGTGCGCGTCTTCGCTTCGCGGTGCATGAGGGCGCTGAGGGCCTGGCCCTCGACGGTGAGCACCTGGAAGCCCTTCAACTTCTTCACCACCACTCGCCGCGGAGGCGCCATGAGCCCCGGGTAGCCCCAGGACACCTCCAGCACCGTGCCGCCCACCAGCTCCGCCCTGTCGAAGAGGGCCAGGTCGAAGTTGTCCAACTGGAGGGACAGCTTGTCGGCCTTCGTCGCGCTGTCCTCGAAGGTGAGGCCGAGGACGCGGCCCTCAAGGGAGAGGGGCTCGCCGCTGGGGGCCCTCTCGTGTGCCAGCAGCGTGAGGCGCACGCCAGGCGCGCTCCTGTCGAGGGGCCGCGTCACTCGCTGGCCCTCCGCCGCTGCTCGCTGAGGATGACGTCGGTGAGGACGCGCAGCGAGGGGATGTAGACGCGCCGCCCGGTCTCCAGCTCCAGCGTCGCGTCGATGATGGGCTCCGGCTGGAAGTCGGCGATGGCCCACCAGAAGCCGCAGGCGCGCGGGAGGGGCGCGAAGTAGCGGCCGGCCAGCCCCCAGAGGGAGTCGCCCTCGGCGACGAGGTGGACGCGCGTGTCCACGTGCGGCTGGAAGCCGTAGGGGACCCTCTCGGTGAGGAAGAGCTGGCCGGCCTCGTCCCGGAAGCCAAGGGAGAAGGAGTGGCGACTGCCGGCGTGAGGGGCCACTACGGCACCTCCCGACGGAGCTGCTCGGAGGTGACGCGGGTGTCCAGCACCTCCTCGAAGGTGACGGTGGCGGTGTAGACGAGGACGCGGCCGTCGACGGCGAGCTGGCGGTACTGGAACTCCACGCTGGCGACGACGCACTCCACGGTGAGGAGGCCGGGCCAAAGGACGAGGACGCGCGGTGGCGCCGTCGCCAGCACACCCTCGGTACCCGCCGGAGGCACGGTGAGCGCGCGCAGGAAGCCGCGGAACGCCATGATGTTGGACGTGTCGGCCTGCTGCGTGGCGAAGAAGGCGTCCAGGTAGAACTCGACGCCCGAGAGCTGCCGGTTGGAGGTGCCCTGAAACTGGAGCACCTGGTGCGAGAGGCCCGGCACCGCCAGGCGGTTCCAGTTCACCTGGAGCTTCTCGGTGAGCTGCGACGGGTTGAAGAGGCACTCCATGGCCTCGCCGGTGAGGACATTCACCAGCACGCAGCGAGGAGGACGGGCGAGGCCAGCAGCGAAGGACACGCGGGGCCTGCCTTTCAGTAAGACGCCATGGGGGAGAAGCTGCGGGAGGCGGCGTCCCTCTCGGCGCGCGCCGTGGCCTGGGCAAGCACCTCTCCGTCCACCTGCACGCTGACGAGAACGGGCGCTGCGGGAGGCGAGGCCGACTGTGAGGAGAGCACCTCGGGCTGGGGCAGCGAGGCCTGGAGGGCCGCCACCGCCGGCATGGACGAGGACTCCAGGGGCCACTCCGCCGGCAAGGTGGAGGCCGTGGAGGCGACGGGCGCTGGGGCCGAGGCGGGGGAGTCCTCGAGGCCGAAGGCGACGGACAAGTCCCGGTGGAGGGTAAGCCGGGCCGACCGCAGCGCCTGCTGGAGGCCGGTGTCCTTGCCGAAGAGGCTCGCCACGGCGTCCACGACACCGAGGATGGCGCCCACCAACTCCAGGAGGACGCCGGAGATGGCGTCCACCACCCCGAAGACGATGAGCTTCAGGCCCGTCCACGCCTCGGCCCAGTTGCCGGTGAGGGCTCCGCTCAGCGTCAACACGACGCCCCAGAAGACGTCGACGATGCCAGAGAAGGCCGCGAGGGCCGCGTTGAGGATGCCCCCCACCACCGACACCACGAGGGAGACGGCGGACACCAACACGCCCACGACGGTGGTGATGTTGCCGATGGCAAATCCGATGGCTTCCCCCATGAGCGTCCACCCACTGGTGCCCTGCTGCACAGCGGAGGTGGTGCCCAAGAGGCCAGAGAGCGCCCCACCGAGGACGTGGCCCAGGTGCGCCAGGCTGCCCAGGAGGACGTCGACGCCGGCCTTCATGTAGTGCCATTGCCCGGCCAGGCCCTCCGCCACCTCGGCACCGGCCGTCATGCCCATGACGACGAAGTCGAAGCTGCGGGCGAGGGCGCGGCCCACCGTGGCCCCCGCGTCGCCGAAGGCGGCGAACTTCGCGGCGGCCGTGGCCGCGTCGTCCCTCTCGGAGAGGAAGCCCAGCGCTTCGCCCACCCGCCTTAGCGTCGCCTGGAAGGACTCGAGGGTGGGGCGCGCGGCTTCGAGTCCGGAGGAGAAGCCGTCGGCGAGGCCCGAGAAGAAGCTGTGGATGCGATGGCCCCACAGATAGACGGTGATGAGGAAGTCCTTCAGGCCGGCGTTTTCAGCGCGGCCCAACTCCTCGCGCACCGCGCCGGAGAAGCCTCCGTCCTCGAAGAGCTGGACGAGGCCGCGGAAGGCGAGCGTCACCTGCTCCTGCACACGACGCGCGAAGTCGCCCAGGCCCCCGAGGTTGTGACGGAAGGCGTAGGCGAGGCCGGCCACGGCGACGCCCAGGAGGACGACAGCGCCCACGGCTGGAAGCACCGTGGCCAGGAGGCCGCCCAGCGTGAGGCCCAGCACCTTGAGGCCTACCACCAGCAGCGCCAGGCCCACCTTCGCGGCGATGACGGCGCCGACAAGGGTGATGATGCCGCCAGCTCCGAGCGCGAAGGCTGCGAAGGCGCGCTTCACCGGGCCAGGCAACGCCTGGAAGACACCCAGCACCTGCTGCACCGCGCTGGCGACGAGGGTGACGAGGGGCTTCAAGACTTGGGCGAAGGGCTCCCCGAGGACGATGGCCAGCGTCTCTAGGTTGCCGGCCAGCAGCGTCTGCTGGCCTTGGAATGTGTCGAGCATCTGTTCGCGGAACTTTGTGGCTGTGCCGCCCGCATTCTCGAACTCATCGCGCAGGTACTTGAGGGCCTCGGCGCCGCGGACGACTTCGCCGGTGTCCTTGCGGATGCCGCTGCTGAACTGCGTGAGGATGGCATTCACGCCGCCCAACGCTTCGCGGCCGAAGGCCTTCAGCAGGAATGCGGAGCGCTGCGCCTCCGTCATACGGCTGAGGGCGGGGGCCAGCTTGTCGAGGATGTCGAGGAAGCTGAGGAAGTTTCCGCTGGAGTCGGTGACGGCAACGCCCAGGCCACGCAGGTGCTTCTGGACCTCTGGGTCCGCCATCCGCTCCATGGCGACAGCCACGGCGGTGGACGCGCGCTCCACGCCGGGGACGACATTCTTCACAAGGCCCAGGGCGATGAGTGTCTCGGGCAGGGACTGATTGAGGGCCTGCGCGCCACGCGCTGCGGTGCCGAGGGCCAGAGGCAACTCATTGGCGCTGAGGGCGAAGACGTTGACGGCCTGGAGCATCTGGTCGACGGAGAGGGCGGCACCGTCCACGGAGATGCCGAAGGCCTTCATTGCCTGCGACGCGAGGCCCGCCGCACCTTGGGGCGTCAGCTCCCCCAGTGAGCCCCCGGCCAGGTCCAGGACGGGCTCCAGCAGCTTCATGGCCTCGCTGGCGTTGAAGCCAGCCTGGGTGAGCTCTCGCAGGCCCAGCACAGATTCCGTGGGCGTGAATTGCGTAGCGAGGCTCGCCTTGATGGCAGCGTCACGCAGTTGCCCAAGTACCTCGGCCGAGGCGCCGGAGACGGCGGCCACGCCCGCCACGGCCTGTTCAAATTGGCCAGCGGCGTTGGCCAGAGACAGCGATGCCCCGATGGTGATGGCGCCGGCCGTGAAGAGGGCCATGGCGACGCCGAGCCGCTGGAAGGCCCCTTCAATGCGCGTGGTGCCCAACCCCACGCGCCTGTCGAGGGACATGAAGTTGCGCTCCACGCCTTGAAAGGTGCCAGAGGCCAGGTCTCGTGCCGTAAAGATGAAGCCCAGGCCGAGGTTGTTGAGCACGCGCTACCTCCGCTTCGCCGACTTCTCCAAGGCCTTCGCCTCGCGACTGCGTTGCTGTCCGATGCGCTCAAGGAGCCAGTCCCTGTCCGAGGTGGGCAGCTCCAATGCGTCACCGAGGGGAGCTGCGAGGCCGCTGCCTCCGTGCTGGTGCCAGCACAAGTTGAAGAGGCCCTCGCGCCACGTCTCCAGCGTCACGCCGGGGAAGAGGTGGAGCGCTCCCGGCGCCTCGTCGTCCGCTGCTTCCCCGGAAGGAAGAAGCCCCGGTCGAAAGGGAGCTCCACCTCCTGGCGCATGAGGCACTCGGGGCACTCGACTTCGAGGGTGGTGTCCACACCGCAGTCGACGGCGTCAAACTCGTCGACGAGGAAGTCCGCGTCGCGCAGGCTCAAGTCCTCGAGGAAGCGCCGCTTGTCGCGCGCGTCCACTCCGTCAACGTCCAGTACCCGGTAGGCGAGGACGGAGGACAACAGCTTCTCCGGCGCCGCGCGCTGGAGTTGCGGCAGTCGCCGCTCATCCTCACCCGTCAGAAGCTTGAAGCGCACGCGCTTGCCGGCGTCGGGCAGGCTCGTCTCGAAGCGGTTGCCGGCCATGAAGGCCGCGCGGCTGGCGTCCGAGAGGACGCGCACCGGCAGCTGCGTCAAATCCAGCTCCCAGTCGATGCGGGCGCGGCAGGCGGCATTCTGGCAGGGGACGGCGAAGACGTACTCGGGGCCGTAGGTGTGGACGCGCACTTGAAGGAGGGAGAAGAAGCGGTCTCCCTGCAGCACCTGGCCCCAATCCACCTTCCCAGCGGCGAAGGCGTAGGGGCCCGCCTCCATCAGCTCTTCCCAGCACGCGGAGAGCAACTCGTCCACCTGGCCGCCGCTCTTCGCCAGCTTCCTGTCCGCGAGGACGCGCTCTTCCCGCACCTTCATGCCGCGGATGCGGCCCGTCAGCCCCGAGGGGCATGAGATGATGTTCGCCATGTCCTTCCTCCGGGAAGGACAAAGGCTTCGGACGGCAAATCGGGGACATCGAAAGACGCAGCACCCAATCTGCGTGGGGCCTTATGAGCGCGTGGGTCTGGTCAGGGGCGTTTCGGGTTTCAGAGGTGCTGGCGCAGCGTCTGGACGAACAGGTCCTGCCTCCAGAATCGAAGGGCGTCTACCTAGTCTCTCGGAAACACTGGTACCCGCGCACGCAGGGAAGGTGGTGTCCAGTGAAGGTGCTCCGAGCCCTCGGCGCCGAGCTGGCCCTGACGGTTGCGTCTGTCCTCGCCCCGGTGGAGCGGGCCGCAGTGGGGGCAAACGGAAACTACCCAGAATTTGGGCAGTTGTTGCCCCGGCTGAACTGGTCGTGCCGGGCGTGGACTTCGACGAACTGGAGCAGGTGGCACGCACGGCAAAACGGCACGACGAGCAGTTGGAGACAGCGGAGACGTCGCCCCACCTGGCTCAGGACCCGGTGTCCTCCGTCTACGTGTCCCTGGAGTAGCACTGGGCAGGGGGCGTCGTCTCCACCCAGCCGCTCCTCCCCATGGTGACAGTGGGCGGAGGCGTGGCGGCCGTTCCGGATAGGACGCGGCACGTGCTGGCCTTCCTGCCCTGCGTGGCCCTTGCCTTGCTCGCCGGGCAAGGGCCACGCGCCCGCCGAGTGCCAGCGTCGGAGCCGGCGAGCGCATGGTTCAGGATTTGTCGTGCCGGTGTCGCCCGGCTCAGCGCCAGCTGACCTTGGCGGTGGACACGCTGGTGATTGACCTCGCGCCGTTGGTGACTTCGACGTGAACGTCCTTGTCGCTGGACGGACCGACCACCAGGGCGCTGGGCTCCCACCTGGCAGCCTCGTTGGCGCCGCCCGGTTTGTGCTGCGCAGAGACGATGATGGTCATCGGTATCGGGCTGTTGTTGACGGGGCTTTCCCACTGGCGGGCGTGTTCTTGCTCGAAGTTGATGGTGTTGAAGAGGCGTTGGCCACTGGTCTTCTCAATCACGATGATTTCGTTCTCGTCCTTGGAACTGGAGTCGAATGACACGTTGAGCGAGATTTTCTTGCGAGGCGGGACAATGAACTCGACGAATTGCATTGGCATCTCCGGTGCGAAACGGGTGCGGTACACCCGCAGCGGATACTGCCGAGTCTCGCTGGCAGATTCCGTGCGGCAGGGTCTTCGCGTGAGCGAGGTGTTAGAATGTCGTGGGTCGTCCGGGGCCAGTGGTCTGACACCTGACGCCGCGTGTTGTTGAGAGACATCTGAACGAACGCTGTGCGATAGCTGCCCCCCGGTGCCATGGACAAGGAGCTTCGTAGCCAAGCAGGCGCGAGTGCGATGGAGCATGGCTGGCGGTATGCGATGGGAGCAGCTCGTGGAGGCCGGCGCCGGGACGCCCGTGCCGGGCGGGGACCTGCGTGGTTGGCTCCGGGAGTGGCTCCCGGCGGTGACGCGCCGGCAGCGTCACCCAGGGAGTCACCGCTACCTCTGGGGCTGCGCCCGGGTGTCCGGCGTCGGCTCCCTCCGTCCTTGCTGAGCCCGAAGTGGGCGAGGCCGCTGGCGTGAGGGCAGTCGCGGATCCCGCACTCGCGAGGGCTGACGCTCGGGGCCTATGCGCTGGTGATGGCCCTTGCCAGCAACCAGCCCAGCCCTGACTGTCGTTAGGGGCTGTAAGAAGTCCTGGTGTGGACGGAGTGCCGAGGTCTCTCGTCAACGAGTTCGTTCACTCATGGGCTGAGCGGGCGCCTCTGTGCAATGTCAGGCGCCTGCCAGGATGCAGCATCCACAATCGCTAGGTTGCCGGCGGAGTCCTACTTGGCCAGCTCGAAGAAGTCGTAGGTGAGCGTGACGGACTCGATGACGTTCTCGTCCGACTCGTTGTCCCACTCACCCGCGACGAACTTCACCGGCCAGGCATGTGAGAGGCTCCACCTGCGCAGCGTGGTGCCGTCCCGGTCCTGCTGGACGATGTCGAGGTTGCGCTTGTAGAGGCTGTCTGGCAGGCCCAGGCCGCTGGCGGTGTCCACCACGGAGAGGAACCAGTCAAAGAGCTCATGGTCCTGCGTGGCGCCTCTTTCCAGGGTGACGTCGGAGAAGGTGAGGCGCCCCGGGGACTTGTTGGGGATGAGGCTGCCGCCCTCGAAGTATTGGACGTTGGCGACCTCGACGGACAGCTCGCTGCACTTCTGGAAACCGGAGTGCCCGAGGCCGTCAACCTCACAGAGAAACTTGAAGCGCTTATGGAAGCTGCGCGGTTGTCCGATGATGGCCATGGCGAGGCTCCTTACAGGCCCGCCGAAGCCAGCTCGGCTTCGAGGGCGCGGGTGTCCTGAGAAACCCGCAGGACGATGAACTCGGCGGGCTTGTTGGTGGCGAGCCCGATGCGCGCCACCAGCTTTCCGGCGAAGACCACGGACGGCGGATTGAGCGCGTCCGAGACGTCAACGAAGAAGGCCTTGGCGGGTTCCTGGCTGCGGAAGGCCCCGTTCTTCATCTGTGCGAGGAGGAAGGCGGCAATGGAGCGCCGCACCTGGGCGCGCAGCCCCTCGGTGTTGTTGCGGTGTCGGGCGAATTGCAGCCCCGACTTGAGGCTGCGCTCGATGAAGGACACCCCGCGCCGCTCGGCGACGTAGGGGAAGTTGCCGCTGGCCTTCAGCGTGCGGCTGCCGTCGATGAAGCGCGGCAGGCCGGGCCCGGTGGTGAGCGGATTGATGCGGCGGGGGTAGACGATGTCCCGCTTCTTCTCTTCGAGGCACTCCTTGGACTCGAAGCCCAGGACGCCGAACATGCGCCCGGCCTCGATGCCCGCGGGAGCCTCATACACACCACCGGGGCGCGCGCCGTCGTTGCGCGCGAAGACGCCAGCAATGATGCCGGAGGGCGGGACGACGAACTGCTCCAGGTTGCCGAAGACGCCGCGGGCAGGGTTGAGCACCTTGACGCGGGGCCAGTAGAGGGCCGCGTGCTCAGAGAGCCCTTCGAGGGCGGCCTCCTGCGAGACGTAGGAGACGATGTCCGTGGCGCTGTAGCCCGCGGGCGAGTCGAGGACGGCGAAGACGAGGCCGTCGCGCGCCACCTCGCAGTAGCGCACCATGGCGTTGTGGACGGCGGGCGTGGCGCGCCCGGGCACCAGGAGGAGGGAGAGGTCCTGCACTTCGTCGAGCGCGTAAAAGGCCGCTCCGGCCGGCCTCGGAGCCGATGAAGTCGGTGTCGTCCAGTCCGACGAGGCCGTCCGCGCCGCCCGAGAGGGCCACCGTCTGCACGTCCGGAATCGCGTCCGGTTGCACCATGAAGGCCCGGACGTAGGTGGAGCCGGTGCGCTCGTCATTGAGGATGCGCTCGACATAGCGTGCGTCGCCCCGGGCCGAGGAGAGGTTGGGGAAGGACTCGCGGTAGGCGCCGTCCTCGAGGACGAGGACGTCGAAGGTGTCGGCAGCGCCATTCGTCGAGGGCCGCACCTCCACCTCGAGGCGGTTGGCGTAGGCGCCTGCATCCCTGGCGTCCAGGTGGAGGACGTCGGTGGCGCCGGAGGCGTCGCCCGTGTGCAGCAGCGCGTCGAGTCCGAGGCCGGAGCCCGCGTCTCCCTGCACACGCAAGGAAGCGCCAGGCCCCGTGGACTGGGTGAGCAACTGCAGGGCCCCCAGGGAGGACGGTGCCACTCGGACACCCGCCACCGCCGCCTCCACGAGGGCGCGCACCTCGGCCAGCTCGACGGCGCGCAGGCTCTGGACGTTGCCGCTCCCCACCTGCGGGCCGCCCCCGAAGCCGAAGACGGTGCCCGCCACCTCGTCGCCCACCTCCAGGCGGCTGGAGGCGCCCTGGGTGTCGCTGGCGATTCTCAGCACGCCGGCCTCCACGGTGGCGCGTCCGCCGATGAGTCCCGAGTTGAGGACGGCGGCCACCTCCTGGGCAGTGGCCTGGGTGATGTCGCCGAAGTCCTCCTCGCTGAAGGGGATGAAGACGTCCCGGCCGTCGTCGACGCGCACGCGGAGCGCCTGCCCGGCGGTGAGGGTGTAGGGGCCGGGGCGGCCTGCGGAGACGGAGGCCGCGGTGCCGGAGAAGACGACGTCCACCGCCTCGGCGCCGTTGGCGGACACCTCCAGGCGCTGACCGTCCCGCAGGGTGAAGGGGGGCCGCAAGGTGCCGCGCACGACGGCGGGCGTGGGCCCGCCGCCCGTGGTGAGGGCCGCCGCAGCAGGCGTGGCCGTGTGCGACTCGGGGTCGGAGGCGTCCTCGTAGTGGGCGGTGCGGACCGCCCACAAGTGAGTCCCTCCGTTCTCGAAGAAGCCCATGGCGGCGAGGGCCAAGTCGGCGTCCGGCGTGAAGCCGCCGAAGGTGGCCTGGTACTCCTCGAAGGAGGTGCACAGCACCGCCTGGCCGATGGGGCCGCGCTCCGCCAGGCCCACGGCGCCGGCCACGGAAGTGGGCGCCGAGGGAATGCCACGGACGCGCGGCTCCTCCTCCTCCACGACGATTTTCGACGACAGCAACTCACGACTCACGAGGCACCTCGCTTCTTGCGGGACACGCGCGCCGACACCTCCGGCGCGGCAGAGGGGGGCGACGACGGCGGGGCCGTGGGGGCTTGCCGCTTCAGGGCGACTTCGCCGCGGCGAATGGCAGCAGCGACCGCGGGCACGCAGAGAGTGGCCTCGGGCACGTCCTCCATCGACACACCCGTGGCCAGGGTGAGGGAGGAGGGCAGGCGTCGGCCGCCACGGCCTGGCTGCACGCCGCAGGCGCACTCGCCGCGCGCGACGCAGTACGACTCATGGGGCAGGAGGAAGGTGACGAGCCTGCCCAGGGCGTTGGTGAGGGTGACACTCATGAGGTGCCTCCAGAGAGAGAGTCCGTTTCGAGGTGAGTCCCGGCGACGGCCTTGCCGAGGTCGAGGGGCAGGCCCGAGTCCACGTCGAAGCCTCGCACCACCAAGCCCCAGGTGAAGGCGCGCACGTCGTCGCGGCTGCCGAGCTGCGTGCGCACCTCGCCGTCCGCGTCCATTTCCCAGCGGACGGTGCCGCGCGAGGCGTCCTCGGCGTCCCTCGGCATGGCCAGCCAGCGGTTACGGTTGAGGAAGGTGGCCACGGCAGCCATGAGGTTGAAGAGCTCGGCGGTGCGCTCGGAGGCCACCGTGAGGGTGAAGGCCAGGTCCACCGTGTACGCGGGGCGCCTGCGCACCAGCTCCGCGCCGGAGGGGCCCTGCACGACGTCCTCGTGCAACACGTTGGAGGCGTAGCGACGACTCTCGCGCAGCGTGGGGCCTGACAGCACCACGGAGGGCAGCGCGGCCATGGCGATGACGTTGAGTCCGTCGGCCACCGTGTCGTCGTAGTCGACGGAGACGCTGGCGCTGACGTTGGCCACCACCTGCTTCTTCAGCTCGCGCAGCAATGCGCGCACGAGGCGCGTGAGGTCCGCCTCCTTCGCGACATGTGGGCGCAGGTAGCGGTACCCGCCTGAGAGGACGGTGGCCTCACCTGGAACCGGGCTGCCCTCCGCGGAGAGGTTGAGTACCTCCACATCGACGAGCCCCGCCTCATGCGCGGGCGTCCTCACGTCCGCGAAGTGGGTGCCCGCCTCCACACGAAGCGACAGCACTTCGGCGGGCGCTCCTCCCAGGCGCACGGCCACCCGCGCGGCGAAGCCAGTGCCGGCGAGGCGGAGAATGTCGCCGCCGCTGGTAGGGCCCGAAGAGGGCGTCACGGAGGTGAGGGAGGGGACGGCCATTATCCGGGCCCTCCGAGGCCTAGCTCCTTCGCCACGCGCGCCAAGAAGCGGCGGCTGGCGCCCTGGCGAAAGCGTGCGAAGGCCGGCCGCAAGAAGGGCCGCGCGGGCGTCTGCGTCACAATGATGCCGCGCCCCCTGCCGCTGTTACGCGACTGGCCGGCCAGGCCGGCCTGGCGCAGCAGCGCGAAGAGGAAGCGCCGCATCTTCGGCGTCATGGGGATGACGACGGGCGGCCCCCCGTACTCCTGGAGCTGCGCCACGTCGACGAGGGACTCGCCGTCGGGACTCTTCGCGGTGCGCGACACACCGATGAAGGCCTCGTCGCCCTCCACGACGACGGAGATGGAGTTGCGCAGCGCGCCCGAGACGAGGAGTGCCTTCGTCCCGCTGAAGCCGGCGAGCTGGCGCGCCGCGAGCGTGAGGGGAGAGGGCGGGCGGAGCGGCTCTCCACCTGGTGCCTGCTGGGTGAGGCCCTGCACCACCTCCTTGCGCAGGGCGTGCGCTTCCTGGCGCAGGGCCGTCTGGAGCGCACCCTCAAGGCGCGACGAGCCCGCCGCCAACAGTTGGCGGGCCCGTTCCCAGTCTCCGGTGCGCGAGACGGCCATGGGCGACTCAGCCCTTCTTCGCCCGCAGGTGGGGGACGTGCGAGTTGAGCCACTCCAGGGCCACGTGCGTGGCCTCACTCACCACCGCGCCGTGACGGACGGACACCGACGTGAGGGACAGAGTGTGGGCGGCGACTTCCACGTCCTCCGGCCGGCAGCCGTAGTGCTTGAGGCCCTCGGCGATGGGGCGCACGGCGGGCAGGGTGCCGTAGCGCCAGTAGTGCAGCTCCAGGTTGCAGGTGTAGGCCTCGGCCTCGTAGCGGGCGCGCGCTGCGGAGCTGGTGAGGTAGGCCAACTCGTAGCTGGGGCCCTCCTCGTCGTGCTGGACGACGTGCTGGTGCTCGTGGACGCACACCACCACCTGGGCCCACAAATCCCAGCCGGACTTTGGCGTGCCCACCTCGAAGGGCAAATACAGGGTGCGGCCAACGGTGGTGGCATAGCGCTCGAGGAAGCGCTCCCTGTCGAGAATGCCCATGCGCCGAAGCACCTCGGCCGCCAGTTGCATTTCGAGGGAGTCGGCCTTGTTGGCCGTCGTGGTGCGGAAGCGCTCCTGCATGTGCTGATAGAAGGCCCACACCTCCGCAGGCTGGATGTCGCGCTGGAAGAGTGCGCCCACGCCAGGCAGGGACTGGAGGTAACCCTTCACAGGACACCGCCTTCCTCGGCGCCAGCGTCGGCGGTACCCGCGTCCACAGTGGCCGGCATGCAGGTGTGGCCGGTGATGCCGTCCTCGCTGACGTAGGCGCAAGTGAAGGCGACGCTGCTGTGCTCGCTGACGGCGTCGCAGTCGGCCAGCACCTGCCAGTTGCTGTCCGCGTTGCAGATTTCGGCGACGTTGCCGGCGCAGCGCGTGGACACCGGCGCGCAGCCGTCCGGCGCGCGGCAGCGGGTGAGGAGGGCGGTGGCGAGAAGTGAAGTGAGTAGCAGTGTTTTCATGCGAGTCCTCGGGCCTGGGGCCTGTCGTTGAAGGTGACGAGAAGGAGATTTCGGCGGGGCCTCGGGCGGTGGAGGCCGAAGCCGGTGGGGCGCGCCTCGGTGACGTAGAGCCCGGGCGGTGTCCTCACGGCCTGCACGAGGGCGCCCGCGACGTCGTAGAGAGCGCCCAGCCGGTCGCTGGGGCGGATGAGGGCGTCCCCGGTGGCCGCGTCGACGAGGCCGAGGCGCTCCAAGTCGCGGAAGTGGAAGACGAGTTCGAAGCTCGTCCGGGGGCTGTTGCCGGAAGGTGCCATTCGCAATGAAGCAAAGGCATCCGGCTCCACCTGGCAGGGGACACGCACGGGTGGAAATTCGCGGCGGAAGGCTTCGGCCACGCCGTCGTCGTCCGCGTCCACCAGCACCGGCTCGCGGAAGTCCGCGTCGTACCCGCTGGCATGGGGCCCTGGGCCGGAGCCCGCCATGGCGGCGGTGTCCAGGCGGTGCAACTCCGCCAAGAACGGGTAGATGAGCCTGCCCCTCATCAGGCGGCTCCGGGCAGCGAGGACTTCACGTAGGGAGCGAGGAGGGCGTCCACCTCCGGCTCTCCCGTGAGAATCCGCGAAGCGGGGCGGACGCTGTCCAGGCGGTAGCTCTGCTCGCGCGTGCGCTCCTCCACCACCCGCCAGCGCGTGCGCTCCTCCAGCGAGTCTTCATCCGCTAGGGGTGAAAGGCTGCGCAGGACGAGGAGCATGCAGGCGCGGCGGATGGCGAGCGGCGTGCGCCCCTCCGGCGTCCCGTCCGTCTCCGTGTAGCCCCAGCGCGCGCCCACCGTGACGTTGCCCTCGCCACGCGGGAAGACACGGCCATGGCGGAAGGTGAGGCGTGGCCCATCGAAGCCTGGGCCCACCGGGGCACCCACCACCACCAGGTGCTCCCGCGAGAAGGACACGTCCTCCCCGTACAGCGCCAAGCGGTAGAGGCGGAGGGGCGGTACCGGCAGCCAGAGAGAAGGAGTGCCGCGCCCGTCGAAGTGCAACGTCGCCGTGCGCGGCTCGAAGTGCCACCCCGTCACCTTGTCGATGGTGCGCGTCGCCTCCTCCAGCAGGACGGCCAGGCGGGTGTCGCCCGCCATGGCCGGTGTGACGCCCTCGGCGCGCATGTCGGCCACCGTGGCGTACACGTCAGTCCTTCTCCCGCTTGCCGCGGCGCGTGTCCTTCTCTTCGCTGGCCTTCGGCAGGTCCTCCGTCGTCAGCGTGCCGGCGGGCCGCGCCGCACTCAGCTTCAGCTCGTCGCTGGCGCTGCGCTTCACGCGGGCCTCGTCGGCCTCGGTGACGTCGAGGGCCTTCGCCTCGGCCTCCGTGCACACGTCGAAGGCGAGCGGCGAGTAGGTGTCGCTGGGCAGTTGGTGGACGGTGCGCAGGTAGTCCGCCACCAGCTTCTCCACCCGGTACCAGCCGCGCTCCTCCTGGAATTTGATTCCGGCATACGTGTAGCGCCGCAGCACGTGGCCGCGGCGTGCGTCGTAGGCCTTCAGTCGGACGAGATAGGTGTTGTCCATGGTGAGCCTCACAACTGCACGTTGATGGCCTTGGCCGTGCCCGATTCCTCGGCGAACTTCGCGTCGAAGCGCAGCGTGGCCACCACCTTCAGCGTGCCCTCGGAGATGTCGCGCGCGGACTCGATGCGAATCTGCCGCCAGATGCCGACGTGGATGTTCTTGGGATTGGTCAGCAGGATGGCCGTGCGGTCATTTGTCGCACCGAGGTTCTCCGGCCAGAGGGGGATGGGCCGCACCGGGACGCCCGAGTAGAGGACCGGCGCATCGCCCTCGAGGAACTTGTCGCCGACCGCCGTCGCCCGCTCGGCGAGCGTGCTGCGGTAGTCCAGGTCCGCGTCGACGCTGGTAAGAGGAACCCCATGCTGCCCTTGTCGCGCAGGTGCTCCGACGGCAGCGACTTGAGCAAGTCGCCGAGGACGTCCTTGCTGATGGG
>NZ_VIFM01000256.1 GCF_006636215.1 Myxococcus llanfairpwllgwyngyllgogerychwyrndrobwllllantysiliogogogochensis | reverse complement strand
GCGCCTCACCCAGCAGCACCTCCAGCCCCCCCACCTTGTCCTTCAGCCGCGAGCCGTACTCCTGATTCAACGCCACCAGGCTCGCCGCCAGCTCGTCGCGCACCAGGTCCACGTCCGCCAACGCCCGAAGCCCCGGCGGCGCGGGCGGCAACGCCTTGGTGAAGAGCTGATTCACCCAGAGGTACAGCTCCTCCGGCCGGTAGGGCTTGTGGATGATGCGCGCCACCCGCAACTGCCGCGTGAGCAGCTCGTGGCTCTTCAAGTCCTTCCAGAACGCCGAGGCGAACAACACCGGCAGGTCCGGCTGCGTCTTGCGCAGCTCCCGGATGAAGTCCGCCCCCGTCACCCCCGGCAACAACCCGTCCACAATCGCCGCGTCCACCGGCATCTTCGCAAGCAACGTGCGCGCCTCCGCCGCCGTGCGCGCCGACTCCACCCGGAACCCCTTCTCCCGCAGGAACGCACAGACCAGCGTCTGCAAGTCCTTGTCGTCCTCGAGGAACAGGAGCGTCTTGGCGTCGTTCATGACACAGCCCTTTTCTCCAGGCCGCCGTCCTTGTGGGACAGCAGCTCATGAAGCAGCTCGCGCACCGAGGCCACCAGCTCCTCCTCCGACGAGCGCGCCTTGCTCAGATGCCGCGTAATCCCCAGCGTCAACTGCCGCTGGTCCGCGCGCGACAAGTCCCTGCCCGTGAAGACGATGAGAGGCGTGGCCCGCCCCCGCCCCTGTCTCAAGATATCCACCACCTCGAACCCATCCAGCCCCGGCAACCCCACGTCCAACACGATGAGGTCCGGCGGCGTCTCGCGCGCCAACGCCACCGCGCTCTCCCCATCCGCCGCCTCGAACACCTGCACCGTCCCCAGCCGCTCCAGCCGCGCGCAAATCACCCGCCGCGTGGCCACGTCGTCGTCCACCACCAGCACCCGCGCCTGCCCCGGCCGCCGCATCGCGTGCCGCAGCGCGCTGAGCAGCCGCGACTCCTCCAAGGGCTGCGACATCCAGTCCACCCACAGCGGCGTCCCCACCCCCTCGCCCTCCGCCGAGCGTCCCGACACCGCCAGCACCGGCAGCTCGTGCGTGCGCGGCTGCTCGCGCAGGCTCCGCACCCAGTCCAGCGCCTGCCCATCCGGCATCTGCGTGTCCAGCACCACCGCGTCCGGAGGCGTCTCCTCCAGCACCTTCGCCGCCTCGGCGAGGCTCGCGGCCCGCACCACCCGGTAACCCTCTTGCGACAGCAACCCACGCAACAACGCGGACAACTCCGTGTCCGCCGTGGCCACCAGCACGTTGTACCGGGAGGAGTCCTTCACCGACGCGCCCACCACCGGGTGCGAGCCCGACACCGAACGCGCCGCGTCCAGCGTGAAGGTGAACGTGGAGCCCGTGCCGAGCGCGCTCTCCACCTCGATGCTCCCGCCATGCTGGTTCACGATGGCCTGGGAGATGGCCAGCCCCAGCCCCGTACCGCCCTTGGAGCGAGTGTCCGAGCCGTCGAGCTGATGGAAGCGCGCGAACAGCTGCCCTCGCTGCACTTCGGGGATGCCCGGCCCCCGGTCCACGACGCTGAAGCGCACCCGGCCTGGCGCCTCCAGCCGCACGTGCACCGCGACTTCCGCCCCGCGCGGGGAGAACTTCACCGCGTTGGACACCAGGTTCGTCAGCACCTGGATGAGCCTGTCCCTGTCCCCCTTCACCCGGGGCGCATCCTCCACCACCGCGCGCAGCGACACCCCCGCCGCGTCCGCCACGCCGCGCAGGCCGCTGAACGTCGCCTCCACCAACTCCAGCCCCTCCAGCGGCGCCAGCTTCAACTCCAGCTTGCCCGCCTCCATCTTCTCCAGGTCCAGGATGTCGTTGATGAGGCGGATGAGGCGCTCGGTGTTGGAGCGGGCGATGCGCACCATGTCCAGCGCCTGCTCCGGCATCTCCCCGACGATGCCGCCCTCCAACAGCCCCAGCGAGCCCCGGATGGACGTCAGCGGCGTGCGCAGCTCGTGGCTCACCGTGGAGACGAACTCGTTCTTCATCCGCTCCACCTCCTTGCGCTCGGTGATGTCGCGCACGAAGGCGGTGAAGCGCGCCGGGCCCTCTCCCGGCACCCGCGCCAGCGTCAGCTCCGCGGGGAACATGCTCCCGTCCGCGCGCAGGCACGGCGACTCCAACCGCGTGGCGTTGCCCGACGCCTCGCGCAGCGCCGCCGCCACGTCCTCGCGCTTGCCGGCCGGCAGGGACGCGGGCAGCGCCAGCGCCAGGAAATCCCGCCCCACCGCTTCTGACGCCTTCAACCGGAAGACGCGCTCCGCGGTGGGGTTCAACTCCAACAGCCGCCCCGCCTCGTCCACCAGCAGGATGCCGTCCGGCGCCGCCTCCAGGATGGCCGCCTTGCGCGCCTCCGTGGTGCGCTGCTCCTCGCCCGCCAGCAGCAGCGCCCGGCCGCGCTCCTCCACCCGCTTCTCCAGGACGTCGTTGAGCGTGGCCAGCTCACCCGACGCGCGCGACAGCCGCACCAGCACCACCACCACGTACGCGCCCAGCACCAGCGACACCGCGAAGAAGACGACACGCGAGCGCTCGTTGCTCAGCTGCGCCCGCTCATGCAGTTGGAGGAACGTGGTGACCAGCCGCTCGGCCTGCGCGCTGGCGGAGCGCTCCAACAGCGCCTGCACCGCCACGTCCGCTTCGCGCCGCTCCCCTCGCGCCTGCGCCTGCCGCGAGCGGACGAGCAGCGCCCGGTTGTCCTCCAGCGCGCGCAGGTACGCCTCCAGCGAGGCCGCCATCACCCGCCGCTCCTCCTCGGAGAGGAAGGACGGGACGTCGCGCAGCGTCTCGGCGCGAGCCTTCAGCGCCTCGAAGGCGGAGCCCTCCGAGCCATGCAGCTCCGGCAGCCCCAGCCGCGCGCGCAGCACGTCCTGCTCCAGCTCCGCGCTGGCGAGGCGAAGCTGCTGCAGCCGCGTGCGATACCCGTCACTCTCCGCCATCCCCCACGGGCGGCCCACCACGAACAGGGCGCACAGCGTGAGCAGAGCCCCCACCGCCAGCGCCACCGAGCGCTTGGACAGGCGGGAGCCCCTCATTCCGGCACCAGCTTGCGAATCTCCTTGGGCAGCGTCATCGGGTCGAAGGGCTTGCCGATGACCCCCACCGCCCCCAGCTCCAGGTAGCGGGCCACCTCCTGCTTCTGCACCTTCGCCGTCATGAAGATGATGGGCGTGCGCGACGTCGCGTCCTGCTCGCGCAGCTTGTTGAACGTGGTGGGCCCGTCCATGCCGGGCATCATCACGTCCAGCAGGATGAGGTCGGGCTGCTCCGCCGCGGCCTTCGTCAGCGCCTCGTTCCCCGACGCGGCCAGCACCGTGTCCCAGCCCCCCACCCGGCTCAGACTCAGCTTGCCGATGGCGCGGATGTCCTCCTCATCGTCCACCAGCATCACCTTGCGCAGCGTCGTCACGGGCGGGCCTCCTGGAATGAATGACGGTGGTACCGCACGTGAGAGGTGCGGGGGACTGGACGTCCGTCCAAGGCCCTGACGGATGACAGCCCGGCCAGGATTCAACACCCGGCCCCACCGCATTCCCAGCCCCGCGCCCCAGGCCGCCTAGCCGGTGGCCTTGCGGCGGCGCACCGCGCGCACGGGCTTCGCCGGCGCCACGGGCGGCATCACCGCGACGACGGCGTTGACCACGCGCGACACCGCCCGGAGCTGGGACGGCTCCAGCTCCCGCAGCTTGCGAGTCATCCGGCGCAGCTCCAGTGGGTCTTCCCGCTCGGGCTTCCGGGAGACCACGGGCGTGAGCGAGGCACCGCCCCGTCCCACACCCAGCAGCGTATCCGAGGAGACCTGGAGGACGTCACACAGCCGCTTGAGCGTTTGGGTACGGGGCAACATTCGCCCCCGCTCCAGCCGGCTGTAGACCTCCATGGCCATGCCCACGCGCTCGGCCACGTCGCTCTGGGTCAGGCCCAATCGCAGGCGGGCGACGCGAGCCGCTCCTCCCAGGATGGCCGCGAGCTTGTGGTCGACGGGCTCACGCATGATGGCCGGGAGCGTCGCACGGCCGCTCCCTGGCGCAAGTTTCCCGTCCCCCCGGGATTCAGCGGCGCAGCAACCCCAGCGCGCCGTGGACGAGCTGGACCACGGCCCGGAGCTCGTCCGGCCCCAACGCGCGCAGCGCCCTCACCAGCCGACGCAGGGCGGGCGGGTCCTCGGAGCGCGTCGCCACGGACGGGCCGGGCGCCACCGGCAGGCCCTCCGCCAATCCCAGCAGCGCGTTCGCGTCCATGCGCAATACCAGACACAACCGCCGCAGCGTGGTGACGCTGGGCAGCACCCGCCCCCGCTCCATGCGGCTGTAGACCTCCATCGCGATGCCCACCCGTTCGGCCACGTCCGCCTGGGTGAGCCCCAGCCGGGCCCGCGCCGCCCTCGCCGCCGCGCCCACGGTGATGGCCAGTTCCTGGTTCATCGTCCTCGCGCCTCTCTTCGAGTCTCCCTACCACGTCACCTGTCCCGGACCCTACCCCACACGGCAGGAGACTACCCGAAAAGGCGTCCGCCGTGCTAATGACCTCCAAGGTCCAATCCATAGGCCACACATGCACCTCCCGTTTCGAATCCGCCGTCTGGAGCTCAACCTTGAAGGTCCTTCGCTCCGCGCACCTCACGCGGGTCGATCCAGCCAGGGGAGGACGGGGCGATGAGCGACCTCGAATCGACGCACCCGTTGCTGCTGCAGCCCTTTGAAGAGCTGGGCGCCCTGCGCATCATCCGGAGGCTGGCCACCGGCGGTTATGGGGCCATCTTCCTGGCGGAAACCCAGACGCGCGGCACGGTGGCGCTGAAGTTCGCGCTGGAGGGCCCCTCCGAGAACGACGAGGCCCGGGTGGACGCGCGCACCCAGCGGGAGGCCCGGCTGCTGATGCACCTGGACCATCCCAACGTGGTGGAGCTGCTCGGCTACCTGCGGTGGCCGGACCTGCACCGCGGCTACCTCTACCTCATCATGGACTACGTGGAGGGCCCCACCCTGTCGCGGTGGGCGTCCAGTCCCCAGGCCACGCCGCGCCGGGCCACGGAGGTGTTCGCCTCGCTGGCCCTCACGCTGGACGCCATCCACCGCGCGGGCGTCGTCCACCGCGACCTCAAGGGAAGCAACATCATCGTCCGCGCCTCGGATGGCCAGCCGGTGCTGGTGGACTTCGGCTCGGGGGACCATGCGTGCGCGCCGTCGCTGACGGAGGACCGCCTGCCTCCGGGCACGCCCAGCTACCGCAGCCCGGAGGCGCTGCGCTTCTGGCTGGGGCCTCGCATCCCGGGCTCGCGCTATCGCTTCGTGCCCACCGATGACCTGTACTCCCTGGGCCTGGTCTTCCATGAGGTGCTGACGGGCGTCTTCCCCTACCGCGCCCACCTGCCGCCCTCCGCGCTGCTGGCCAGCATCGAGTCCGCCGAACTCAAGCCGCCCTCCGTCCTCAACCCGCGCGCCCCTCCGGTGCTGGATGCCATCGTGCTGCGCCTGTTGAGCAAGTACGGCGCGGGCCGCTACCCCACGGGCGCGGAGCTGTGTGGGGCGCTGAGCGCGGCGCTGGAGCAGGCGGACAGCTCCTGGGACGAGCCGCTGTTTCCTCCCCGCCCTCCCCACGAGGCCGTCACCGAGGAGGACGAGGCGCTCTTCGACGGAGACGAGGAGGCGCGGGAGTTTCGCCAGTGGATGCGCCGGGAGGACAGGGCCGGGGCGGGCTCGGACTCGGGTCCTCCGGGAACACCTCCCACGGAGCCCGCGGCCCCGACGTCCGTCTCCTGGCGGTCCTGGCTGCGCAGGCGGATGCACGTCCTGAGCGGCGCGCTGCGGCCCTGGCGCAAGCGGGACGACTGAGGCGCTCCCCCGCCTCTTCGGTATCCAACTCCAGAGGTCTATCAACTGTCAGTCAACCTCTGACATTCCACATGGGTTGCCTTTCGTGTTACCTCAGGCATCCTGTAGCAGTCCCACCACTTCCCAGGTTCAAAGGCAGGCCATGACGACGCCCGACACGACGACGGAGGATCTTCCCGGAGGACCGCGCCGGCCCCGGGTGCTGTTCAACGTGGGCGGCACGGTGTTCGAGTTCGTCCGCAAGCTGGAGGTCCGCTCCACCGGAGAGCTGCTGATGCTGGCCCGCCGCCGCTACCGGGGCGGGCAGAGCGGGCTCGTGGTGGTGAAGCGGCTGCGCAGCCCGGCCACCTTCGTGGAGCGGCGCCGGCTGGTGGAGGAGGTGAGCCTGACGTTCCGCTTCAAGCACCCCAACATCGCGCAGGTGCACCAGATGAAGCTGTACCGGGGGGCGCCCCACGTCGTCATGGAGTACGTGGAGGGGCGCTCGCTGGACACGCTGCTGAACCTGACGGCGATGCGGCGCAGGCCGGTGTCGGCGCCGCTGGCCGCGTTCGTGGTGGCGGAGGTGGCGGACGCGCTCCACCACGCGCATGGCGCGGTGGATGACTGGAACCGGCCGCTGGGCATCGTCCATCGCGATGTGAGCCCGCGGAACATCCGCGTGGGGACCCATGGGGATGTGAAGCTGACGAACTTCACCGTGGCCGCGTCTCGACTGGAGGGACGCGAGGAGACGAGCCGTCCCCTGGTGAAGGGCGACATCGCGTATGCGTCACCGGAGGCCCTGGTGCGGGCGCCGGTGGATGCCCGTTCGGACATCTTCTCGCTGGGGTTGGTGTTGCTGGAGCTGCTCACGGGGCGGCACCCGCTGGCGGTGGAGGACACGGCGCCTCCGCCGCTGCCCGAAGGGCTCGAGTTGGAGGCGCAGGGCCCCACGTGGATGCCGGTGGAGGAAGTGGCCGCGCGGATGCAGAGCCTGGAGCCGGAGCAGGTGGCGCGGCTCGTGGACGATGTGCCGGAGGGACTGGCGGCGGTGGTGCTGCGCGCGCTGCGCAGGGAGCCTGCGGAGCGGTTCCAGACGGCGGATGAGATGGGCGGGGTGCTGCGTGGGTGGCTGAGCATCCATGCGCCGGGGCAGGGGCGGCACGCGACGGCCGAGGAGGTGGCCCGCGTGGCGATGGAGGCGACGAGCCGGCGCAATCAGGCGGAGCTGCTCGAGGGCGGCCTGCATCCGGAGGACCTGACGGCGGAGGAGGCGTCCGTGTCACTGGAGCCGGGTGTGGCGGCTTCGGTGCCGCCCTCCGGGCCCGAGGAGGTCGATGCCGCTGGAGCGCTGGCGGAGGAGGCGGCGCGGGTGTTCGGCGTGCCGGGGCTTCGGGGCGTGACTCGCTCGTTCGCGGAGGAGGCGGACGGGCGGCGGGACTCACGCACGGACGACATGACCGATGACTCTTCGCACGAGGAAGGCAGCTCGGACCTCGCCTCGCGCGATGACGACAGTTCCGACGATGCCTCGCGCGACGACGACAGTTCCGAGCAGTGAGCCCTCGCGCGAGGGCACTTCCGACGCATCCTCGCGCGACGACTCTTCCGAGCAGTGAGCCCTCGCGCTCCGCTCCACAGGTGACACGTCAGCTGGACCTCCGAGGTCCAGCCCGTTCACCCGCTAAGACAGCCCTCCCGTGAAGAACAGCAGCGCCGCCATAAAGGCGAGGAACGCCACTACGACACCCAGCACGCGCCATTTGGAGAGGGGCGTCTCTCCGAACACGAGCTCCGCATCCTGTCCGTGCACCAGCACCCGGTACGGATTGCCGCGATAGCGATAGGCCAGCACATACACAGGCAGCGCCCACCGCGTGGTGCGCAGACTGGAGAGCGCCACCGCCACATGGACATTCCGGAAGCGGCTCCCGGGGATGTCTCCGCTCTCCTGGACATGCTCCCTCGCGAGCCGCTCCACCGCCGCCAGCACCGTCTTTCGCGCTCCCGAGCGAGTCGCCTCGAAGCGCTCGACGCTGGCCTCCTCCGGCCCGCGCCCCTCGTTCTCCGCCAGCTCGAACCGATAGCGCGGCGTCAGCGTGTCGCACTCGCTCACCTTCAGCCCTCGCGACGCCGGCACCAGGATGTTGGTGAAATCCAGGCGCGTACGTCCCGCATGCGGTGCCCAATCCGAGCGCCGCGCCCCCGCGTCCGAGTCCGCCGTCCAGCTCACCGCCACACCCGCCTGGAACACCCACGCCGGCCACCACAGCGGACGCATCGACTCCAGCGACGCCTCCTTCGCCAGGCCCGACGGCCGGAAGAACGCCTTGTGCCCCAGGAAGCGCCCCAGCGCCTCGCTCGCGGCCTTCGGGTCCACGGTGAAGGGCAACCACCCTTGCGCCTGGTCCACCGGGTCCACCGTCATCTCCACATGCGTCACCGCGCCGCAGTAGGCACACCGTGGCGCCCGCGCCTCCACGGAGTACTCCACCGCGGCCCCACAGCTCTCGCAGCGCACCACCCGCGCCCGCTCGCGCGTCGCCACCGCTCGCTCCGGAGGCGGCGTCGCCAGTCCACAGATGGGACAGCGCAGGTCCTCCGCCTCCAGCTCGCACGCGCATCGCTCACACGCTGCCACCCTCGCGGCCTCGCTCATCCGACGCCTCCCCCCACGTACAGCACGACCCCCAACACCAGCAGGATTCCCACCAGCACCGCGGCCAATACCTTCCACGTCGAGAGAGGCGCCTTCCCATGCACCTCCCCCGTCTGCCCGTTCACGAGCACTCGCAGGGGCTCCTCCCCTTCCGCGTAGCGCACGGGCAACACCCAGACGGGCAACAGACACACGTCCAGCGACTCCCAATCCAACCGCGTGTCGTGGCTCACATCCCGGTGCGTGTCCCCCGGCATCAGCGCCCCGAGCCTGTTCAACATCAGCTCGCCCACCTCCTGGCGCGCGCCCTCCAGACAAGCGTCCCTCGTCAGCGAGGGCTCCTCCGCCACCCACCCGGACACGAGCGCCGGCGTGTAGCGGGCCAGCGCGCGAAAGTCGAAGGGCTCCAGCGCCTCCAGCTCCTCGTTGCGCAAGCCATTCGATGCCGTGACGAGCACGTCCGCCACGTAGCCCTCCAGCTCACCCTGCAAGGGCCGCCACTCGGTGCGCGTCACCGTGCGCGTGCGCGTCACCGTCTTCCCGTTCTCCGTCGTCGTGTAGCTCTCCCGCTCCTGGTAGTGCTCGCCGATGGTCGCCTGGAAGCTCGACTTCGCCAGCGCGCTGTAGAGGAACGCGGGCACGTAGAGGCCATGCACGTCCCCCGGCTCCGCGCTCCGGATGCCGTTGCGGGTGAAGCGACTGCGCGAGCGCAACCACCGGGACACCTTCTCCCGCGCCGCCGCGTGCGTCAGCGCGAAGCCAAGCGCGAAGGCGGGCTCCGGCACCCCGGGCCGCGGCGGCCGCTCCACCACGGACGGCGCCGCGCAGTAGGGACACCGCGTGGTGCGCAGCGACGGCTCCAACACCAACAGGGCCCCACAGGACTGGCACCCCAGGTGGAGCCGAGGCTCCGTCAACGTCGCGGTCGGCTCGTCACGCCTCTCGGGCATCGGCACCCTCCTCTTCCTTCAAGGGGAGCGCGCTCCTCGCGCCTGCTCGCCTGCCCCCCGGACTCCGGCCCGGAACGATAGCCGGGTTGCGGTACGCATTCCCCGTCACGACCGTATCCAGGCGGAGGATTCCACCATGGCGCAGGACAAGCGACGACAGCCCGCTCCCCAACCCGCCGAGGACTACTACGGGCGCCCCACCGGGACCCGCCACCAGGACGCGCCAGGGGAGGACTCGGCGCCTGACCGCGACACTCCGGACAAGGACCGGCGCGCCCAACCCATGGACCCGACCGAGAGGACCCCGGGCGCCATCCTCGACGACATCCCGGACGGTGACGGCCCTCGCAGCGACGCCGGCACCAACCCGCTCCCCGACCTCTACTGGACCGCCTTCCCCGGCAGCCTGGAGGAAGAGAAGGACTGACGTCTGGGCCAGCCCTCACCGCGACGGCCCTACGTGCGCGGTGAGGCCCCTGTTTTCAATCACTCACGCCAGCAACGGAATGTCAGCCCCCCTCTGTACTGTGTGCTCATTCGCCAGCATCCAGGGGGAGGAACTCCATGGCGGAAGTCCGTGAGCTGCCGCGTGTGTCCGTGAACAAGCTGGGTGAGTACCTCATCGCGACCCCCGCTCGTCGCAAGCGCATCATCTACGACCAGAAGCATCCACCCGAGCAGCAGTACCTGCGCTATCCCGAGGCGTCTCACGCGATTACCGACTTCCTCTGTCGTGATTTGGACCCCGCCATCCTCCGCGACCACCAGCGCCGCTTCGCTTGCAGCGTGCCGCAGTCGGAGTTCGAGGCGCAGCGGCTCCACCTCTGTTCCGAGGCGCTGGAGCGCTTCGCGGACGTGGTGCCGTGGCTCGGTCTGGAGGACACCATCGTCAGCGCCGTGGGCGCCGAGCCGCCTGTCCTGGAGATGGCGGGCGTCACCATCAGCGTGCGCCCCGAGGTCATCCTCCAGCGCATGGACCGCCACGGCAACCCGCGCGTGGGGTTGATGAAGCTCTACTTCTCCAAGCACCACCCGCTGGATGAGCGCTCGGGGCAGTACATCGGGACGATGTTGCAGCGCTTCGCGGAGCAGCACCTGTGCCAGCTGGGTCCGTCGGACCACCGCATGGTGCAGGTGGTGGATGTGTTCGCGGGCACCATCTTCACCGCGCCTCGAGCGCACATCCGCCGGCTCACGGACGTGGTGCTCGCCTGTGAGGAGATCGCCGAGCGCTGGGCGGTCCACTGACGCCGTCGTGAAGACAGACATGCTCCGGGCCGTCTGACTTTCAGGACGCGCGCGGGCCCGAGGGGCTGGGGCGTGTGCTCGTCCGGAGCCCGGGAGGGCCGTCGAGCGATGACGCGAGGCGCCTTCGGGTGTGACAATGCGCGCGCGTCGCGCTGTGTCATGCACTGGTGAGCTGGAACATTTCAGTGTCTCCGCGTGGGCGCTGAGACACGGTGCAGCGTGAAACACGAGACACTTCCCGCGCTCCGTGGCGAGACCTAGGCTGACGTCGCCGGCCGGTTTCGGCGGCCGGCTTCACACCTCGACGGGAGATGCATCATGAAGAGCCACAAGGTGAAGACCCTGAAGGAGCTGTTCGTGAAGGACCTCGCTCGCATCCACGGAGGCGATGGAGCGGCGACGTCCACGTCCTCCACCGAGACGCAGAGCACGGCGCCCCAGGTCTCCACCACGCAGGCCTGTTGCGAGGAGAAGAACGACCCCTGCTGCTGAGAGCGGTCGCCCTTCGTGTCGCTGTACCGGCGCGTGTCCTCATTCGAGGGCACGCGTTTTTCGTTGCGGGGTGTCGGGTTCGAGGCGGGTGGATGTTCGCTCGTGGGCGCTCGCGGCGGCGGGGCTGCCAGGGAGCGAACAGTCCTCGCCCTTGGGGCACCTGGGTTGGTTGGTGGGGACCGGGGGCGTCTCCAGCCTTCGCGGCATGGCGCATCGAAGCTTGGACAACGGCAAGGGTGAGACGCTGGGGCCTTCTCGGCCTGGACTGGGGACGGAGCCGGCTCGGGCAGCCGATGCGGCGCCTCCTGGCTCGCGGGAGCGGGGCGAGTCGGATGTGTCGGGCTGGAACCCGGCGCGGGACGAGTCGCCCTCCGTGCGCGAGGGACGCTTCTACCGGGGCGCCTCGCAGCGCATGGCGCAGCCTCGGACCGATGTGGAGGACCGGGGTGGCGCGGCCTGGGCGAGTGGCGGGGTGCGGGGTGGGCCGTACGGGCGCGATGACCGCGACGACCGCTATGCCACGGGCATCGGACCACGGCCGCGGATGGGGGAACACGACCGGGAGCTGGCGCCCCAGCCCGCGGAGTACCGCGCGTGGGACCGCACCGGGTACGGCGGACAGGCGTGGGATGATGAGGACCGGGCCCGGCGTGAGGCTCGCTCCCGGAGGGAGTTGAGCGAGCGCTCGGGTAGGGAGCCGCTGGTGGAGAGCGGCGAGGACCGCGCGTGGCGGGAGGAACAGGCACGTCGGGAGCGCGGTGGCTTCGAGGACCGCCCGCGAAGGGAGTCGCGAACGCAGCGGGAGTTCAGCCCGCCCGAGGACTATTCGTCGAGGGATGTGACACCGGACCAGGATTTCCGCTTCGAGGCTCGCTCGCGCAGAAGCACTCCGTCACGCGAGGAGACTGCCGCTCCCGAGGTGCGCTCGCGGAGGGAAGTCTCTCAGGGCGAGGAGTTCAACTTCGAGGCTCGCTCGCGCGGAAGCACTCCGTCACGCAAGGAGACTGCCGCTCCCGAGGTTCGCTCGCGGAGGGAAGTCTCGCCGGGCGAGGAGTTCAGCTTCGATGCTCGTTCGCGCGGAAGCACTCCATCACGCGAGGAGCCTGTCGCTCCCGAGGTGCGCTCGCGGAGGGAAGTCTCGCCGGGTGAGGAGTTCAACTTCGAGGCTCGTTCGCGCGGAAGCACTCCGTCACGCGAGGAGACTGTCGGTCCCGAGGTGCGCTCGCGGAGGGAAGTCTCGCCGGGTGAGGAGTTCAACTTCGAAGCCCGTCCACGGAGGGCTCCGTCCGATGAGCGTTCGCGTCAGGACGAGCGACAGCGTGAAGAGCGCACGCGTGCCGCCGACCACATTCGCGAGGACCGCAGCCAGGACTTCCGAGCGTCACCTCTGGCCGAGGCCGAGCGAAGGAGGTGGCAACGCGAGCCGTTGACCGCTCGCGAGGTGATGACTCGCAACGTGCGCACCGCGCGACGTGACAGCTCGCTGCGCGAGGTCGCTCGACTGATGAAGGAAGAGGACTGTGGCGTCATCCCCATCGTCAACGAGCACGGCCGTCTCGAAGGCATCGTCACCGACAGGGACATCGCCATCCAGGCCTTCTCGGGTGGACAGCCCCCCGAGCAACTGCGCGCCTCGGATGTGATGACCGACGACGTCCCGGCCGCTACACCCGACGAGACGCTTCACACCCTGGTCGACATCATGGCCCGCGAACAGATTCGCCGTGTCCCCGTCGTCGAACGCGATGACCGCCTCATCGGCATCGTCACCATGGGTGACATCGCGAAACACGCCGACGCCGACGAGGAGCTTCAACGCGCACTGGAGCGCATCTCCTCGCGGCGCTCCTTCTGGTCCCGGCTGCGATGACCTCCGCTCGCCTCGTCATGAAGCCATGAGGCGACGCAGGTCCTCATCCCTGAGCCACCACGCGCTCGTGACGGGAATGACGTAGAACCCCTTCTCAGCCAGCGTGAGCAAGGCAGGCGGCACCCAGCCGTAGATGATGCCGCCCATCTCTCCTGTTTCCTGGTGCGCGAACCACGTGTCCCAGCCAGGAACGTCGTAGTCATCCAGGAAGCCATTCGAGGGTGCCGTCGCGGCGCCACAGATGTCGGTGTTGAAGTCCGTCGCGAACACCCATCCACCGGCGAGATCTCCGAGCGGAGGCAGCGGCATGTTCATCCGCGCCAGTGCCTCACGACGTCTCTCGGTGATGAAGCCCACGGCCTCCCTGGGGACATCCGGAGTCTTGAGCACCAGGTCCAGAAAGGTGTCTCCATCATGGCCGCAGACCGGCGGCATCAGCTCCGCCGTGCGCGTCGTGTCCCCCGCCCGAGCCGCCTGGGCGCGAGGCAGGCACCACGCGATGGTCTCCGCCAGACGCAGCTTGAACTCGGTCGGCAGCACGCCGTTCAGGTTCACCGGCACCGTCGTGTACTTCGTCCACGGCGTCCCTTCGGGGCGAGGCAGCAACCCCGTGAAGAGCTCCGACTGTCCCTGCTTGAAGTCGCTCGACATCGATCCCTTCAGGTCCACCTGGCGGACAATGCTCTCTGACCACGGCGGCAACTCCTCTTCGGGCAGCGGACCCAACCACGCCCAGGCCTTGTCCAGAAGCCGCTTGAAGTCGCTCGACATCCCTCCATCTTCAGTCACGCCCGCGCCCATGCTCAAGCCGGCGCCTGGAGGAAGTCGATGCAGCTGACGCCGACTCGGGGAGTACAGGAAGAACCCCACGGAGGGGACACCCGTCCTCCAGCACGCGCATCATCAGTCGCCACTGCTCCAGGCCTGCGCCTCAAAGACATACGCGAGCCCCTCTCCCGCCAGCGCCGCGTCCACCATCAATCCCTGGTCATTCAGCGACAGCCGTCCGTCCGCCGCAATGAGCACCTCCTCACCGTCCCGCTCGAACTCCCAGCGGGAGTACTGGCCGCGCGCGAACCGGATGCCGGGCAGGCCTCGCGAGTCTCACGGCGTCCGAGGCACCGCGTGGCGCGAGCTCGTCCGGTCCACGGATGGCTTCGGAGAGAGCGCTCGGGGATGAGGATGACCATCCTCGTACCAGCAGGCCCGCCGCGATGGTGGCGGCGGGCCCGGTGGGACCTCACGGGGTGTAGAGCTGGACGGTGTTGAGCAGATTTCCACCGCCCTTGATGTCCATGCCGCCAATCACCAGCACCTCTCCCGTGCTCAAGCGCGTAGCGGTATGGCCCACCCGAGAGGTCGACATGCTTCCGGCCTGTGTCCAGCGTCCCGCCGGACTGTCCAGGATGAACAACTCCGCCGTGTCGTGAGCCGCGGTCTCGGGCGCGTTGGAAAATCCCCCGGTGACCAACACCTTGTCCCCAGCCAGGGGCGTGGCCGTGTGGCCAAAGCGTGGCACCGACATGCTGCTCGCGCTGGACCACGTGCTCTGAGTTGGGTCGAAGAGCACCGCGGTGTTGCCGACCTTGGAGCCAGCGACCAACAGCTTTCCTGACGTCAGCAAGGTCGCCGTGTGTCCCTGTCGTCCGACGCCCAGTACCGACCGCTGGATGGGCTGCCATCCTCCATCCGGGAGGTAGGTCTCGGTGGAATTCTCGGCCCCGACATTGTTGTAGCCGCCGACCGCCAGAGCGACCCCATTCACCAGGCTCACGGTCAGCGTGTTACGGCCGACCGCCAGCGTCCCCGCATCCACCCAGGTTCCCGCTGCGCCGGCCGTCGGGGTGTAGAGCGCCGTGGTGAGCAGTCCGCCACCCGCGTTCTCTCCCCCTCCGACCACCAGGACCTGGCCCGAGGGCAGCAAGACAGCGGCATGCGCCGAGCGTTTGCCCGTGGGTATCGTCCCCGCGGACGACCAGGTCTTGGTGCTCGGATCGTAGATTTCGGCACTGGCCAAATCGTTACCAGGGGCTTGGCTTCCACCCACCACCAAGACCCTGTCATCCGAAAGCAGGGTCGCGGTGTGGTCCATGCGAGGCGTCGTCAGAGGGCCCACCACAGTCCATGCGCCGGTGGACGGCTCATACAGCCCCGCCGTGTCGGTGGTCGAGTCAGCTGCCACGCGCCCACCCACCACCAACACACCGCCACCTTCCAGCAGCGTCGCGGTATGACCGGAGCGAGACACCGGGAGGGACTGAAGAGACGACCAGCCCGTCGGCCTGGGGCCTCCAGCATCGCCTGCGTCACCAGCATCACCCGCGTCACCTGCATCGCCCGCGTCACCGGCATCACCCGCGTCACCGGCATCACCCGCGTCACCGGCATCACCCGCGTCACCGGCATCACCCGCGTCACCCGCATCGCCCGCGTCGTCGTCGCAGATCCCCGGGTTCTCCCGGCACCACTTGTTCGTCGCGCCATCCACGTCGATGCACGACGCGATGCCAAGCAACCCCGCCGCCACCAGCACCGCCATCATGATGCGCACCAGCGACCTCACGGCCACCTCCCGGTAACGAAGGCGGACGTGCCATCCGTCCCCACCGTCAGCGCCAGCGGGCCCGGCTCCGGTGCCCCCAGCAAGTACATCCCCGTCGCCACGCCCAGGCCCACCGCTCCACCCACCCACAGCC
>NZ_VIFM01000255.1 GCF_006636215.1 Myxococcus llanfairpwllgwyngyllgogerychwyrndrobwllllantysiliogogogochensis | reverse complement strand
GCCCTCTCCGGGACGCCCGCCCCAGCCCGCGTTCGCCTGCAGTTCGAAGCCGCCTTGCCCGTTGCGGCGGCTCACGAGAATGGCCGTCCCGTCGACGTGGGCCAGCGTAAGCGGTTCCGACGTCCCTCCGGCCTTGCCCCAGTCATGCACCGCAGACAGCGCCAGCATGTATTTCATCGGGTACGGCTGGCGGCCCACGAGGATGTGCTGCACGTCCAGCACGACTTCCGCCCCCATCAGCCGCGCGCCCAGCACGTCCGAGGCGAAGGCCTCGACGTAGAGGGGCCTCAGCATTCCCGTCACCACCGCGCCGGCCGGGTTGTAGTTGGGGTTGCCCCGGTTGTTGTAGCGGCGCACCAGGTGCCCGGACAGTAGCGTGTACGACTCCAGGGCGCCCACCCACACGAAGTTCGGCGCGTCGCCTCCCACCATCAGGTTCTGCACCACCTGGCCCCAGTCGGAGAGCTCGTCCCAATCCTCCTTCCGCACCAGACTGTCCCCCGCCTCTGCGTCCCACATGCGCAGGCGCACGGGAGCGCCCAGCTCGAGCTGGAGCAGGCCTGGCTTGACGACCTCTAGCCGTGGGTGGACCTGCAGGAATCCCTCATCCCTCCCTGCCCCTCTCCGGGGCAGCAGCATCCACGTCGTGGTCTCCAGGCTCAGCCGGTTCGCCCAGCCAGAGCCCGAGCTAGACGAGGCCGGCTCCTCCTCGACCAGGGCGTCACCCTCGTCCATGGAGGGCTCGAGTTGCTCGTCCACCTCTGGCTCAAGGAGGATGGTGTCGTCCTCGATCTTCGCCAGGTCGTCTTCATAGGCAATCTCCTCCGCCCACCCCACTCCGGGTAACACCAACAGCAACACGACGGCCCAGCGCATGAACATCGACGTCTCCTGTGAAGGCCCCAGTGGCGGGGCAATGGACAGAGGCTTCCCGTTCAGTCCGGCAGGGCGCCGGGCTGCGGGGTGAATGCATTGCACTGCGGGAGTCGCCGGCAGGCCGACTGGGCCAAGCCATGGGCAGACGTGTCACGTCACGGCACCAGGAAGCCCCAGCGCAGTCCAAGCAGCAGACAGACGTGTCACGCCACGGCGCCAGGGGGGCCTGGATCCGTTCATGACTCCAAACGAATGAATAGGAATGACTGAGGAAGGCCTCCTCAGCGTCCGTCAGGCTTGCAGCCCGACGAAGCGCAGACGGCTCCTCGGCGCACGACGACCGTCGGCACGCGCCTGACATGGCGGTGCCGAGGCCTCTGCGCAGTGCGAGAGCCGAGCGTCTACTTCAAAGCGAGTTCAAGAAGGTGGATCGGGCGCGTCGCCCTCCGGGCCCTCTCCGCAACCAAGGAAGCGCGCAGTCGCGCGACCGCACTCCAGCACAGCGGGGAACATGTCGTCCTCCAGGGCACGTCAGAACGGACTAGACCAATAGGTTTAGTCCATTGAACCCTCAATTGGCATTCCGCACAAGCCCCAAACACCGGAACCCGTGAGAGGGCTTGCCAGCAGCCCGCGCTGGGTTAAGGGAAGGTGACGTTGCTCAGGGTGATGGTGCGGCGCATATCTGCATCCCAGAGCTTCAGCGTGAAGGGTCCTTGAGGGGAGTTGGATGCAGCCTCAGCCTCTACCACCACTCGCTGGGCATCCGAGCCCGGGGCAACAGGGCCCGACTGCCACACTCGAAGCACCTTCAGCTCGTCGTTGGCCTTGCCCCGGAGCATCGCACCTACTGCTGTCCACGGCTGAGCGTCGCCTACATACTTGAGGGTGACCACAACAGCCACCCTGCGGGCTGTGCGGTATGCATAGACAAGATTCTTGGCTGCGGCCCCTCCTGGGGCCTGGGTTACAGCCTTTGTCACCTCGCGGAAGTCAACGCCTTGCTTGCTCAGGACTTCCGTCGATATGAGTCCCGTCAGCCCATCAGGAGCACTTCGCTCCGCGCGCAGGCGCTCATTCTCCTCTCGGCATTGCTCAGCCTCGATGCGCGCCTGGCGGACTTCCTCCTGGTATGTCTCGACGCTCCTCTTGCGCCGATAGACCTCGATGAGCGCTTCTGACCGTGCAGGGTGCGCGACCAGGACAAACGTCGCACTCGCCGGGGCCGCTCCGTCC
Organism: Myxococcus llanfairpwllgwyngyllgogerychwyrndrobwllllantysiliogogogochensis; assembly: GCF_006636215.1. Taxonomy (GTDB): domain Bacteria; phylum Myxococcota; class Myxococcia; order Myxococcales; family Myxococcaceae; genus Myxococcus; species Myxococcus llanfairpwllgwyngyllgogerychwyrndrobwllllantysiliogogogochensis. Next base: position 13,662 of record NZ_VIFM01000255.1, on the reverse strand, counting down.
AGGAACCGCACCGTCAACTTGAGCCGCTCTCCCGCCGAGATTTTCTCGGACGGGACCAGGCGCAACGTACTGAGGCCTGCATCCAGCACCGAGAAGCGCTCACGGCCCTCGAGAACCACACCGTCCCGACTCACGTCTGAATCGAAGATGAACACCGTCGAGAGCCCTGGACTCACCGCCACATCAGCCACCGGCTGAGCATCATCCGAGACCAGCTCGATTCGGCGAACGCTCAGCCCCGCTGTAGCCGGGGGCGACTGCGCCAGAGCTGTCCCCTCTCCTGCGAGGAGGAGGAAAAGCAGAACGGCCGACACTGAATGATGCACTCGACATTTCTCCTGGACCAAGCCAGCAGCGACACCCATGGCAGCTCATGAGCGTCTGCCAAACAGCGGCATGTCATTCAAACTCACTCACCGCCTTGACCAAAACGGCAGAGTACACGCGCGCCTTTCCAGAATCCCCTCCACCACCCTCTATCTCCAGTCCGCGGTTGCTAGAGCCGTCCCGCACCTCCAAGCACACGGGGAAGCTCTCTCCACGAAATCGCGCTCGAGTCAGTCGGACATAGACGCGGTCGGCAATAATGAGTCGCCCAGACAGAGTGGCCTTGTCCGAGCCCAGGATGATCTGTGCAGTGCCTTCCCTCACCGTGACGTACTTTTCTTCTCCCCTGACGAAGCTTGAACCCTCCTCGTCCCCAATCTTCATGCCCAGCATCTTCATGCCCTTGGCGCTTCCTTCCGGGCACGGCTCGGGCTCCGGGGCAGGGCGCACCTGCGCACCGGAGCACGCGAGCGTCGTGCAGAGGGCCGTCGTCGCTAGGGCCGTGCCAACGCTCCTCGTGGCCTTCTTGGCAGGCGTTGGCAGGGATGAAGGGGTGTCACTCTTGGGTGTCGTCACGGTGGCAGTCACCTCGGGAAGCGTCGCGGGAGGCGCAACGGCCGCAGGTGTTGCCTCCGGCCCGGTGGGAGCTGCGGCCGGGGCAGCTTGAGGTTTCTTTGCATATGCCGCTACTTCTTGACCGGGCCCGGAGGAAGGCCCGCCCCCCAGTGGTGGGGGCGTCTGCTGCGACAGAATCGCCCCTGCGGCCAGCGCGCCGGCCAGCATTCCCGCTCCCAGCACACGCCCCAGCCGGAGTCGCGAGAAGAACGAGCGCCGCTCCACCTCGACGCCGAAGGCCACGGGCGCCGCCTGCGGGGGTTCCGCCGCTGGTGCGGCCTCCGCCCCCGCCTCGAGCGCCAAGCTCGGCAGCTGCGCCTCCAGGGGCCGAATGGCCGCAGGCGCCAGCGAGGCCTCGGGTGGCAATGCCGCGGGCCCGCCTTCGCCCAGCAGCTCCGGGCCGAGCACCTTGCCACGGCGCATCTGGCGCAGGGGCCGCCTCACCCAACGAGCGAACCGTTCCGCATCGCCCTCGTTCTCCGTGGTGGCCGAGTTCGGGCCATACGCGTCGAACAAGGGGGTGTTCCAGGCCTCCCCTTCCGCCCCGGACAGGAGCTCTTCCAAGGCCGCGCAGACAGCGCTCGCGCCGGGGCGCGCAGCAGGCTCCTTCTCCAGCAGCCGCAGGCACAACATTCCCAGCTGTGCGGGGACGAAGCGGTTGACGAGGTGAGGGGGCACAGGCGACTTGCCCATGACGCCCTCGACGTACTCCTCGTCCGTCCCCGCGTCGAAGGGCAGCCTCGCCGTGAGGAGGCGGTAGAAGACAGTGCCTAGGGCCCACATGTCGTCCGAGGGGACGGATACGTAGCGCGCGCCCGACGGCTGGCCTATGTGCTGCTTCCAGAAGAGCCAGGCCTCGGGCGGCCGGAACTCCATCGTCCCAGGCGGCAGCATGGACTGGGTGACGCCGGAGGGAGCGCCCGCGTAGTCACCGATGCCGTAGTCCACCAGCACCGCCAGGCCATCCGCGTCTCGCACCATGACGTTGGCGTCCTTCACGTCCCGGTGAACTACGCCCGCCTCGTGCGAGGCTTCCAGCGCCCGCGCCACGTCCAGCGTCACCTTCGCCACCTGCCGCGCTGAGGGGTTCTCCTCCTTCACCCACTCGCTCAGCTTCCGCCCCTCCACGTACTCCATGGCGATGAGGGCGAAGTCGCGCTCCCCGGCCTGCCAGTAGGAGAAGCCGCGAATCCCCACCACGTTGGGGTGCGTCAGGCGCAAGAGGATGGAGACCTCCTTCTCCACCCGCCCCTCCACCCGCTGCCGCTCCACCAGCTTCAAGGCGCAGGGCTGCCCGTCGTTCGTCGCGAGGTACACGGTGCCGAAGCCACCCCGGTCCAGGTGCCTCACCACCGTGTAGCCCTTCACCACGTCCCCAGGGGACAGCACGGCTGGGGGGCCGTTGTCCCTCATGGCGACGTCCTCACGGCGACACTGTAGGACAGCAGGACTGCGGCCACGCGCATGCAACTCCCTCCCCGGCGCCGGCCGACGTTACCAGAAGCCCAGGGAAACCGCGCGAAGTCTTCTCCCACCTCCAACCACCGCCCCAGGGAAGGGCCAGCCACACAGAATAGTGAAGTCAACTAGACTATCAGGTACAGTTTGTTTTGAATGCACATCCCTCCTGACGTCTTCGCCCTCCCCCCTCCGAAGAGACGTGCCCGTCCTTTGCCTGCCGTCCTCGGCGAAGCCCTGCGCGCGGCCCGCCTCCGCGCGGGCCTTCAGCAGACAGAGGTCGCGAAGCTCGTCTCCATCTCCCGCAACGCCTACAGCCGACTCGAGCGGGGACTCATGCTTCCCAGCGTCCCGACGCTGTTCCGCCTCTGCACCGTCGTCAGCACCACGCCCAACGAGCTGCTTGGCTTCCCCACTGCGCTGCCGCCGGGCATGAGTGCTACCGCCAAGGAGGCCCTGCGACGTCGTGTGCGCCTGCTGGACGGACGGCAGTCCCTCGCCCTCATTCATCTCCTGTCTGCCGTGCGCTAATCGTCCTCCCTCGACAACTCGCAACTCAGGTATACTCCCCTACACCTATGAATCAACAGCTTGCAGCGCACCTTGGCGCCATCGTCCGCCTCGCGCGGGAGCAGATGAGTCTGACGCAGGTCCAGGTCGCAGACCGCGTGGGACTGAACTCTGTCGTCTACAGCAGAATCGAACGCGGGCAGATGATTCCCAGCGTCGAGACGATGAAGAAGCTCTGCGTCGAGTTGATGGTCTCCCCGGAGGACCTGATGGGCCTCACCGAGTCCTCAACCAGCGGGGCCCGGGCCCGGCCGGAGGACGACACCACCTTGCGCCGACTCATCTTCGTCGCGCGGAAGCTCGACCCAGGGAAGTTGGACGCCCTTCTCCACGTCGCCACCGAGTTCGCCCGCTGAGGCAGCTCCCCGAGGGCCCTCGACCTCCAGAGCCAGGCCGCTTGCGGCCGGCGCTCCGGCGTTTCGGAGCTGGGAGCACGCCCGGCGGGCAGGGCACCCCCCCTCGGGGCCCTGCACCAGAACACGCGCCCCTGACTGAGCGGGCCCCGGCGATGACGGAGTGCCTCCCGACGAAGGCCCCGCTAAGAGCCTATTTCGGTAGGAGCGAGTGGAACCAGGTGATGATGCCCAGGCAGTGAGAGGCCGCAGAGCCGCGAACGCAAGACGATGTAGCTCATAGCTGGCTCAAATCTCTAAGAGCCGGAGATTCCAGAGGAGGGTCTTTTCCTCCTTGGGAGGCCGAATCAGGCAGCGAAGTGGCCCGTCATGAGAGACCAGGAAGACCAATCCCCCGGGATTATCATGGGCAAACGACGCTGCGGCCCGATGGCGTGACCCGTGTTGATTGATGTCGTAAACATCACCCGGTGTGCCTTGAAGATCTTGTGCGACATGCACCGAGGGCGTGACCGCCGCGGTTGGCACCGCGTAACCAGCGCCGATGACCTTGAGGTCGGGCCCCAGGAGCAGGGCATTGTCCAGTGCCGTCAACTGGCCAATGTTCGCGATGAGCGAGCCCAGTGCCTCCTTCGCCGTTCTCGCGTCCTCCTCGGCGGCCCTTGCTTCTTGGAGTTCGTCTGGAATGTTCGTGAAGGCCAGACGGAATGCATGCGTTTTTGCTGTCGTGACTTGCTGGAGGAGTTCGTTATGCAGCGATTGATTGTGAGAGAGGGAGTAGAAGGGTTTCTCCGTGGAGGGCGCCTCCGCGAGGATGGAGATGAGCCCACCATGGCGAGTCGAGACCATGGTGTTGATGAGATCGTAGAGCAGAGACGAGACGTCGGAATTCGAAAACTTGAAGAAGGAGGCCTCAGTCAGAGTCCGGACGAGGTTCTGACAGACCGCTTCAAGCGTCTTCCTGACGAGCCCATTGGTGTGGAGAATCTTCCACAAAGAAAACGTCTGCTCCGGGGAGAGCCGTTGACCGCGCTCGTAGCGGAAGATCTCCTCACCCGCGCGGTGTAAGACGATGAAGCCGGGTTCTGGAGCGGAGAACACCAATACGTCTCCACCGTCCGTGGATTTTATCCGCCGCGCCAGTCCCAGGATATGAAGTTGCCCGTCATGCGGGCCCACGATGATGGCTGTTCGCTCCACATGGGCGGCGGGCGTGAGCTTCACCAGGGCATTGACGGTGAACCGGATGGGATGAAATGGAATGACCGTCCAGGCAAGAGCTGGACCCTGTGAACTGTCGAAGTCAGCGTGCTCCTGGGTTTGTTCCAGGCCTTGGGCTCCGCCCTCGTGGTAGACGATGCGAGCAAGCGCAGGATGGCCTTCTTCTCTCGCCAGACTGGCAAAGAAAAGGGTGTCGATGAGGTCGCAGATGAGGCCAAATCCACCCTCCTCCGGAGGGTGGCCCGTGTACTCCGGCCACCACTCTCGCAGCACATCACGCGGGTACTTCAAGGCGGGCTTGCTCATGGTCGAGCCCCATTCTACGTGGGGTCGGCGCAGTCCGCGAAGCTTCTGAGCCCTGGCCCGAGCTTTCACCCGAGCCTACCGCCACCAAGTGACCGACGCTGAGGCTGGTAGGAGGTTCCAATCAGTCTGCCTGCCAAGCCACAAGAAGAGGGGCTGGCTGCGGTGCGTGCTCATTTCCGGGCGCCCCTTCCTGGCAGGAGAAAGGCCACCAAGCGCGAGCGGGTCTTGAGCTGCAGACTGTCCAGGTGAGCGAGGCGGCGCAGAAGGCGCCGCTTCTCGGGCGTGTCGTACCTCCGCGGAGAGGACATCTCCCACGCGGATGTTGACGTTGCGCCACGTCAGGTGCTCACCGTAGTCCCTGCCCACGGTGCCTCCCACATGGAGGGGCAACTCCGGATTGGCGTTGGACTCATCATGAGGGCGGCGCACCCACGTCAGAATGGTGGAGAGGACGCCGAAGTCTGGCCCCCCGCGCTGGTGAGGTGCTTGCTATTGCGCAGCACGCGGAAGCAGAGCATCTGGCCTACTCCTTCTTGAGCCCCAGCTCGTGCTTCTCCAGGCCCGCCGGGTAGAGGCCAGCCTCGCCGAATTCCACCTGGTCACGCAGTACCCCGCCCTCGGACACGACACGGGCTGCCTCCACGGCGGCCTCTCCACGCCCGTAAGGCTCGTGGAGCTGGGCGTGGGCGACACCCCGCAGCGCATCCCGCATGTCCGCCGCCATCGCGAAGCGCTCCTGGGGGTTGAGGCGCAGCGCGGTGTGCAACACCGCCTTGAGGTCCTCGTTGAGGTGGGCCACCGCCTTCTCGACGACGTCCGGGTTGAACGTCTTCATGAGGGCCTGCATCTGCTGCAGCGGCAGCGAGGGCTGCGCCTCCAGGCGGAACTGAGTCTCGTTCGCCGCCATCACCGGGAGGTCATGCACCTCGAAGAGGTGCTTACCAGTGAGGACTTCCACCAGCATCACACCCAAGCTGAAGACATCGGAGCGCGCCGTCAGCCTTTCCTTGCGCAGGTATTCAGGGCTGGAGTACGCGACGTCTCCTCTTAGCAGCATCTCCGGCGACTCCTCGCGCCCCGCCAGCAGCGAGTACGCCGCGCCGAAGTCCAGCACCTTCACTTCTCCGTGCTGCCCCAGCGCGATGTGCCGGGGACTCACGTCGCGGTGAATGATGCCCAAGGGCACCCCCTCTTCAGACGTTAGCGTGTGCGCGTAGTGCAGGGCGTCCGCCACCTCCGCGCCCACGTACAAGCCAAAGCCCTCCGAGAGGGGCTGGCCTCTCACCAGCGCCGCGCACACCAGCGTCTCCAGCGAGGGCCCACCCACGTACTCCATGACGGCATAGGCCGCGTCTTCCTCCTCATCCACCCGCACATGGAAGATTTGAGAGATGTTGGGATGGTTGAGACGGAAGGCCAACTGCACCTCTTCGAACATCCTCTGGCGCTGAATGAACGTGAAGGGGCTGAGAAGCTGGCGGACCAGGCAGGGGCCCGACAGCGCACCATCCCCCACGCGACGAGCCACCTCCAGGAGCCGCTCGCCATTCGGCCGCACCTCCAACTCCCTCACGCCTTCGTACCTCACGCCTTCCACCTCGAAGTGGACGTGCGACGTACCGCGAGCAGACAGGATTGGGATGCGGGGCGGTAACTCCTCCGTCGTCACTTCATCTTCCGAACGCTTCGGCATGGCTGTGAGTCCTCCTGAACGCAGGGGCGCGGCTCCACGGGCAACCGACCTCGCCGCCACCGGAGGCCGCTCCGGCAGTTCGACAGGTCTAGTTGACTTGACCATGGAACTAGCATGACCCTCCATTCCTGTGAAGCCCTCTGACACTCGTAGAGGACAGGGTGCAGCCCCATGAACCTCCCCTCTGGGTGCAAGGCGCCCCAGCCCTGGCTGCACCTGCAGGCCGTGGCCGTTCGCAAAGGAAAAATGACTCGTGAGCAAAACCATTGACTGGGGGCCGATTCGCACTCTGGCCCGTCGTGTCTTCGTCGAAGGTGCGCGCCTGGCCCTCACTCCAGAGGAGAAGGCGTTGCTGAAGCGCACGGCGGCCGAGGTGGGCATCAGCGACACCGAGGCAAAGAGCGCGCTCGCCACAGAGGAGGCCGCGTTGGGCATCTTGCGTGAGGAGTCCCGGCGCATCCGAGAGGGCTCCCACAGGCTCATGGACGCACTCCACCGGATGTATCAGCACAAGGACAAGGGGGACTTCGTCAGCGCCCGCCAGGAGATGCGGGACGTGCTCAAGGTGGAAGTCGTGCCCCACTACCGCGCCCTCGCCGAGGGGCAGCTCGAAGCCATGGCCAACGAGCCGTGACGACGCGCCGCAGGAGCGCCCCCAGAGAGGGCGCTTCGCGGCCCAGACTCAGGCGGGCGTCACCTTGTCGAAGGGGCGCACCACCTTCCTACCGTCGGAGACGCGCGCCAACGTCACCGTCTTCGCCTTCTCGTCGACGGCCTTCACCTTCGCCGTGAAGGCACCCCGCCCCTGCTTGTAGCGCACCTCCTGCCCCTCCGCGTATGGGACGGGCGTCTCGGGGCCGGGACTGGAGTCGGTGGCTGCGGCCGTCGCCGCGCGTCCCGCTCCGCGAGGGCGCCCGCGACTCTTCTGGGGCGCGGGCCCCGCCTTCGCAGGCTTCGGCGCAGCCTGCGGCCTCACCCACTTCCGCACGGGCACCGAGGACGGGCCCTTCCGCGCGGGCGCAGGCGCGTGCGCGGGGGTGCCCTTCGGCGCAGACGCTACACGAGTCGGGCCCGGCTCGATGCCGAGGAACTGAACAATCTTCTCCAGCAGCTCCAGCTGCCGGCCCAGCAGCTCCAACTGCCGACCCGTCGCCTTCCCCACCGCCTCCGCCACCGCAGCCTGAATGGTGCTCTTCATGTCGTTCTGCATGTGCTTCCGCTCGCTTTCCTCGCAGGCCACTGGGGCCCGCCGATTCTTCAACACCCAAGGCAGCCACTTGCACTCACGTTACACCAAGGAGTCCGAATACTCGGGCTCCCGTCTCAGAATGAAGCCTTCAGCTCGCGCCAGCGCTGACGCTGCGCTTCCCACGTTCCCGCGTGTACAATGGCCCGGAGGACTCTCTCGCCGAGGGGCTCGTCTCCATCCACCGCCTCGAGGAACAGCAGCTCCTCCTGGATGTCGGGCGCCAACAGACGCAAGTCCAGCAGGTACGTCAGACGCGCTCGGGTGAGTCCCAGTTGCAGTGCCACAGTCGCTGCGTTCCGCATCTGCCCCCGGTTGATGGCCGCCTCCAGGTGGTGAGCAAGGGCCACCATCCGTGCAACATGGGACGGCCGCCTCGACTCCTCGCGCGGGGGAGGTTTGGGCCCCTCGACGAACGTGACGCCCATCCGGCGGACCCGGTGAAAGTGCGCGCGGAGGAGGCTCACCTCCGCTGGCAAGGATTCGAGGCTCGTGCTCATGCCGCTGCATCCCCGCGCGTGGCCGCAACACCGTCACCGGCCTGAGCCAGGTACACGTCGACGCAGCCCGTCACCTCATTCGCCACCACCCGACCGATGAGCGCGCGCAGCAGTCTCCCCCGGTTGGAGGGGACGAGGGCGTCCCACACGGCATCGAAGTCCGCGAGGGCTTGAGCAACCCACGCGGCTTCCAGCTTCTCGCCCTTCGTGGCGTCCAAGCCGCGCTCCACCTCCACCAGTCGCTTCTCCAGGCCCACGGCCTTCTCCTCCGCGGCCATCAGCTTCGCCTCGACAACGCGCCGGGCAGGCCCCTCCAAGTGCGAAAGCGAGTCGACCCACTTCGCCGACTCCTTCGAGAGCCGGGCCAGCTCCTTCGGCAACTGCGTGCGCTCGGTACGGAGGGCTTGGTGCTGCTCCTCCAATCGCGTCGTGAGGCGGGCGTATACATCCCCTGCGAGGGGGCCGCTCACCGAGGCCTCGCGGAGTTGCGCAACGACGAAGTCCTCCAGGGCCGGCGCCGCCATGGGGGCGGACAGACAGGCGCCCCGCCCTTGCTTGTCCCGAGTGGTGCAGCGGTAGTAGCGGTACTCGCGCGTGCCCTTGCGGCTGCTGCCGGGCGTCATCGCCGCCCCACAGAGGCCGCAGTGCAGCAGGCCCCGCAGCACGTAGTCGGGGTTGCGTCCGTGAGACTGGCCGCCGAAGCGACGGCCATCCAGCATCGCCTGAGCCCGATGGAAGGCGTCCGCATCTACAATTGCCGGATGCTCTCCTGGATGCGTCTCATTCCCGTAGGACATCAGGCCGACATAGAGGGGGTTGCGCAACAGACGCAGGGCATCCTGCGTCGTCCAGGGACGAGCGCCTTGTGCATCACCGCTCCGGTTCTCGTACCGCTTCGTCTGCCGCCCCTTCTCGTTGAGGAGCTGAGCCACGCCTGAAGCCGTCCCGTGTCGGAGGTACAAGTCAAAGGCCTCCTTCACCACCACGGCCTCATACTCATTCACGGAGAGGCGCCGATTCACCACGTCGTAGCCCAACGGCACGCGCCCGCCAGTCCACTTTCCCTTGCGCCTCGCGGCGGCAATCTTGTCCCGCGTCCGCTCGCTGATCATCTCCCTCTCGAACTCCGCGAAGGACATCAGCATGTTCAACGTCAGGCGCCCCATGGCGTCCGCCGTGCTGAAGTTTTGCGTCACCGAAACAAAGGACGCGCCTGCCGCGTTGAAGCGCTCCATGACTTTCGCGAAGTCGAGGAGGGAGCGCGAGAGACGGTCGACCTTGTAGACGACGACGACGTCCACCCGTCCCGCGTCCACATCCTGAAGCAGCCGCTGGAAGGCGGGCCGCTCCATGTTCGCGCCCGTGAAGCCACCGTCGTCATATCTCTCGTCCACGAGAGTCCAGCCGGGCTGACGCTGCACGTAGGACACGCAGGTTTCGCGCTGGGCATCGAGGGAGTTGAACTCCAGCTCCAAGCCCGCGGCGGTCGACTTGCGGGTGTAGACGGCGCAGCGCTTCGCGTCCGTCGGAACCCGCGTCGGCTTGCGCTTCCTCATTTCCCCTCCGAGTCCCCTGGCGGCGGAGTCGCCACACCGGCGCTCGAGGACGGTGGCTGTCCTGCGAAACGCTCGGCCACGGCCACCAGTCGCTCCATGTTGTCGTTGAGGCGCTTCAGCTCACGGACGAGCGCCGGCATCGTCCCCTCGTAGAACCGCTGCCCCATGTGCGTCTGAAAGAAGGAAGGGCCGCTCATGACTTCACCGCCTTCGAGCTGCCAGCCTTGAGGCCGAAGAAGGTGAAGCCATTCCAAGCCGTCCCCGTCACCAGTTTGGCGATGCTGGAGAGGCTGCGGTGCAGTTTGCCCTCGTACTCGAAGCTGCCCTCCCGCACCGTGACTCTGAGCTCCGTGCCTCGGTACACACGCGTCAGCACGGTGCCGGGCGGCGGCAGCCGGGCGTCGCGGTCGTCGGGTACAGCGGGCAGGGGGCCGGCGGGATTCTTATCCACCTCCGCCTGTCGCATCCGCCAGCTCTCGGGCAGCGTATCACCCAGCTCCGCAATGCGTGCCACGGCGCGCGGGGAGAGGCCCCCTTCGGCCAGCTCCTGTATCCGGAAGGCAAGGCGCTTGCGCAGGTGAGGTGCATTGCGACTGCGCGTGGGCTCGCCGTACAGCTCCTGGTACTTTTTCGCCAATTCTGGCACCCGCATCTGGGCCAGGGCAGCCAGTTGCTGCGGCACGTCCGCCAGCTGCTTGCGCGCGGCGCGAACAGTCCCTCTCTTCGCCATGGTGATGTCTCCTTCGTCCGGGGCAACCTGCCCTCGGGCGGAGTGCATGGACGCTCTGTCCCGGGGAGAAGACAAGTCGAGAGTCTGCGTCTCAGCCATGGGTGCGCTCCTCTTCCTTCGACTTCGGTGCTTGCGAATGGCGACGGAGCCACAACTCCCAGAGGGCCTCGGCCAGCACGTCGACTGCGTCCTCGCGGCGCTGCTGCGGGGTGCTCGGTCGCCCCCCGGCTGAAACCTCAACCTCATGCTGATTCGACATTCGCGTATCCATCGTCATGACAAAGGCCCGAGAGCGAAATCGAGGAGACACCTGGCACCGGCAGCACTCCCGCCAGGATGACTCCACTCGCCAAACGAGAAACACCTCGCATCGCAGCGCCTCCCTGCTGCGACTCGTAAGGGCCGCAGCGGGAAGCAATTCAGGAGGGGGGACGGAGTATTCTCGTCAGTGCCCTTGCCGGCTTCACCCGGTCGGCGGGAATCGCCATGAATGGGAGGCTCGCGTCCGTTCTCCGCCAACGCGCGTAGGCCTCCCACGCCGTGGCCGTCCATGCATAGCGTGTCTTCCTCAGCCCGCCATTGAAGACGTGACTCGGGTGCGGGGGCAGTGGAATGGGCTCCGCCGCGTTCAGCCGGCCACGAATCAGCAGCGGCAGCCAGCTCGCGAAGGCGAGCAACTCCTCCCCGTAGACAGTCCACTCCAGACGCAGACGCTCCTCCCCAAAGGGGAGTGCCACACCGCTGAAGCCGAACCGGCGCAGCATGGCTTCGGGGGGTTCAAACATGAGTCGGTTCATCGAAATCCGCGTCACCGGCGGCGCTTCGGGGAAATGCCTGTCCGGCCAGGAGTGGCGCGAGAGGGCCACCCGGTTCAGCCACTCGCCTTCCCGCCACACCAGCCGCCGCCCCTGGTGAAGCATGGGGGCCAGCGGCTCCATCTCCGACGCGAGACGTTGAAGAAACTCCGTCCACAGCTTGCTACGCGACAGCCTTGTCATGACGGCACCTCGAGAATGGGTTCTCACTTCAACTCCTGCTCGACAGCACTGCCTCAGGAGGCCCCCTCCTCCGCGAAGCCATAGCCCTGGCCGCGCCACCCGCGGCTTGCCTCCTCCGCGTGTGGGAAGTCCTCCACGGAAATGAAGGGCACCTTCGCGACGTCAATCACCAGGGCACACCTGCGCAGCGACTTGCCGGCGAAGCAGACGCGCTCACTGGGGGCGACGACGTACCCGCCTGCGCGGTGGTTCTCATGGATGAGGCGTCGCAGCGCCTTCGTGTCCACCATCTCTCCCCGGTAGTCGCTGCGCTTGCAGTGCATTCGGAAGGCGTCGTAGGCGGACTCCAGGTGGAGGCACAGCCGTCCCTCGACGAAGGCGTAGTGCACGCGGTACTTCAGCTCGCCCTGAATCGCCATGACGGACAGCATCTGGACGAAGGCGTCGAGGGCGTTTCGCACGCCCTCCTCCTCCTCGAGGACGTCCCTCAGCACGGCGTCCACGGCCTCACGGGCGCCCAAGTCGGCAGGCAACGGGTAGCCACACTCCCGGGCGAACTCCTCGAAGAGGTGAATGCCCAACAGCATGGCCGTCACGTTGTCGGTGACGCGCGGAGGCACCTGTCGCCCCTTCACGAAGTCGTCAGCGACGGCGCGGGCCACGCGGTAGTCCGCGTCGAAGTCCCGCCCCAGGCAGAATTGAATGTAGCGAGGGGCAAAGAGGGCCAGGCGCACGGACGTCACCTCGCGGAAGGCCGCCCGGTAGGCCGGCTGCTGCACCGTCGCCTTCTCCGGGCTGACGGGAAGAATGCGCTCCACGAGAGCCGCTTCCGTGGGCCGCGTCTCTCCGCAGACACACAGCGGGGCCTGCAGGCGGTAGGTGGACACCGTCAAGTCCGGCCGGCCCCGCTCCTCCGTCTCCCCTCGGTAGAGGCGCCGCATGTAGCGGTGCACCAGGTGGAGGCGCGGCGGCGGCATGTCGTGGGGCTTGTACTCGTCCAACACCACCGGCACGGAGCGCGTCGAGGACAGCAGCTTCACCAACGCAAACTCCGTCTCCGTCACGCTGTAGGCGTCCGAGGCCGGCACCCCGGCCAGCGGCCAGAAGACTTCCGTGCAGGTGCTGGACTTGCCGCTGCCCTGTGTCCCGTAGGAGAAGAGAATGGGGAAGGAGCCCACCTTCTCCAAGAGGCGCGGCTTCAGCGGCGTGGCGAAGAACCACCCCAGCATGGGCAGCACCACCTGCGGCGTGTTGATTCGCGGCAGGTACTCGAAAACCGTGCGCGCCACGTCGTGGAAGCTGTCGTCGTCCGTGGCCTCGTAGCGGACGCGCGACTCGAGGGACGCCCCATTGGGCAGGTACGCCACGGGCGACGGGGAGAGAAAGCCCTCCTTCCCAATGGTGCATCCGGGCGCCACCCACACGCGGAGACCATCGCGGTTGAAGTCCCCCAGGACACTGGTGCCCGGCAGCCGCGGCACCGCACGCCGCGCCACCGAGCGCAGCAGCCCCTGCACGTTGTTGTCGCTGCCCGTCCACTGTGTGTGGACTGAGGGCAGGTGGTGCAGCAGCTCCTTACGCGAGTTGAAGGCCCGCCTCGGCAGCCGTGCCCCTCCCATGCTGGTGCCCTTGTCCGTGCGGATGTCTCCGAGGAAAACCTCCCCCTCCTCGGTTTCGACGACGGCCCTGGGCGTGAAGGTGAAGGAGGAAATCGCCTTCGCTTCTCCGCGCTGCGTCACCGTGTAGTAGCAGTACGCGTCCTCGAACACCTCGCCGTCGATGGTGTCGTCGCCGCTGCTGCTCTTCCCTCCGCCCTTGGTGTCCGCCCCCTCTCCTGCGGCCTGGGTACGCACGGCGCGGGCCATGGACAGCCGAAGCTTCTGTGCGGCCAGGCCGGTGCGCACCTCCAGCAGCGCCAGGTACTTCTCCTGCGCGGACGGCGGACGGTGAGCAATCGCCTCCAGAATGGGCTTGAGGCGGTACTCCACGTCCTGGGCCGGCACCGTGGCGAGCGCCTCCACGGCCTTCTCGATGTCGAAGACGACGTCGTACAGCTCGCAGCGCACGTCGGGCTCGCGGTTGACGCGGC
>NZ_VIFM01000254.1 GCF_006636215.1 Myxococcus llanfairpwllgwyngyllgogerychwyrndrobwllllantysiliogogogochensis | reverse complement strand
GGACTAGGGTTTCCACCTGCGTGCGCTTCCGAACGTTTCCGACGTTGATGATCCTGACGCTGGGCGCCTGCCGGGGCCCGGGGCTCCCCGTGGGCGGAGGGGCCACCCCTGGACGGGAGCAGGTCCGTGTCGAGGTGTGGGTGGACGCGGCGTGGTGGCGGCCCGGGGATGGTTCCAGGGAGAGGCCCTTGAGGTCGCTGGCGGAGGCGCTGGCCCGGCCGGGTCCGCTGACGGTGCACCTGGCGGCGGGAGCGTACCGGGGCCCTTTCACCCTGCCCGAGGACGTCCGGCTGGAGGGCGAGGGACCCGGCACGGTGCTGCTGGTGGAAACCCCGCAGGGCACGGTGCTGCGCGCCGCCGGGCCATCGGGTGGGGGGGAAGGACCTGCGAGTGATGGGCAGCGTGTGCCTCCGCCGATTTCTCCAGGCTCGCAGGGCCTGCCGTTTCGGCCCGCGGGGCATGGTGGCTTCCCGTTGAGCCCCTTGGGCGTGCGAGGCTCGGTCGCGGTGTCGAGTGGATCTCCGTTGAAAGCCACGGATCCGCAGGACCTTTCGTCGCCAGCCACGGGAACGGGGGGAGTGCTGTTGCGGAACCTGGAGGTGCGGGGCGGAACCTGGGGCCTGGAGGTGACGGGTGGCGGGCGCGTCTTGGTGGAGAATGTGGGTTTCAGCGGCCAGCGCCAGGGCGCGGTGCGGGTGACATCCGGAAGGTTCGACGCGGTGGATGCACGCTTCGAGGCCACCGTGTCGGAGACCGTGGGTGTCCTGCTCGACGCGCCCGAAGAGGCTCCGTCTCCACCGTCATCCCGGGACGCGTGGCTGCGAGGAACCTCCTTCACGGGCCCCTTCCGTCGCGCGGTCCGCGTCCGAGGTGCCGAGTCTCGGGTGCTGCTGGAGGACGTGCGCTTCACCGGGCCGGTGACGGCTTTGGGGATGGATGGTGGGCACGCGGAGGTCCGCCGTGCGGTGTCGGAAGGCGGCCGAGGCGCGGCGTTCTCAGTGGTGGAGGGCAGCCTGGTGATGGAGGACGTGCGAGTGCGGGGGCACGAGCTCGCGGTCTCCGCCATGCGTGCGCTGCGTCTGGAGGTGCGGGGGCTCTTCTCAGTGGGCGCCGAACGGGCGGGATTGGGCGTGGTCGCCTCGCGCGGCGTGCTGCTGGAAGACGTGGTGGTGCGCGGCAGTGGCAGCCACGGTGCGTTCCAGCTCACGGGCTCGGAGGTGGAGGCGCGGCGCCTCCATGTGGAGGATGCCGCCGAGTACGGAGTGGTGGCGGTCGGCGGAAGCCTGAAGCTCACGGGCGGCACCGTGGTGGGCGTGCGCGCGGTGGATGGCATCACCGGAGACGGACTGCACCTGCGTCAGGTGCGCGCGGACGTGGAGGGCGTGGTGATTCGGCGAACCACGGGGGCCTGCGTCCTCGCGGCGCAGAACGCGCGAGTGTACCTGCGCGACGCGGAACTGGAGCAGTGCGGGCAAGCGGCGCTGCTGGTGGACACGCTCGCGAGGCTGGACGCCACGGGAGTGGAAGCGCGAGACAGCGGTGAGACGGTGCTGGCGGCGATGGGTGATGGTGACCTGCGCGTGGACGCGCTCCTCATACGGGGGGCCAGCCAGGGCCTCATCTGGGCCGAATGCACGGGAGACACCCGGGTGCGGCTGGGGCGCATCCGCACGGAGGACCGGAGGGGAGAGGAGGCGCCGTGCGTGGAGCGCCTCGCCGAGCCTCGGCCCGGTCCGCGCTGATCACGCGGGAGGTGGCGCGGGCGCGTCGGCCGAATCCAGGGGCGTGGCGTGCTTCTCCAGCCACTCGCGGATGACGGGATACACCTCCTGGGGCGCGCCCTTGCCGAACACGAGGTCTCCGTGCCCGTAGTCCAGCGCGTCGCCCCGGTCCCTGCCGAAGACGTGCAGCGTGCGGTCCTCGGCGGTGACGAGGGCGAACTGGCTCTCCACATTCTCGGCGGTGGCCAGCCGGTCCGCGCTCCCGCCCATGACGAGGATGGGGAGCTGGAGGCGGGAGATGCCGGCGCGCCAGTCACGGGTGCGGTCGAACGAGCGGAACGCGTCATGCTCAATCCAGTCCTGGAACTGGAGCAGCACCTTGCGGCTCATCGACGACATCATGTTCGCGTAGACCTGCCGCTGGATGCGCGGAGGGATGTGCAGGGGATTCACCACCAGGTCCGACAGCGGGAGCGTTACGTAGCCGAGGAAGGGCGCGAGGCTTGCGCTCATCCACTCCTGCCGGAAGCGCGCGGGCCATGCCGCGCGGACGCCCAGCGAGATGAGCGTGCGCAGGAAGGGCTCCGACTTGAAGTGCACGGGGGCGCCGAGCGTGAGCAGTCCCGACAGCTTCGCCCCTTCCGGGCCTTGCGCCAGGGCATAGCCCACGAGCCCTCCCAGCGAATGCCCGAGCCAGAAGGCCCGCTTTGCTCCCGTCTCCTTCAGGGCCAGCTCCAGCAGTGCGGGGCCGTCCTGGAGGATGTGGTCATCGATGGTGAAGTCCGTGTACCGCCGGCCACGGGGGGGCAGGCGCGAGTGCCCGGTGCCGCGCCACTCGACGCTGAAGCAGTCGAAGCCCGCCTCCGCCAGATAGTGGGCGACGGAATAGGGGGGCTCGAAGTCGAAGGTATACCGGTTGGCGGCCAGTCCATGGCACAGCAGCACCGGCTCCTCGAAGCGCCGCACGGGGGCGCGCCGGGCGTGGACCGCCAGCTCCCATCCATCCGCGCACTGGGCCTTGAGGGCCTGGGGCAGCGGGGTGCGCAGCCGGTACCACCTTCGGACGAGCGCCACCCACAGGACATTGCCCATGACCACGACCAGGCTGGCGACCAGCACCCACACGACCCATCGCCAGTCTCCCATGTTGCCCTCCTGGATGACCCCTCGGTCTGACGGTGCCTCGAATAAAACCCTGCTAAGGTCCGTTCACCCGCCGTCCTGTTGCCAGGAACTCACGGGCATCAGAGGAAGTCGAGGGAGCGATGAAGTTACGGAAACTGATGTTCGTGCTGCCGAACCTCTTCACTGTCACGTCCATCTTCTGTGGCTTCTACGCCATCACGCTGTGCGCGGGTGAAGCGGGTCCCGTCCAGCTCTACCAGGCCGCGCTGGCCATCTTCTTCGCGATGTTCTTCGACGGGTTCGACGGTCGCGTCGCCCGGTTGACGAAGACGCAGAGCGACTTCGGTGTGCAGCTCGACAGTCTGGCGGACGTCGTCTCGTTCGGGGCGGCTCCGGCGCTGTTGGTCTACAAGTGGGCGTTGGCGCCGCTGGGCTTCGCGGGGCTGTTCATCTCCTTCGCGTTCGCCGCGTGCGGCGCGCTGCGGCTGGCGCGCTTCAACGTGCTGGCGGCGCGCAATCCGCATGGCGGGGGTGGGCGCTTCTTCGTGGGCCTGCCGATTCCCCTGGCCGCGGGCATGCTCGTCTCGGTCATCATCTCCCACCACGTGGCCTCGCGAGGCGAGCCGCTGCACGAGTCGGCCGTTGTCCCGGTGGCGGTCGCGGTGGTGGGCCTGGCGCTGCTGATGGTGTCGACGGTGCGTTACCGCACCTTCAAGGACACCCGTCCCAGTCGCAAGAGCGCGGGTGTGTTCACGTTGATGGTGGTCGGCGGTGTGGCCATCGCGACGCAGTACCATCCCGCGTGGTTGTTGGTGGCCTGCTGTGGTGCGTACCTCGCGCTGGGGTTGGTGGAGTCCGCGGTGCAGGTGCGCACGCATCTGGCCGCGCGC
Organism: Myxococcus llanfairpwllgwyngyllgogerychwyrndrobwllllantysiliogogogochensis; assembly: GCF_006636215.1. Taxonomy (GTDB): domain Bacteria; phylum Myxococcota; class Myxococcia; order Myxococcales; family Myxococcaceae; genus Myxococcus; species Myxococcus llanfairpwllgwyngyllgogerychwyrndrobwllllantysiliogogogochensis. The sequence continues at coordinate 12,053 of NZ_VIFM01000254.1, read as the reverse complement.
AAGGTGGCCGCCGGCTCCACGGCTGTCGCCGCCGTCATCGACGACGAAGATGATGACGAAGAGGCCGAGGACGGTACCGGTCCGGGCAACGACGGGCCCGCCTTCCTCTGACCGAACGAGCGAAGTCGGAGCCCCCCTTCTGGGCGGCCGACACCCGCTCGACGACGCCACGGCGCGAGTGCCGAGACCTCGCCCGAAGGCGGCCCTCGCCGTGCAGACGTGCTCGGCACCGAGGAAGCAGGCACGAGCCCGCGCAGAGGGAAGGCGGGCGTCCGGACGCGGTCCTGGCGGGTGAGCGAGCGCGGAGATGCTTCCGTCCGTGCCGAGGCTGACAGGTGCCGCTAGGATGCGCGACCCATGCGCGTCGAGTTGCTGTGCACTGGTGACGAGCTGGTCACCGGCCTCATCACGGATACGAACAGCACCTACCTGGAGGCCCGTCTCTTCGATTTGGGCGTCAAGGTGGAGCGGGTGGTGTTGGTGGGCGACGTCCGCCCCGACATCACCCAGGCGTTGCTGGAGGCGTCTTCCCGGGCGGAGGTGGTGGTGGTCTCCGGCGGGTTGGGACCGACCGCGGACGACTTCACGCTGGAGTGCGCCGCCGCCGCCGCGGGTGTCCCGTTCGAGGAGGACGCACGGGTGCTTGGCTGGCTGCAAGAGCGCTATGCGGCCCGGGGTCTCCCCATCAACCCGAGCGCGCTGCGCATGGCCCGTATCCCTCGCGGCAGCGAGCCGGTACGCAATCTGGTGGGCTCCGCGCCCCTCGTCATCCTCACGCTGGGACGTTGTCGCCTGTTCTTCCTGCCCGGCGTGCCGCGTGAGTTCCGCGCCCTGCTGGATGGAGAGGTGCTGCCACGCATCCAGGCGGAGCTGGAGGCCAGACCCGGTCGAGTCTTCCGTGCCTTCCGCCTGTTGCGCACGGTGGGGCTTCCCGAGTCGGAGATGGACCTCGCCGTGGCGCCCCTGGCTTCGAGCCACCCCCGGGTGGTGTTCGGCTTCCGAACGCACGCACCGGAGAATCACCTCAAGCTGATGGCGGAGGCGCCCTCGCAGACCGAGGCTGATGGTGCGCTGGCGGCCGCCGAGGTCGACTGCCGACGGGTGTTGGGTGCCCGCGTCTTCGGCGCGGACGGGGACGAGTACGCCCCGGTGCTGCTGGACGTGCTGGGCCGCGCGGGCGCCACGCTGGCGACGGCGGAGAGCTGTACGGGGGGCCTCATCGCCCAGTGGCTCACGGCGGTGGCGGGAGCCAGCACCGTCTTCGTCGGAGGGGCGGTGGTGTACTCGGAGAAGATGAAGTCCGCATGGGTGGGTGTTCCACCCGAGATTCTCGAGCGTCATTCCGCCGTGTCCTCCCAGACGGCCATCGCCATGGCCGAGGGCGCGCGTGCCGCCTGCGGCACCACATATGGCTTGTCCGTGACAGGGTACGCGGGGCCTGGGGGAGGAACTCCCGAGGACCCCGTGGGCACCGTGTACTGCGCGCTCGCGGGCCCGGACCTGGTGACCCGGTGTGAGCGCATGTCCTTTCCCGGAGACAGAGAGCGCGTGCGGCTCTTCGCTGCCTCCCACACGCTGGAGATGCTGCGACAGCACCTGCTGTCCGCCGCCCGCCCATGAGTCGCTCCAAGTCCAAGCGCCAATCGCCATCCACCCCCGAGCCCGGTGTGACGGGCCCGGCCCCAGAGGAGTCGGCCATCCCAGCTCCCGAGTCGCCCGCGGAGGCCACTGCCCCCTCCACGCAGAGCGCGCCCTCGCTGTCGGGAGGCGCGCCCGGTGCCATGCTTCGCGTGTGGTTCGCCGCCTACCGCGTGGAGGTGCTGCTGTTCGTGGTGGCGTTCGTCGTGCTCTCGAGCTTCAGCTCCCAGCGCTTCCTGCGCCAGAGCGCGGCGCCGCACTTCATCTACCAGGCCCAGTCGTGGTTGGAGGGGCGGCTGGACGTGGACCCCCAGGTCCTCCCCAATCTGGAGGACTGGGCCTGTGTGCGTCAGATGGGTGGCGAGAAGGTCCGCTGCGAGGGCCGGCCGCTTCCCGATGACCGCTGGTTCGTGAGCTTCCCATCCTTCCCCGCCGTGGCGATGCTGCCCTTCGTCGCGCTGCACGGGTATCAGTTCAACGACACCTCGTTCGGCGTCATCGTTGGCGCGTTGGCGGTGGCGCTCTTCTATTCGCTGCTGCGCTTCCTGGCGAAGGAAGGTGAAACGGCGCGCACCCGCGATGAGAACGTCGTGCTCGCGCTCACGCTCGCCTTCGGCACGTTGTTCTTCTACTGCGCGATACGTGGCGAGGTGTGGTTCAGCGCCGAGGTCATGGGCGTGGCCCTCACCTGCCTCTACGTGCGCAACGCCCTGCGTGCCCACCGGCCTGTTCTGGCCGGAGTGTTCTTCTCCATGGCCACGCTCACCCGCACGCCGCTGTTCTTCGCGGGCCTCTTCTTCGTGCTGGAGGCGCTGTGCCCGGGCCCTGAGCCTCGGCTGGAGCAACTCAAGGCCCTGGGGCGCAACTGGAAGCCGGCGGCGCGGAAGGTGGGCCTGTTCGCGCTGGGCGCCGCACCGCTGGGGCTGCTGGCCGCTGGCTACAACGTGTATCGCTTCGGCCGATTGAGCGAGTTCGGCCACGCCTTCCTCTTCAACAACCGCGTCAACGTGGACATCGACCGGTGGGGCCTCTTCCACTGGGAATACCTGGGGCGCAACCTGGAGGCCGCCTTCCTCAAGTGGCCGTCGCTGTCGCTGGCGCCGCTCAAGCTCGGCTATGACCCCCGAGGGCTCACGTTGTTGCTGACGCTGCCCTTGCTCGTCTTCCTGCTGATTCCGAAGCTGAGACCGCGCCTGCACTGGCCGCTGTGGCTCACCGTGGCCGTGTGCGCGCTGCCAGGGCTCTTCTACCAGAACACGGGTTACATGCAGTTCGGCTTCCGCTTCAGTCTGGACTACACGCCCTATCTCTTGCTGCTCTTCGCCATTGGCGGCTGGTCCCTGCGCCAGCGCGTGGTGCTGGCGACGCTGGCGCTGGGCGTGCTGGTGAACTTCTGGGGCGCGGTGGCCTTCCGGGGCTACACGGAGCTTGTCCGGAACTGGTAGGGCAGTGGAGCCCGAGGACTTGAATCCCCCAGGCTCCGCGCGCAGATAGAAAGAGGCCATGCAACCTCCCACCGGACAGCCTCCTGCCGGCAAGCGCTGGCACACCCGCGAGGACAGCGGCATCCGCCTCGATGCCCGCCTGCGCTGGTGGCACGACGACGAGCCCATCGAACATCCGAAAATCATCGAGCTCTTCAATGCTTCCCTCATCCTGGACGACACGGGCCGCTACCAGCTCCGCATCGGCAATGACTGGTGCTTCGTGCAGGTGGCGGATGCCGCGTACGAGGTGCGGACCGTGGACGTCACGCCGGAGGAGCGCGTGTCCATCCGGTTGAGTGACCGCACCGCCGAGGTGTTGGACCTCTCCACCCTGGCCGCGGAGTCCGATGGGGTCCTGACCTGTCGAGTGAAGCAGGGCAGGGCCAAGGCGCGCTTCTCCCGGGACGCGCAGTACCAACTCGGCCAGTTGTTGGAGCCGGCTCCCGAGGGTGGGTTGCTGTTGTGCGCGGGTGAGCGTCGCTATCCCGTGGCCCTCACCCTGGATGAGCTGGCTGGCTAGGCCGCTGCCTCCACGGGCGAGGTGGGGCAGGGGAGGGGCGGTGTACCCGCCAGTTCCCGGGCCAGCGTCTCCAGGGCGTCGGGGTGCTCACGCAGCCATTCCACCGCGCGTTCCCGTCCCTGTCCGATGCGCTCTCCCCGCAGGCTGAAGTGGCTGCCGGCCTTGTCGATGAGGCCCGACGCCACGCCCAGGTCGAGCACCTCGCCTGTGCGGTGGATGCCGCTGCCGTACAGCAGGTCGAACTCCGCTTCCTGGAAGGGCGGGGCGACCTTGTTCTTCACCACCTTCACGCGGGCCCTCGAGCCCACGACGGCGTCTCCGTCCTTGATGTTGCCCGTGCGGCGAATCTCCAGCCGAACCGAGGAGTAGAACTTCAAGGCGTTGCCGCCCGTGGTGGTCTCCGGGTTGCCGAACATCACCCCAATCTTCATGCGAATCTGATTGATGAAGACGATGCAGGTGCCTGAGCGACTCACCGCGCCCGTGAGCTTGCGCAGGGCCTGGCTCATCAGCCGCGCCTGCACGCCCATGTGCGCGTCTCCCATCTCCCCTTCGATTTCCGCGCGGGGCACCAGCGCCGCCACCGAGTCCACGACGATGAGGTCCACGGCTCCGGAGCGCACGAGGTGCTCGGTGATTTCCAGCGCCTGCTCACCGGTATCCGGCTGTGAGACCAACAACTCCTCCACGCGCACGCCCAGCTTGCGCGCGTAGTGGATGTCGAGCGCGTGCTCCGCGTCGATGAAGGCCGCCACGCCTCCCGCCGCCTGGACCTGCGCAATCGCATGCAGGGTGAGTGTCGTCTTGCCCGACGACTCGTTGCCGAACACCTCCACCACGCGCCCTCGGGGATAGCCGCCCACACCGAGGGCCCGGTCCAGTCCCACGGAGCCCGTCGGAATCACCGCGACCTTCTGTTCGTGCGCGTCAGCCCCCAGCGTCATCACCGAGCCTCGCCCGAACTGCTTCTCGATGGATGCCACCGCCGCCGCCACTGCCTTCAGCTTCTCCGTCAGCTTGCTCATCGACACCCTCGCCGCCCTGTCCTTGTGACTGTGCTGCGTTCCTTCTCCTCCGGATGGAGGTGACGGACGCATCGGCGTGGGGATGAGCAACGTGCATGCCGGGGCGTGCTCCCCTGGAGCGCGCGTGACGAGGTGTCCGCGAGGCCGGTGGAGTGTCCCGGATGTTGGAGGGTGCGCGCGGTGAGCCCGCATATGTCCTTCAGTCGGGCTGTGACTCAGCACGGGCCCGACAGGCTCGGTGCGCGTCTCCGGGGCGGACAACTCCATTGCACCGCCGATGTCCCGGTGCCATCGCGGGAGAGCCACACGCGCGTCGCCCGACATCCCCCGCGAAGCCGAGGTGAGCGGGGACTGCATGGGCTTGCAGATGAGACTGTGGGGGCTCCCAGTCTTTCGCTTAATGCCTCGCATTATCGCGCGATTCATCTGGAGCAGGGGGGCGCTCGGTTGCTCGTCGGGGGCACGCCGCTTTGCGTTGAAGTTTGGAGGGGGCGGCATGACCTTTCCCTCGTGAAAACCCAACGCGAAGACCTGCCTCATGTGGTCATCCTCGGTGGAGGGTTCGCCGGGCTCAGTGCCGCGCGGCAGCTCGTCAAGGCGCCTGTCCGCATCACGCTGGTGGACCGACACAACCACCACCTCTTCCAGCCGCTGCTGTACCAGGTGGCCACGGCGACGTTGAGTCCCAGCGAGATTGCCGCACCCCTGCGCGGGCTCCTGGGTCCCAAGGGCGTGGCGGTGGTGCTGGCGGACGTGACGGGTGTGGACACCGCGGGCAAGCGGGTGCTGCTGTCGGATGGCGAACTGAAGTACGACTACCTCGTCATCGCCACGGGGGCGACGCACTCGTATTTCGGCAATGACCATTGGGCGCCTTTCGCCCCGGGCCTCAAGTCCATCGAGGATGCGGTGGAGATTCGGCGTCGCGTCCTGCTGGCCTACGAGATGGCCGAGCGGGAGACGGACCCGAGCATCCGCCGGGCGCTGCTCAACTTCGTCATCATTGGTGCAGGGCCCACGGGCGTGGAGATGGCGGGCTCGCTGGCGGAGATAAGTCGGAGCTCCCTGACGGGAGACTTCAAGAACATCGACACGCGCGACGCGCGCATCATCCTCATCGAGGGGCTGGGCAAGGTTCTGCCCGTGTATCCCGACGACCTCGCCGCGCAGGCCCGTCGCACTTTGGAGAAGCTGGGCGTGGAGGTCCGCACGGGCGCTCGGGTGACGAACATCGACGAGTCAGGCGTCTACATCGGCACGGAACACATCGCGGCCCGCACGGTGCTCTGGGCCGCGGGTGTCGCCGCCTCGCCGGTGGCGCGTTCGTTGGGTGCTCCGCTGGACCGCGCGGGCCGGGTGAACGTGACGCCCGAGCTGACAGTGCCGGGGCATGAGGATGTCTTCGTCGTGGGAGACCTCGCTTCGCTCAAACAGGCGGATGGCACGCCTGTGCCGGGGCTCGCGCCCGCGGCGATGCAGGAAGGCAAGCACGCGGCCCACAACATCGTCCGTCGGCTCCGGGGCCAGCCGATGGTGCCGTTCAAGTACTGGGACAGGGGCTCCTACGCGGTGATTGGTCGTGGCCACGCGGTGGGAATCGCCTTCCGCCGCTTCAAGCAGTCAGGCTTCCTCGCCTGGTCGGCCTGGCTCTTCATCCACCTGATGTTCCTCATCGGCTTCCGCAGCAAGCTGGCGGTGATGCTCGACTGGGCCTACTCGTATCTGACGTTCAACAAGTCGGCCCGCATCATCACGGGTCCCGCGCCTCGGTTGGATCAGCTCCGTCTCCCGAGCTCGACCACCCGCGGCGAGCAGATACTGCTGACGGACGCGGAGCCCTCGACACACGGCGCCGCATCCTCGCGGGGGCTGGCTCCTCCGTCCTCGCACTGAGCCTCCGCCGCGTTAGGGGCGCTCGGGTGGCCCCGTTCCGGAAGGAGTCACCGGCCAGCGGGAACCGGAACGGGAGGGCGGGGTGCCGCCGTGCGTGTTGGCGTGCAGCCACCCACGCCGGTCCAGTGCCCTGCAGTCAATGGCGAGCTGCATGTCCACGTCCTCGATGCGCCCGTGTCCTTCCAGGTCCGCCCGAGTCAGGGCGAGCTTGAGCAGCCGGTCATGCGCGCGTGCGGACAGGCCGTGGTGACGCACCGCCAGCTCGAGCATCCGTTCCGCTCGCGGGCTCAGGACGCAATGGCGTCGCAGCAGATGTGAGGGAAGCTGGGCGTTGCAGTGCACGCTGGGCTCGTCACGGTAGCGTTCCCGTTGGCGTTGCCGCGCGGTCTCCACGCGCTCCCGGTGGTGGCGGCTCGTGGTCTCCTTCGGCTCCGCGCGCGCCAGGTGGTGGTACTCCACCGGGCGCGTCTGCAGCGTGATGTCGACACGGTCCAGAAGAGGTCCGCTGACTCGCGCGTGGTAGTCGAACACCCGATGCTCGGGACATGTGCAGGTGTGGCCCGGCACGTTGAAGTAGCCGCACGGGCAGGGGTTCATCGCCGCTACCAGCATCACCTGACACGGATAGCTGATGTTCTGGTTCGCCCGTGCGAGGTGGATGACCCCTTCCTCCAGCGGTTGGCGCAGCACCTCCAGCACGTTTCGTCGGAACTCCGGCAACTCGTCCAGGAACAGCACGCCGTGGTGTGCCAGGGAGAGTTCGCCGGGGCGCGCCAGGGGGCCTCCGCCGACGAGGCCCGCATCGGAGAGGGTGTGGTGCGGCGCGCGGAAGGGCCGTGCTCGCACCAGTGAGTGTCCCGCGTTGAGCAGCCCCAACACCGAATAGACCTTCGTCACCTCAAGCGCCTCGGCGAAGGTCATCGCCGGAAGAATGCTGGGCAGGCGCCGTGCGAGCATCGTCTTGCCGGAGCCTGGTGGTCCGCACATCAGCACGTTGTGCCCACCCGCGGCCGCCAGCTCCAGGGCGAGCTTGAGCTCGGGTTGTCCCCGCACATCCGCCATGTCGGGCTCGGGCCGCCCTTGCGGCGCCGCGACGGAGGGGCCTTCGCGGCGGAAGGGCGTGATGACGTGGGTGCCCGCGAGGTGGTCCACCGCTTCGCGCAGGCTCGTCACCGGGAGCACCGTCAGTCCCTCGACGAGCGCGGCTTCGGCCGCATTGGCCGCTGGCACCATGACGCCCTCGAAGCCCCGGTCCCTCGCCGCCACCGCGAGTGGCAACACCCCCTTGATGGGCTTGAGCGAGCCGTCCAGCGACAGCTCTCCACCGAAGAGGTAGCGAGTCAGGGGCCCGTCCTCGAGCAGCTTCGCCGCCGCCAGCACGCCTAGAGCGATGGGCAGCTCGAACGCCACACCGTCCTTGCGCAAGTCCGCGGGCGCCAGGTTCACGGTGATGCGCTTCTGCGGCAGCTCGAAGCCCGTGTTCTTCAGCGCGGACACGACGCGCACCTTCGACTCCCGCACCGCGCCCTCTGGCAGCCCCACCACGTTGAAGTAGGGAAGCCCGAGCGCCATGTCGACCTCGCACTCCACCACCACCGCGTCGATACCCATCAACGCCCCCGACCGCACCCTCGCCAGCATGTCCCCGCCCTCTCCCTCAGACGTCGCGACCTTCGCGGAGCAACCCGCGTACCGACGGCGTCCCGAGGCGACGGCCCTTCGAATCCAATCTCCCCAGGCGGATGCCCATCCCGAGGGCTCGCGCGTCACGATTCCAGATGCACTGGATTAGTGAAGGTGGGTCTAGCCAGGGCGGGTGCCTCTTGGGTACCTTGGCGGGTATCTGGGGAATGCATGGGGGAGATGACGCGCATGGGGTCGCAGGTCATTCATCGGCGCCGTCCGGTCCGTATCCGTCGGGCTGACATGAAGCGAGGCCAGCGGATGAAGGTGGCCTTCGCGATGTTCCGCTTCTGCCTCTACGGCATGGTGGGACTCAGCTCGGAGATCTTCTTCTACAACCTGGTGCGCATCTCCCGGGACGTGCCCATCCTCGGGACGCTGTTCCAGTTCCAGTGGCAGGTGGACGACCGGCTGGGGCTCAACGCCATCTGGAACACGCCCAACATCACGGCCTACGGGCAGTGCTCGCTGTGGATGTTCCTCATCTACGGCGTCGCGTGCTTCTGCTTCGTGGAGCCCGTCTACCGCTGGATGCTCTACCAGCACGCCAGCTTGCGAGCCGTCGTCTACGGCGTCGGCATCCTGCTCTTCGAGGCCTTCAGCGGGCTGATGCTGGAGCGGCTCACGGGCTACCGCATCTGGTACTACGCGGACGCGGGCGCCATCTTCTGGGAGATGACGTCGCTCTACATCCTGCCCATCTGGATGGTGACGGGGCTCATCGCCGAGTTCATCTACAGGGAGCTGATGGACCCGGACCTCATGGCAGCCTTGGAGTCCCCGCTGCCCGCGACGCCGGAGGAGACCGAGGCCTCCTTCCAGTTGATGCGGTAGGTGCAGGCGTGGCCGTCGTAGCCGGACGGCTCCACCTTCACGTCCTGTGCGCCGGCCACCCGCAGTCCCGCGTGGATGATGCCGGCGGTGAAGTCCGGGTAGTCACCCACCTCGTTCATCCACAACTCGAACTGGGTGGGAGTGAGCTCCACCAGCTTCGACTCGGTGTAGTTGTTGCCCGCCCGGAAGTTCTGTGTGGCCCGCATGAGCGTCCGGCGAGGCCCCAGCACGCGCAGCAGCGACAGCACCGCGCGGCCCAGCATGGTCTCCCGGAAGCCCTCGATATAGGCCTCGCCGAGCTTCCACGTACCGGGGCCGATGGCTTCCTGGGGAAAGAGCTCTTCCGCGGCGATGCGCAGGAAGGCCATCCACGACGGGAAGGCGTAGGCGGGACGAAGCTTCTGGTCCACGTCGAGCCCCGCCTGGCGCAGGCGACTCTTGCACGCAGGCGTCAGCCGCCCGTGCAGCGCGCGCAGGAAAAGGGCTTCGATGGTCTGTTCAAAGACGAGAAGCTCGTCAGCCATGAGGAGTGAACTCTAGCCGACGAGCTTCTGATTGTGAACCGCGACTCCAACCCGGAGCGTAGGGCTCCGGGCAGAGGTTTTCAGGGAGTCGGCGTCGGAGCGGGCGCCGGAGTGCCGGTGTCCACCTGCGTACCCTGGATGATGGCGTTCGACGGCAGCTCGGTCGCCATGGCGAGGACCTTCGCGCCGGCGCCCTTCGCACCATCCATGGCCACGATGAGGCGGCCATAGTTCGTCGCGTCGTCCGCCATGAAGAAGACGACCTTCTCGTCCGCCTTCTTCGCCGCGAGCATCCGCTTGAGCCGGTTGACGTAGTCGGCGGTGGGCACCTTCTCCGTGTTGATGGAGTAGCCACCGTCCTTGTCCAGCAGGACCACCAGCTGCTGGTTATTCGGGTCTTCCGGCGGCGGCTGATCCTCCACCTCGGTGTCCGGCACGCGCACCAGGATGTCCTTCTCCAGGAGGGGCGTGACGACCATGAAGATGATGAGGAGCACCAACACCACGTCCACCAGCGGCGTGACGTTGATCTCCGAGTTGGGCGGCGTTTGCGGCTTCACCCACTGACGCTGCTTGTGGCCCGCCATTACTTCTTCTCCTCGACGCCGAGCGCGATCTGCTTGGCCTTGGCCTTGCGGGCCACGTCCAGCACCCTGCGCACGTCGCCCACGTTCACCGTGTTATCGCCCTTGAGCAGGATCTTCTTGCCCGGGTCCTTCGCCAGCTCCTGCGTCAGTCGGTCCTGGAGCGCCTGCTCGTCCACCTGGTCATTCTCCAGGAACACCTTCTTGTCCGGAGTGATGGAGACGTAGAGAGGGTCTGAGTCCTTGCCCTTCTCCTTCTCGATTTCGGTGGCCTTCGGCAGCTCCACGGACTTGCCGCGCTGGAGCATGGGAGTGACGACCATGAAGATAATGAGGAGCACCAACACCACGTCCACCAGCGGCGTGACGTTGATCTCGCTCTTGATGCCCCCCTTGGGGCCAGCTGACATTCCCATGCGTTTAACCTGCTTCCAGGTGGTGGAAGCCCGCCGTCCCGGGTGGCGTCGCAGGCCCCCAGATTTCAGGGGCCGCGTTCACGTCGGGAGGCGGGCCTCGGGTCGTCCCCGGGCTCGCCGGTGACTGCTCAGGCCGCGTGCGAGGAGTGCGCGCCGCCGCCCATGTGGCGGGCGACCACGTCGAGGAACTCGTTGGAGGACTCAGAGATGTCCACCGAGCGAGCATCCACCCAGCCCTGCAGGAAGTTGTAGGCCATCACCGCGGGGATGGCGACCAACAGACCGAAGGCCGTGGTGATGAGCGCCTCGGCGATACCGGCCGAGATGGTGCCCAGACCGCCGGAGCCGGCCGCCGCCATGAGCTGGAAGGCGTTGACGATACCCATCGTCGTGCCGAGCAGACCCACGAACGGAGCCGTGGAGCCGACCGTGGCCAGCAGGCCCAGTCCGCGCTTCATGCTCTGAACCTCGCGCTGCGCCTGACGCTCGAGCGCCCGCGCCACCGACTCCACCGCGATGTCCTTGTTGTTGGGGCTGATGCGGTACGCGGTGAGGCCGGAGTTGATCACCCGACCCAGGTGACCCACGTCCTTGCCCAGGTTCGTGTTGGCCGCGGTGGTCAGGTCGCCCTTCGCCAGGATGGCACCCATCTTGGCGGCGAAGTTGCGGCTGTCGGACCGGGTCTTGCGGAAGACGATCATCCGCTCCGCCATCACGACCAGGGACGCCACCGACATGATGGCCAGGGTGAAGATGATCATACGGGCGAAGGTGCCCGTGTGGTGCCAAATATCGATGAGAGTGAATTGCATGGCTTGATTAAGCGCTCCTCCTCACGAGCGCGGGGTGGTCGGCGGTGCTTCTCTACGGCGCGCCCGGATCAGCGCGGAAGCTTCAGATTCAGGGTGAAGGTGTAATCCACCTGGACCGGACGGCCCTGGAACGTGACGGGCTTGTAGCGTGACGAGGTCAGGGCGTCCATGACGGCCTGTTCCATGTGGGGCAGGGGCTTGATGATTCGGCAGCGCTCCACTCGACCTTCCACGGTGATGACGCACTTGACGATCATCGTGCCCTGCACGCGGGACTCGAGCGCCTCACGCGTGTACTCGGGCTGCGGGCCCGAGACCTTCTCCGGACGCGTCATGCCCGCACCGAACGGCAGCACTTCCGTCCCCGTCCCGCCCAGCTGCCCGCCGACCACGCCGCCAATCACGCCACCCACGACGCCGCCCACCACACCGCCGGCGACACCGCCCTCGACGCCACCCTCGACCTGCTCCTCGCTGGCCTCCTCGGGAGCCTCTTCCGGCTCTTCGGCCGGCTCGGCCTCCTTGGGGACCTCTTTCGGGATCTCCTTGGGCTGGACGATGGTGTCGGGCTTCTTGGGCTTCTTGGGCGTCGTCTTCGGCTTGGTGCTCGCCGCCGGGGGAGGAGGCCCGTCTCTAA
>NZ_VIFM01000253.1 GCF_006636215.1 Myxococcus llanfairpwllgwyngyllgogerychwyrndrobwllllantysiliogogogochensis | reverse complement strand
TCGCGGGGCTGGCCGCCGCACTCGCTCAGCACCACGCTCCTTCCCTCCCTCTCCCCAACCCCACTCCCTCCTCTCTCCCTCCTCGCGCCTCCTTCGCTCAGGAGCGCCTCTGGTTCCTTCACCAGCTCCAGCCGGACTCCGCCGCGTATGTGATTCCCGAAGCGCTCGAGCTGACGGGCGCGCTGGACACCGAGGCTCTTGAGACAGCGCTGCGGCTGTTGCCGGAGCGCCACACGTCCCTTCGCGCCGTCTTCGGCTCGTCGGAGGGACAGCCTCGGATGGCGTTCCAGCCCGTGTCCGAGCGCGTGCTCGACGTGGAAGACCTGCGGACGAGTGCTCGGGGTGAAGAGTCGTTGCGCGCACTGCTCACGCGGCGCCTGGAGGAAGAGAGTGCTCGCCCGTTCTCACTGGAGCACGGGCCGCTCTATCGCTTCCGCCTGTTCAGGCTGGCCGCTGACCAGCATGTGCTGTTGATGGTCATCCACCACATCGTCGTGGACGGCCTGTCCATGGATCGGCTCCTGGTGGAGCTGGCACAGGGATACTCGGAGCTGAGTCAGCGACGGTCTCCGGTGCTGCCCACTCCGCTCCTGTCGTACGCGGATGTCTCCGCGTGGCAGCGCGCGCCCGAGGTTCGTGCGCGTGAGGAGGTCCACCTCGACTACTGGAAGCAGCAGCTCGCTGATGCCCCGGCGTTGCTCGCGCTTCCCACCGACAAGCCTCGGCCGCCTGTCATCACGGACCAGGGTGGCTTCTCACGTCACCACGCCCTGCCCCGTGACGTCCGTCAGCGCCTGGAGGCCCTGTGCCGACAGCATCAGGTGACGCCGTTCATGGCGCTCTATGCCGTCTTCGCCACCCTGCTCCACCGCTACTCCGGTGAGCGGGAGCTGTGCATCGGCACGCCTGTCTCCGGCCGGACCCTCGCCGCCACCGAGGACATCGTCGGCCTCTTTCTCAACACGCTGGTCCTTCGAACCCAGGTCCCCGCGGGGATGACCTTCGCCGCGTTGCTGGCCCAGGTCCGGAGCACGTCGCTCGACGCCTTCAGCCACCAGGATGTGCCCTTCGAGCGGGTCGTCGATGCGCTCCACGTCGAACGCAGTCTGAGTCACGCGCCGCTGTTCCAGGTGATGTTCGACCTGCGCCGCGTCGACGCTCCTCTTTCTTTCTCCGGCCTGTCTTCGCAGCACGTCTTCGTCGACAACGGCACCAGCCAGCTCGACCTCGCGCTCACCGCCACCGAACTGCCGGACTCTTCGCTCCAGCTCTACTTCCAGTTCCGCACCGACCTCTTCGAGCACGCTTCCGTCGAGCGGATGCTCTCCCACTTCGTGCTCCTGCTGGAGCAGGCCCTCGCCGCTCCCCAGCTTCCCCTCTCCGAGCTCTCGCTTCTCGACGCCGACGAGCGACGCCGCGTCCTCCTCGACTTCAACGACACCGAACGGGCCTTCGACTCCGACGGCACCGTCGCCTCCATCCTTGAAGCCGCTTTCGCTCGCACTCCCGACGCTGTCGCGCTCGTCGCTCCGGATGCCACGCTCACCTTCGCGCAGCTTCACGCGCGCGCCTCGCGGCTCGCGTCCCACCTCGCCGCGCTGGGGGTCCGTCCCGAAGCCGTCGTCGGCGTCTGCGTCGAGCGTTCCTCCGAGGCCGTCGTCTCGCTGCTCGCCGTCCATCTCTCGGGCGCGACGTGTCTTCCGCTGGAGCCGTCTCATCCGCCAGCACGCCGGGCACTGCTGCTTCAACAGTCCCGAGCCTGCCTCGTCATCTCCTCGCCTTCGCTGTTCGAGGGAACGCAGCTTGGGATTGTGGTCATCGAGCCGGGCGCCGCGCAGCAGCCGCATGCCGCGCTGGCCGAGCCACTGCGCGCGCACCCGGACAACCTGGCGTACATCCTCTACACCTCGGGCTCCACCGGCGTGCCCAAGGGCGTCCTCTCCACTCAGCAGAACGTCGTCCACTGCTTCGACGCCTTCGACTCCCTCTACTCCACTTCCCCCGGCCACACCTGGGCCGCCTCCGGCAGCCTCTCCTTCGACATCCACCAGGAGGAAATCCTCTTCAGCCTCTCGCGCGGTGCTCGCGTCATCCTCCGCGACGTCGGCCCCCTCGGCCTCGCGCGCGACATCCTCCACCACCGCGTCTCCCACGTCGTCATCACTCCCTCCTCCCTCGCCTCAGCCCTCGAGGAGCCCGGTGCCTTCGACGCCTTCCGCTCTCTCTCCGTCCTCGTCACCGGCGGAGAAGTCCTCCCAGACTCTCTCGTCCAATCCCTCGCGCTGACTTCCACCCGTCTCGTCAACACCTACGGGCCCACTGAAGCCAGCATCAACGTCGCCGCCGAAATCTCCCTCCCCCACCGTCCCGTTCGTCTCGGCCGCCCTCTTCCTCGCTGCCGCCTCTACGTCCTCGACGACTCCCTTCAGCCTCTCCCCCCAGGCGTCCCAGGCAAGCTCTTCATCGGCGGCATCTGCCTCGCTCGCGGCTACCACTCCCTTCCTCACCTCACCGCTGAGCGCTTCATCCCAGACGCCTTCTCTTCCTCCCCTGGCTCTCGCCTCTACGACACTGGCGACAGGGCCCGCTGGAATGACGACGGCTCCCTCTCCTTCCTCGGCCGCTCCGACTTCCAGCTCAAGCTCCGCGGCGTCCGCGTCGAAGTCGAGGAAATCGAAGCCGCTCTCCTTCGCCTCCACGGTGTCCGTCAGGCCGCGGTCCTCCCCTTCCGCCCCTCTCGCGACACCTTCCTCGTCGCCTTCCTCGTCCTCGACGACTCCTCTCCCTCTCTCTCTTCTCTTCGCGACGCGCTGGCTTCCTCTCTTCCCGAAGCCCTCGTCCCCTCTCGCTTCCTCTCCCTCCCCTCTCTCCCCTTCACCACCAGCGGCAAGGTCGACAGGACGGCCCTCTCCTCCTTCGACATCTCTTCCGCTGTCGCCGCCGAGTCCTCTTCCGACTCCGCGCCTCGTGGCCAGGCAGAGGCCCTCCTCTCCCAGCTCTTCGCCGACGTCCTCTCCCTCTCCGTCGTCCCTCGCGACGCTGACTTCTTCTCCCTCGGTGGCCACTCCCTCTCCGCCACCCGTCTCGTCTCCCGCATCCGCCTCGCCTTCGGCGTCGAGCTTCCTCTCGCTTCCCTCTTCGCCTCTCCCTCCGTCGCGGGGCTGGCCGCCGCACTCGCTCAGCACCACGCTCCTTCCCTCCCTCTCCCCAACCCCACTCCCTCCTCTCTCCCTCCTCGCGCTTCCTTCGCTCAGGAGCGCCTCTGGTTCCTTCACCAACTCCAGCCGGAGCTGCGCGCCTACAACATCCCCGAGGCCGTAGAGCTGCGCGGTCCACTCGATGTGCCCGCGCTCGATGGCGCGCTGCGGTTGCTCCTGGAACGCCACCCGGTGCTGCGGACCACGCTCGTCGCGGAGGACGGACGACCGGTTCCTCGACGGGGCTCCATTCCCGTGGAGGTGCTCCAGGTCGAAGACCTTCCAGCGTCGGACGGTGACAGCCCCGTGCTCCATCAGCGGCTGCGCGAAGAAGCGACTCGCGCCATGTCACTGGAGCGGGGCCCGCTCTATCGCTTCCGCCTGTTCCGCCTCGCGCCGGAGCAGCATGTCCTCCTGCTCGTGCTGCACCACCTCGTCGTGGACGGACTGAGCATCGACATCCTCCTGAACGAGTTGTCCCAGGCCTACGCGGCCCTTGGTCAGCAGCAGGTGCCCGCGCTGCCCCAGCGCCAGCTCGACTACGCCGACGTCGCGGCCTGGCTGCACTCCGCACCTGTCCGGGAGCGCGAAGGCGTGCACCTCGAGTACTGGAAGCGCCAGCTCGCCGGTGCCCCAGCGTTCCTGTCCCTGCCCACCGACAAGCCCCGGCCCCCTGTCCTCGGAGACACAGGCGCACTCAGTCGCTTCCACCGACTGTCCCCCGCGCTGGAGCAGGCGCTCACGAAGGTGTGCCGCGAGCACCAGGTCACGCCCTTCATGGTCCTCGGCGCGGCGCTCAGCGCGTTGCTTCATCGGCACTCGGGACAGGATGACGTGTCCGTGGGCACGCCGGTCTCCGGTCGCCCCCATCCCGCGCTCGAAGACCTCGTCGGCCTCTTCACCAACACCGTCGTCCTGCGCACGCGGTTCTCTCCGGGGACGACCTTCGCGGAGTTGCTGGCGAGTACGCGGACCACGGCCCTGGAAGCCTTCACGCACCAGGACGCGCCCTTCGAGCGAGTCGTCGAGGCCCTCCAGGTCGAGCGCAGCCTCGCGCACTCCCCGCTGTTCCAGGTGGGCTTCTTCTGGGAGCGCTCGGCGAACACGCTCGCCGACACCTTCCCCGGGCTCCAGGTCCGCCCCCTCGTCGTCGACGGACTGAACACCCAGTCCGAGCTGGCCCTCACCGTCACGGAGAGCCCCCAGGGCCACGAGCTGTCCTTCCAGTACAGCACCGACCTCTTCGAGGCGCCCACCGTCGAGCGCCTGCTGTCCCACTATGTCCACCTGCTCGAGGACGCACTCGGGCTTCCGAGCCGGCGGGTCGCCCACCTCTCGCTCCTCGATGTCGAGGCACGCCGACAGGTGCTCCGCGACTTCAACGACACGCGGAGGGAGTACGACGCGAACGCGACGCTCGTCTCGCTCATCGAAGCCCAGGCGGAGCGTACTCCCGACCTGTGCGCGCTGAGCTTCGAGGGACATCACGTCACGTACGGCGAGCTGGAGGCGCGGGCCAATCAGCTCGCGCGGCACCTCCAGTCCCTCGGCGCGGGCCCAGAGGTCCTCGTCGGCGTGTTCCTGGAGCGCTCACTCGAGCTCGTCATCGCCCTGGTGGGCATCCTCAAGTCGGGCGCCGCGTACCTGCCACTGGACCCGGAGCTTCCTCGCGAGCGACTGGCCGGCATGCTCGAGGACGGCGCGGCTCCGGTCGTCATCACCCGCCAGGACCTCGTCAGCCACCTTCCGCTTCACGAAGGACACACGGTCCTCCTCGATGCGGAAGCCCCGCGGCTCGCGAGCCTCCCGAGCACGCGGGTCGCGAGCCGGCCGCACCCGGACTCGCTCGCGTACGTCATCTTCACCTCGGGAAGCACGGGCCGTCCCAAGGGCGCGATGAACGCGCACCGCGCGGTCGTCAATCGCCTGACGTGGATGCACCAGGTCCACGCGCTCGCCCCGGGTGACAGCGTCCTCCAGAAGACGCCGACCAGCTTCGACGTCTCGGTCTGGGAGCTGTTCTGGCCGCTCACCGTGGGCGCGCGGCTGGTGTTGGCGCGGCCGGGTGGACACCGCGAGCCCGCCTATCTCGCGCGGCTGCTGGCCTCCGAGCGCATCACCATCGCGCACTTCGTTCCCTCCATGCTCGGGGCCTTCCTCGAAGAACCCTGGCAGGAGTCCCTCAAGGACCTGCGCGTGCTGGTGTGCAGCGGCGAGGCCCTCTCCGCGGACCTGGTCCAACGCACACACGCGCGGCTGCCCGCGACGGAGGTCCACAACCTCTACGGCCCCACCGAGGCCGCGGTGGACGTGACGCACTGGAGCTGCCGCCGAGCCGACACGCGGACGAGCGTGCCCATCGGTCGCCCGGTGGCGAATACCCACCTCCTCGTCCTCGACTCCTCGGGACGGCCCGTCCCCGTGGGTGTGCAGGGTGAGCTCTTCATCGGCGGCCTCCAGGTGGGGCGCGGGTACTGGCGTCGTCCGGAGCTCACCGCCGAGCGCTTCATCCCGGACCCGTTCAGCGACCTGCCCGGCGCCAGCCTCTATCGCACGGGAGACCTGGCCCGCTGGCGCGGCGACGGCACGCTGGAGTACCTCGGCCGCACCGACTTCCAGGTGAAGGTGCGCGGGCAGCGCATCGAGCTGGAGGAGATTGAAGCCACGCTGCGGCGGCTGCCTTCCGTGCGTGACGCCATCGTCCTGGCGCGGGCAACGGCGCAAAACGATGCGCGCCTCATCGCCTACGTCGTCGCGCGTGAGGGGCAAGCGGAGCAAGCCGTGGCGTCGCGCGCCGCGCTCAAGACCCTGCTCCCCGAGGCCATGGTTCCCTCGGTCTTCGTCGTGCTGGACGCGCTGCCGCTGACGCCGTCAGGGAAGGTGGACCGGAGGGCGCTCACCGGGCTCCCGCTCCCGGAGACCGAGTCCACGAAGGGAGCCAACGAAGCGCCACCGAAGGGTCCGCTGGAGCAGCTGCTCGCGAGCTTCTTCTGCCAGGTGCTTGGCCTGGAGAGCGTCTCTCGCGACGCGGACTTCTTCGCGCTGGGAGGCCATTCGCTGAGTGCCACGCGGCTGGTGTCGCGAATCCGGAAGGCCCTGGGCCAGGAGCTGCCGCTCAAGGCCCTCTTCCTGGCACCCACGGTGGCGGGCGTCGCACGGGCGCTCTCGGAGCTGTCTCCGGGACAGACCCATGCGCTTCCCGAGCCCCTGCCTCGGACCGGTGATGCGCCCACCGTGTCGTCGTTCTCGCAGGAGCGCATGTGGTTCCTCCATCAGCTCATGCCCGACTCGGCGTCCCTCGCCATTCCGGAGGCCACCGAGCTGCGTGGGCCGCTGGACGCCGAGGCCCTGGAGTCCGCGCTGGTCTTCCTGCTCGAGCGCCACGCCGCGCTGCGCTCCACCTTCACCCCCGCGGAGGGTGGGCCGCGGGTGAGCTTCCAGCCCGTACCGCCGCGAGTGCTCGACCGTGAGGACCTGTCGACGGTGGCGGGCGGTGACGAGGCCACGCGCCAGGTCCTCCTGTCCCGATTGAAGGAGGAGTCGGAGCGACCCTTCCCTCTGGACACAGGGCCGATGTGCCGCTTCCACCTGTTCCACCTCGCGCCGGAGCATCACGTCCTGCTGCTGGTGTTCCACCACATCGTGGTGGACGGCCTGTCCATGGACATCCTGTTGCGCGAGCTGGCGGAGGCCTACGCGGCCTTCGTCGAGAACCGCACGCCGACACCCCCTCCCCTCGCGCTCGACTTCGCGGACGTCGCGGCCTGGCAGCGTTCGCCCGCCCTGCTCGCACGTCAGGACGTCCACCTGGAGTACTGGCGGCGCAAACTGGAGGGAGCCTCCACCGTGTTGGAGCTGCCCACGGATGTGCCTCGGCACCCCGGGCGCAGTCACGAAGGTGGCTTCACGCGGCACCATCCCCTGCCGGAGCACCTCGCCGAGGCGCTGCGGACGCTGTGCCGTGAGCAGCAGGTCACCCCCTTCATCGCGCTGTACGCGGCCTTCGCCGCCCTGCTCCATCGGTACACCGGCCAACTGGACTTGAGCGTGGGCACGCCCGTGTCCGGTCGGGTCCATCCGTCCGTGGAGCCCCTGGTCGGCCTGTTCATCAACACCGTCGCGCTGCGCACCCAGATCGCCCCCGAGGCGTCCTTCCTCACGCTGCTGAAGCACGCGCGGACCACGGCGTTGGAGGCGTTCGCCCATCAGGAGGTTCCCTTCGAGCGAGTCGTGGATGCCCTCCAGGTGGAGCGCAGCCTCTCTCACGCGCCGCTCGTGCAGGCGATGTTCGAGCTGAACCCCAGTCCCCGCGTTCTCTCGGATGGCTTCCCGGGCCTGAAGGCGAACCAGATTCGACTCGGCTCGGCGGCCAGCCTCTATGACGTGATGCTCACCGCCGAGGAGTTCCGCGACCGCTTCGGCTTCTACCTCGAGTACCCCACCGCGCTGTTCGAGGCCGAGAGCGCGGAGCGGATGGTGTCGAACTACGTGAGCCTGCTCGAGGCCGCGCTGCTCGCGCCCACGACGCCCGTGAGCCAACTGTCGCTCTTCACGGAGGAGGAGCGCCGAAAGGTGCTCGTCGACTTCAACGACTTCGCACGCGCCCGGGACGCACACGACACCGTCCTCTCGCGGTTCGCCGCGCAGGTCTCTGCCACGCCGGACGCGGAGGCCCTCTGCTACGAGGACCAGACGCTCTCGTACCGGGAGCTGCATGCACGCTCCACCCAGCTCGCCCACTTCCTGAGGGAGCTCGGCGCGGGGCCCGAGGAGCGCGTCGCCCTCTGCCTGGAGCGCGGCCCCGAGCTCATCGTGTCCATGCTCGCCGTGCTGAAGGCCGGCGGAGCCTACGTGCCGCTGGACCCCGTGCATCCGCCGGAGCGGCTCACCCAGCTCCTCGTCGACTCGGGCGCGCGGGTCCTGGTGACGCGCGAGTCCCTGGGGCACGTCTTCTCCACCGTCCCCATCATGGCCGCGTACGTCGACACCGACGCGGCGGAGGTCTCCCGCAAGCCGGTGGAGGACCTGCCACCGCCCGTGTCGGTGGACCAGCTCGCATACGTCATCTTCACGTCGGGCTCGACAGGTCGCCCCAAGGGCGCGCTGCTGACGCACCGGGGCCTGTGCAACACCGCCCTCGCGTCGCTCGCCGCGCAAGGGCTCCGGCCCGGCCGGAGGGTCCTCCAGTTCGCCTCCGTCACCTTCGATGGGTCGGTCTGGGAGATCTTCCCCACGCTGCTCGCCGGCGCCACGTTGGTGATGGCCCCCCGAGAGCGACTGATGCCCGACCTGCCGCTGCGCACGCTGATGCGAGAGCAGCGCATCACCGACTGCGCGCTCACACCGACGGTCCTCGCCCAGCTCGAAACCGAGGGCCTGGAGAACCTCCAGTCCATCGTGTCCTGCGGCGAGCCCCTGTCCGTCGACCTGGCCCGACGCTGGGCCCCGGGCCGCGCGCTGCTCAACTCCTACGGCCCCACCGAAGTCACCGTGGCCGCCACCATCACGACCTTCCCCGGCTTCGGATGTCCGTCCGGCGCGGCGGCGGAAATCGCGCGCGTCACCGTGGGCAAGCCCCTGGACAACAACATCCTCCTCGTGCTCGACGCGCGACTGGAGCTGAGTCCGATTGGCGTGCCGGGTGAGCTGTACGTCGGAGGCATCGGACTGGCGCGTGGCTACCTCGAGCGCCCGGACCTGACCGCCGAGCGCTTCATCCCGAATCCCTTCACCACCACTCCCGGCGAGCGGCTCTACCGCACGGGAGACCGCGTGCGCTGGCTCGGGGACGGCCAGGTCGAATACCTGGGCCGACTGGACACCCAGCTCAAGATACGTGGCATGCGCGTGGAGCCCGGCGAAATCGAGGCCGTGCTCGCGCGTCACTCGGACGTGCGTGAGGTCGCAGTGGTGCCTCGCGACGACCTGGGGGGCGGCAAGCGACTGGTGGCGTTCCTCGTGTCCGCCAGCTCCGGCACCATCGCGCTCGACGAGCTTCGCGCATGGCTGCGTCAGCGCCTGCCCGAGCACATGGTTCCCTCGGCTTTCATCCCCATTGACGCACTGCCCCTCACGACGTCGCGCAAGGTGGACCGCAAGGCGCTGTCACAGCGGGAACTGCCTCGACAGGAGCTGTCCGCCCTGGGCGACGACGCGCCCCGCGGCGCCACGGAGCAACAGGTGGCGAGCATGTTCCAGGACGCGCTGGGACTGGAGCAGCTCTCCCGAGAGGGGAACTTCTTCGAGCACGGCGGACACTCGCTCTCGGCGACCCGACTCGTGGCGCGGCTGCGTCAGGCCTTCGGAGTCGAGCTGCCCCTGGGGGTGTTCTTCGCGAACCCCACCATCGCCTATGTGGCGGCGCTCATCGACGCGGCGCCTCGCGCGACGCAGCAGGGCCCCACCGTCGTCACCCGGCCGGAGATCCTGCCCCCGTCGCTCGTCCAGGAGCGGCTCTGGTACGCACTCCAGCTTCCGCAGGCGCCTCCGTATGTCCTCACGCTCGGCCTGCTGCTGGAGGGCGCGCTGGATGCGGACCGGTTCGAGGAGGCTCTCGCGGCCGTGGTGGAGCGCAACGAGACGCTGCGCTCCACCTTCTTCCAACACGGCGATGCGCTGCGCATTCGCGTCCAGCCTTCGCGCGCCACGGTCCTCACACGCGTGGACCTCTCGCACCTGTCCGCCACGCACGCCCTGGAGTCCGCACGCGAGGCCGTGGTGCGACTGGACCGCGAGCACTTCGACCTGGAGCACGGCCCGCTGTATCGCTTCGAGATGCTGAAGCTGGACGCGACGGGCACCCGCCACGCCGTGGTGTTCGCCTTCAGCCACACCGTGAATGACGGCGTGGGCCTGGGCACCTTCGCGGAGGAGCTGGCGACCGCCTGGAACGCCGCGGTCCAGGGGCGCACCGTGGCGTTGGCTCCGCTGGAGCTCCAGTACACCGACTACGCCGTCTGGCAGCGGCAGCCCGAGCAACTGCGGCGACTCGAGGAAGGACTCGCGTCGTGGAAGCAGGCCCTGGCGAATGCGCCGCCGCTGTTGGACCTCCCGCTGGACTTCCCGCGCCGCGCGCCCGCGCTCAACGACAACATGCGCGCCGTGGCGGTGTCCCTCTCGGTGGAGCACTCGGACACCATCCGCGCGCTCGCCCGGAGCGAAGGCGTCTCCTCCTTCAGCGTCCTGCTCGCGCTGACGCAGGCGTGGCTGCACCGGCTCAGCGGACAGGCCCACGTCGTCGTCGCCACGCCCTTCTCCGGCCGGGCCACGCCCCAGGTGGAGAGGCTGCTGGGCTACTTCGCCAACGTGCTTCCGCTCTGCACGGACGTGTCAGGCGCACCGTCGCTGCGAGGACTGCTCGGCCGCGTGCGCGACGTCGTGGCCCACGCCACCACGCACCAGGAAGTGCCCTTCAAGCGCATCGCGGACACGGTGCAGCCGGATGGAGACCGGTCCGCACCCCGACTCGCGCAGGCGCTGCTCCAGGCCGAGCGTCCCGGCCTGCCCGAGCTGGAGGGACTGTCCGTGGCGGAGCTGGACGTCGACGGCGTCATCCCCGCGTATGACGTGGTGGTGAGCGTCACCCTGGGTGATTCGGGCGCGCTGGCGGGCTTCGTCGCCCTGGACGGTGCCCTCTTCACGCCGGAGACAGGGGAGCGCTTCGCGCGCGCCTTCGAGCAGCTCGCCGCCTCCGCCCTGAGCGAGCCGGATGTGTCGCTGCCCCGGCTGTCGATGCTGTCACCGGCCCAGCGCGCCGACGTGCTCGCCGCGCTGGCGGGCCCCTCGCAGGACATCGCGCCGGGCACCTGCATCCACACCCTGTTCGAGGCCCAGGTGCGCCGCACGCCGCACGCACCCGCTGTCGCGCACGGTGACGTTACGTGGAGTTATGCCCAGCTCAACGCTCGCGCCAACCTGCTGGCCTCGCGTCTGCTCGCGCGGGGACTGGTACCCGAGGAGCGCGTGGGCGTGGTGATGGAGCCCTCCACGCAGGCCATGGCGGTGCTGCTCGGCATCCTCAAGGCGGGCGGAGCCTACGTGCCGCTGGACGCGGACTGGCCGGAGCCTCGCAAGCGCGACGTGCTGGAACGCGCCGAGGTGCGCCGGCTGTGGGTGGATGAAAACGTGCTGGAGGCCCACGTGCCGCTCGTCGCGGATGTGGAGGTGGCGCCCCAGCCCGCGTCCGTAACGGATGACCTGGAGCCCGGGCCGCGTCGCGTCCTCGACTCGCAGACGGCGTACATCGTCTTCACCTCCGGCTCCACGGGCGAGCCCAAGGGCGTCATGGTGGAGCACCGCTCCGTGGTGAACCACAACGTCGCCATCGCCAAACGCTTCCGGCTGGTGGAGGGCGACCGGATGCTCCAGTTCGCGCCGCTCACCTTCGACGCCGCCGCCGAGGACCTGTACCCGCCCCTGGCCGTGGGTGGCACGGTGGTGATGCGCAGCGGGCTCGTCCCCGCGCACACGATGACGCCGTATCTGGAGGAGACGGGCATCACCATCATCAGCCTGCCGCCCACGTACATCGAGGAGTGGATTCGGCAGATGGAGGCGCTCGGCCAGCGCGTGCCCGCGCGATTGAAGCTGCTCGCTCCGGGCGGTGACGTCCTCAAACAGGAGACCTTCGAGGCCTGGGTGCGCGTGGGCGGTGGACACGCGCCGTGGGTCAACGTCTACGGCCCCACCGAGTGCACGATTACCTCCGCCACCTGCGACATCCCCGGTGAGGAGGGCCTGGGCACGGCGGCCACGTTCCCCATTGGCCGGCCCATGCCGCGCGTGTGCTTCTACCTGCTGGACGAGCACCTGGAGCCGGTGCCTCCGGGCCTGCCCGGCCGCGTGTACATCGGCGGGGCGGCGCTGTCGCGCGGCTACCTGCTCGCGCCGCACCTCACCTCCGAGCGCTTCCTGCCGGACCCGTTCTCATCCACGCCCGGCGCGCGCATGTACCACACGGGAGATTTGGCCCGGCTGCTGCCGGATGGACGCCTGCGCTTCCTCGGCCGCGCCGACCACCAGGTGAAGATTCGCGGCTTCCGCATCGAGCTGTCGGAGATTGAGAACTGCCTGCGACGCCAGCCCCAGGTGCAGGAGGCCGTCGTCGTCGCGCGCGTGTCCTCCGCGGGCACGACGTCGCTGTGCGCCTACGTCCAGGCGCCCGGCGTCACGCGCTCCGACGTGTTCCGGCAGCACGTCGCCTCCCAGCTCCCCGGCTACATGGTGCCCGCCACCTTCGTGGTGATGGACGCGCTGCCCATCAACGCCAACGGCAAGGTGGACCGCAAGGCGCTGCCGGCCCCTGACGTGCTGGTGGCTCCCGAGTCGTCCGAGCCCGCCTCCGAATCGAAGCTGGAGACGCCCTTCCGCACCACGCTGGAGATGGTGCTCCAGCGACTGTGGAAGGAGGCGCTGGGGCGCGCCGATGTGCAGGCCAGCGACGACTTCTTCGCGCTGGGCGGAGACTCCATCCTGGCCATGCGCCTTTTGGCGCGACTGGAGGAGGAGCTGGGCCTGCCGCTGCCGCTGGCCACCCTCTTCCAGAGCCCCACATTGGGCGAGTCCGCCGAGGCCATCCTCGCGCTGATGCGTGAAGGCCCCCGGCGCACCAGCGCGGTGCGGCTGGCGAGTCCCCACGTGCCGGAGGGCACGCCGCTCCTGTTCCTCTTCCACGCGGGCGACGGCGAGGTTCACCACTATCGGGACCTGGTGCCTCGGCTGGAGCCACACTTCCGCTGCTACGGCATCCAGGCTCCGGAGACGCTGGCGTCAGGCCACGGCCACGCGACGATGGAAGCACGCGTGGAGGCCTATACCCGAGACATCCGCGCCCTCCAGCCTCAGGGCCCCTACCGTCTGGTGGGCTTCTCCTACGGCGGCTATCCAGCCCTCGGTGTCGCCGCCGCGCTGGAGGCCCAGGGCGAGACGGTGGAGCTGCTCGGCATGGTGGACACCGCCACGTCCGAGGCCATCCAGGCCGTGACGCCGTCCTCCGGCGAGGACCCGGTGCTCGTGCTGGCCAGCGAGTTCGGCGTAAGGGACGAGACGCTCGAAGAGGAGCTGTCCACGATGCCCCGGCCCGAGCAGTGGGAGCACGTGGCCTTGCGCGCCCGCGAACGAGGCACGGCGGCTCCGCACTTCCGGGGCAGCGACTTCGCTCGCATCTGGCGCGTGCTGGGCGAGGTGCTGACGCCTCAGGCCCGCGCGTGGAGCATCCCGCTGACTCGGGTGCGGCCGCGCCTGCTCACCAGCCGGGCCGTGCGTCAGCAGGTGGGTGACGCGTTCCTGGGTTGGACGCGCCACCTCCCCGCCGAGCACCTGGACGTCGTGGAGCTGGAGGGTGAACACGCCACGGTGCTGCACCCGCCAGAAGTGGACCTCCTGGCAGAACAGCTCCTCAGCGGAAGCGGCCTTCCAACCAGGTCTTCGTGAAGATGTTGGGGCTGAGCGGCGCCAGCTCCACCTCGTCGTAGCGCACGGTGAGCTGGGTGCCCTCGGCCTCTTCCACCTCGAGCACCTCGCGCATCAGGAACACCGGCCGGTTGTCCGCGGCCGGGTCCTTGATTTTCTGGTAGCCGCGAATGATGTCGGTGCGCAGGGTGCGGCCCGAGGGCGCGTAGCCCACGCGCTTGACGATGTTGAAGTCGGGGTCCACCCAGATGCGCAGCTGCGGGAAGGACGCCTCCATGCCCGGCCGCACCTTGAGGAACAGCTTGCGGAACTTCGTGCCCGCCGCCGCCTCCTCGCCCTCGTCCTGCACCTCGTAGGTCTCCAGCAGGTGCGAGCGGTCGAAGTCCTCTTCACAGGAGATGGTGTTGACGATGTTGCCGCGCGACGTGGTGCGCTGCCAGTGGCCCACGGACGGGTCGTACTCCCACAGGTTGCGGCCGATGCGCAGGTATCCGCCACCCGCCATGTTGCGCGGCTTGGTGATGTAGATGAGCAGGTCCCGCGAGGAGTCGCGGCGGAACACCAGCATCTCCAGGAGCGCCTCCGAGCCGTCCTTGCGCTTCTCGCGCAGGCGCACCGTGCTCTTGAAGTCGCTCTTGAGCGCCATGCGCTCGTCCACGCGACGAATCACGTCCTCCGCGGACAGGGCGGCCTTCGTCTCCGGCGGTTTCGGAGCCTTCTCCTCGGCCCCGGCCAGGGGGGCGAGCACGACGGCGAGCAGGACGGCGAGACGGCGGACGGACGTCGGCATCACAGGGCCTCCATGGCGGACCGCGGGGTCAGCGAAGCGGCACGCGCCGCGGGAACGATGGTGGCAAGCCCCGCGCCGAGGGTGACGAGCACCACCGACAGCAGGCCCAGGCCCAGACCAGGCGCCAGGGGCAGCGTGCCACTGAAGAACAGGTTGGAAATCTCACCCTGCAACGGCACCGCGCCGCGCAGCGCCACACACAGGCCGGAGGCCAGCACGGCCCCCAGCGTCGAGCCCACCAGCCCCAAGAGCAGCCCCTCCATGAGGAACAGGGCCACCACGCTCCGGCGATGCATGCCCATGGCGCGCAGCGTGCCAATCTCCCGCGTGCGCTCCCGCACCGCGACGCTGAGCGCGACGAACAGGCCAATCACCACCAGCACCAGCACCACCGCGCTCACCAGCACCGCCAGCGCCGCCAGTCCCAGCGTGACGAAGGACAGGAAGGAGGACTCGTCCTCCCAGGTGCTGACGTCCAGCCGCTGCCCGCGCCAGCCCTCGCGCAAGAGGGGCATCTGCTTCTCCGCGTAGGATTCGTTCGTGGCGGGGAGCACGTCGAAGCCCGCGCCGCGCAGCGACTCGCGCAGCGTGTCTCCCAGCGCGTCCACGTCCACCGGCGTGTCGCCGCACACCAACTGCAACACACCCGCGGAGCCCGGCTTGTAGCCGTCCAGTTCGCGCAGCGTGTCGTTGGAGACGAGCAGGCCCGCGGACTCGCCCAAGAGGCCCGCCTTCTCGGTGATGGCCACCACCTCCACGTCCAGCGCGTTGCGGCGACCGCCGCCCACCGGCTGCGCGAAGAGGGTGGCGATGTCGCCTGGCTTGACCTGGAGGCGCTCGGCCAGCGTGGTGGAGATGGCCAGGGTGCGCGGCCGGGCCAGCGACTCCAGGCTGCCGGATGCCACCCGGAAGCGCTCCAGCGCCCCGCGCTCTCCCACGACGTCCATGCCCACCAGGAAGGAGCCCGTGCGACGACGGCCCGCGCCCGCCAGCGCGAAGCTGCGGCCACGCTCGCGCACGGAGCAGCCCTCCGGGACGCTCTTCGCCAGCACGCCCCGCACCTTCGCCGCGTCGCCCACCACCGGGGCGATGGAGTCCGGGTGGACCTTGAAGAAGCCACCGACATTCAGGTCGCCACTGATGAACGTGGTGATGGCCTCGCGCTGGGCCTCCGCCACGCCGGCCGACAGCGACGACACGGAGACGATGACGCCGCTGGCCGCGGCGGTGATGCCCAGCAGCAGGAGCGCCCGCTCCCGGTGGGCGAAGAGGTTGCGCAGGGCGAGTTGGATGAGGGAGAGCATGGGTCAGTCCTCCCTCTTGCGCATCGCCACGGCGGGAGGCACCGAGCTGCCTCGCCACGCGGGCACCAGGGACGCCACCACCACCACGCCCACCACGCCCAGCCACACCGCCGCGCCCTGCCCCAGGGACAGCCGGGGCATCAGCACCGGGCCGCCCATGAAGAACTGGAGGGACTCATCCGTGACGCCGATGCCGTCTCCCATCATCCCGAACAGCAGCGCCGCGGCGATGGCCAGGCCCACGCCCGCGCCCAGCC
>NZ_VIFM01000252.1 GCF_006636215.1 Myxococcus llanfairpwllgwyngyllgogerychwyrndrobwllllantysiliogogogochensis | reverse complement strand
GGGGTGGAAGGTGGCACCGGAGCACCTTGTGCTGAAGCACGGGCGCGTGCGAGCCGGGTATCAGGTGGGCGAGTTGTTGTTCGGTGACGCGGAAGAACGCGCGCCACGAGCACTCATCCACGTCATCGGCGAGCGGCCGGGCTCAGGGCACCATGCCTTCTCCGCGTACCTGACGGCGCCCTCCGCGACCACCTGGGGGCGACAGGGCAGGGCGGACCACGACATCACCCGGCTCATCGCGGGCATCTCCGATACCAGCGTGCGCCCGGAGGCCGCGGCACGCGAGGCGGTGAGCATCCTCGCAGAGCTGACCGCCACGACGCGGATGAAGCCCCTCGCCGAGGGCGGAGTGACGGAGCTGCGAGCGGTGCCTCAGCTGAGAGCGGAGCCTGAGCTGGCTCATCGCTGAGTCAGGCGAGTCCCCGATACGCGCGTGCTTTGGGGCCCGGGAGCCCTGTGTCAGCGATACATGAGCGCCATCGAGTCCATGCGCGCCGACTGGCCCGGGGTGAACTCGGACATGCACGCGTCATCGACGTAGCCCATGTAGTTTCGGACCGGGTCGAGCCCCATGTCGGTCGGACACGAGTCGCCACCCACCACGCACGTGTACGTCGGCTTGGATCGAGACGTGTCGCTCACGCCGTCGTCCGTCGTGCAGCCCGCCATGGTGTGCAGCAGGCCCAGCCAGTGCCCCACCTCGTGCACGGCCGTATCTCCCAGGGCGTATGGCGACGCGGTGCCACCGGGCAGCACCGCATTCAACAACACGACGCCGTCACTGAGCGGCGCACCGGCGACACCCCACGGAAACGTGGCCCACGCGAGGAGGCCATTCCCCGGATTCGCCAGGTACAGGTTCAGGGACTCCTTGCCACCCTGGTGCAGCGCGTTCTTCGCAGCCGCTTCCGCCGCGCTGCCGGGTGCCATCACGTACCAGGTGGCGTTCGTCGTCCGCGTCACCGACATCAGGTCGAACCAGAAGGGTGTGGCGCCATAGGCCGCACCCAGGACTTCGAGCTGCGCGAGAATCGTCGCCAGCGGGACGTCCCCATTGGCGATGCCCGTGCCCCGGCGAATGACGTGCACATAGGTCGGCACCCGCACCGAGCCCGGCAGCCGCATCGCGCTCACGCCGCCTCGGGTCGACTCCTGGGCCACCCGTGTCAGCGTCTCCTCCGTGGGCTCCTCCGTCCCGCATCGCGAAGCGGTGATGTCGGCCTCCAGCGGCTCGAGTCCACCGCCGCAGCCCCAGGCCACCAGGCTCACCAGGACGATTGCCTTCGCGATGCTTCGCTCCATGACCTGCCTCCCCGCTTCGTGAATGCAACGGATGCGTCACCGCAGTGGCTCGAAATCAGGTGTTCTCCGACATCATTGTAAAACGAGTTGGCCTGCGCCAGGGGCTGCGGCACCCCAGGGGAGAAGGCGCTCAATCGTTCACGAGTGGGCAAGCGGGGCTCGAGGGCGGCATAGACTGGGGGCGACCGCTCACCGAAAGGGCCTCCCGTGCGCCGCCCCCTCGTCGTCCTCTGCTTCGTGCTCGTGGCCGGCTGCGCTTCGACGCAAAAACCCGCGCTCACCTCGGGGACGGACGCGGAGGTGAAGGCGCCGGACAAGCCTCCATTCCTCAATCCCGCGGAGATCGTGAAGCGGATGGAGGCGTCCCCGGTGTCGTACAACATCGAGGGAAAGGACTCGCCTCCCGGGGGCTGGGCGGATCAGCTCTGGCCGCAGCGGGTGCCCTCGCGCGAGGCCCCTCGCGTGGTGACGGAGCAGGGCGAGTTCGTCATCCTCGACTGGCCCGAGCACCCGGAGGCGCGGGCGTTGCTCGACGAGGCGGAGCCTCACTTCCAGGCGAAGCGCTACGCGGAGGCGGCGAAGCTGTACGAGCAGGCCACGCGGGTGTGCCCGGACTGCTATCTCGCGTGGAACTTCCGGGGCGACGCGGCGTACTTCGCGGGCGACGCGGCCACCGCGCTGGAGCACTACCAGAAGGCGACCCGCATCAACCCGAATGACCACCGCTCGTGGTTCTTCCTGGGCAACGCGTTCGCGCGGCTGGGGCGCTTCGACGAGGCCCTGGACTCCTGGGCGTGGTGCCTGGTCCTCAACCCGCGCTACCCCATCATCCGGCAGTTCTTCCGCGCCAACGCCGGACTGGGGCTCGTCGTCCGTGAGGATGCCATCGTCCCCCGAGGCTACGCCGAGCGGGCCGGCCAGGGCGTCACCGTCCAGTTCGATCCGGACCACGACCCGTCCTGGCTCGCCTTCGCCAACTGCAAGGCGCTGTGGCTGGGCGAGCCCGCGCACCGCCAGGAGATGACCGGCACCGACAAGGAGCACTACACGACGGTGGAGGAGATGGAGTGCCTGGGCTCGGCGCTCATCGTCCACGCGGGTCAGAAGCAGAAGGGCGAGACGGAGCGCTCCGACCCCACGCTGGACCGCCTGGCCTCCATCACCGATGACGGCATGCTGATGCAGGCGGTGCTCTTCGAGGTGGGGGCCCGAATCCACCCCCAGGTCGTCCTCACCTTGGATGAGGACGTCCGGCAGCGCCTCAAGGCGTATGTGCTCAAGCATGTCCTGGTGCCGGCGTCCGCCGTCGGAGGCTACGACTTGTGACGGACGCGCGGCGAGCCCAGGTCAGCGAGGCAGCTTGAAGCGGAGGGTGAAGACGTAGGAGACACTCTGCGGGCGCCCCTGGAAGGTCACCGGGCTGTAGCGCCGGTGGTGCAGTGCATCCAGCACCTCCTCGTCCATGTGCGCCAGGCCCTTGATGATGCGGCAGTCGCGCACGTCTCCCTCGCGGGTCACGACGCACTTGGCGATGACCGTCCCCTCCACGCGGGCCATGCGGGCCTGCTCGGTGTACTCGAGCGGAGGGCCTCCCATGAGCACGGGCTGCGTCATGCCCTGTCCGAACGGGAGCACCTCTTCGCCCGTGCCGTCGCCGACGCCATTCGGCAGGCCATGGATGTACGGCACGCCGGTGATGTTGCTGGTCGGATCTCCATCCGGGTGGCCCCCCGGCACGCCATCACCCGGAGGCACCACCTCGTCGGTGTCCGAGGGGTTCGCCGCCGGCTCCGGCTCGACCGGCTGAGGGTCCGCCGGAAGCGGGTTGATCTGCGTGGGCATCGTGGTGCGCTTGGGCTTGGTCCGCTTCGGCTGCACGGCCTGCTTCGGCTGGGTCGGGGCCGTGTACCCCTTGGCCACCTGCCTACCCTGGTACAGCGTGAGGATGGGGTCCTTCTCGGGCTCCGGGGGAAGCTCCGCGGGACGGGCGGAGATGACGAGTACCGCGCCGAACAACCCCGCGTGGACGGCCACGGACCACCACAACCCCAGGCCCAACCGCCCTGCTCGCTGCCGCTCGATGACCGACTTGAACACGGAAGCCTCCTCCCACCGACGGGCGCTCCCGGAGTCCACCGCACCACACGGTGGTTCTCCGGCGTGGGCAGTTGGCTTGGAGCGCCCCGTCCACGCAGGACTCAACCTACGGAGTCCACGACGTGGGATGGCCGGAGGCAGGCCATCTCTTCGTCACGGTTCAGTCATGAGGCGGAGACCTCCATCCGGTAGCCCACCCCGCGAAGGGTGTGGATGGTGAAGCCCGACGCGCTCGTCCAGCCGAGCTTCTTCTTCAGGCTGGAGACGAAGTTGTCCACCGTGCGCGGGTCCACCACCACGTCGCGGCCCCACACCGCGTCCAGGATTTCTCCTCGGGGCAACGCGCGCTCGCGGTGGCGCAGCAGATAGGCGAGCAGGTCGAACTCCGTGCGCGTCAGCTCCACGCCCACGCCGTCCGGCTTCGTCACGGTGCGGCGGCCCAGGTCCAGCGTGTAGCCGCCGAACGTCGACACCTGGGTCGGCGCGACGCCCGCACGGCGCACCAGCGCGCCCACGCGCGCGAGCAGCTCCCTCAACCGGTAGGGCTTGGTGAGGTAGTCCTGCGCCCCCGCGTCGAAGCCCCGGACGATGTCGTCCTCGAGCGAACGCGCGGTGAGCATCATCACCAGGCTCTTGACGCCTTGCGCGCGCAGGCGGCGACAGAAGCTGTAGCCGTCTTCGCCCGGGAGCATCACGTCCAGGATGAGCAGGTCGAACTCGCGCTGACGCAAGAGCGGCTCCGCGTCGCGGGTACTCGGGGCCTCGGAGACGTCGTAGCCCTCGTCCAGCAGGTTGTCCCGGAGCCCGACGCGCAGGTGCGCATCGTCCTCGACGATGAGGATGGTGGGACGGGTGGAGGAGGGTGGGGTGGAGGTGGTCATCGACGCGGCTCGTGGAAGGTCAGCGCGAACGTGGTCCCCTCGGGCGTGGAGGAGGCCACCTGGATATCGCCATGGTGCAGCTTCATGATTTTCCGGCACAGCGCCAAGCCTAGCCCGCTGCCGTGGACCTCCTGCCCGGGAGGCATCAAACGATAGAAGTCCTGGAAGACGTTCTCCCATTCGGACTCGGGGATGCCCACGCCGTTGTCGCGGAAGAGCATCGTGCAGCCGTGGCCTTCGAACACGCGGGCACTGACGGAGATGCGCACGGGGCTGCGCTGGTTGTAGGCGCACGCGTTGCGGCCCAGGTTGGAGAACAGCAGGCGCAAGAGCGACGGGTCCGCCTCCAGCTCCGCGTCGTCCATGTCGGTGGTCAGCTCCACCGGCACGGAGGTGGCCGACGCCAGGTCGTCCCGCAGCGGGTTGACCAGTTCCTCCAGGCGCACGCGTGAGGCGCGCAGCGTCCAGCGGCCCTTGTCGATGCGGTTGAACGACAGGATGTTCTCCACCAGGAAGTGGAGGCCGTCGGCGGCCTGGACGATGCGGGCCGGGTAGTCGCGCATCTCGGGCGCATGGGTCAGCTTGCGCTCCAGCGTCTCGCCGAGCAGGCGGATGGAGGCCAGCGGCGTGCGCAGCTCGTGCGAGACGGTGGCCACGAAGTCGCTCTTGAGCTCCAGGAAGCGGTACTTGCGCTGCTGCGCCACCAGCGCCAGCGCGACGATGGCCGCCGCCAGCGCGCCGCACACGGCCACCAGCAACGTCTTCAGGCCATAGCGCGCCTCGATGTTGGCCTCTACGCGCGCCCACTCGGGCAGCTCCACGAGCAGCATGAGCTCCCGTGCCGGCATCGCCGAGCGTCCCCCCACCAGCCGCATCTGTCCGTCCGACTCGAAGAGCCCGCGCGTGCGCATGTCCTGGGCGATGGGGACCAGCAGCGCCGCGATGTCCACGGAGATGCCGTACAGCACCTCTCCGCGAGGCTCCACGTACCACTGCTCTCCCAGCAGGGTCGGCTCCACCAGCTCCGGGGGCATCACCAGCATGCCGGCGCCCGCCTCGCGCGAGCGCTCCAGGAAGTCGCGCGTGGGCTCTCCCAGCGCGCGGCTCAGCCGGAGGATGCGGGACTGGAGGAAGTCGAAGTCGGCCTGCGAGAAGTGGGAGCGCTCGCGCAGCAAGTCGCGTTGCAGCCCCGCGCCCCGGCTGATGCCGCCGAACTCCTCCGGAAGTCCCTCGCGCAGCAGGGCCCGGATGAGCGGCGTGGTGGCGGGGCCGCGCTGCAGGTGCTCCACCGCGAGCAACAGGAAGGGCAGCTCCTGCTCGACGGGCAGCGTCTGGCGGGTGTGGTGCCGCAGGAACTCCTCCACCAGCGCCGTGGCGCGCGAGGTCTGGCCCGCGAGGAGGGCGGCCTCGGCCGCGCGCAGTCGCGTAAGCCGGGGCTCCCAGGTGCCTCCCAGGGCGGCGCCACCCCGGACGTGGTCCGAGAGCATCTCGTAGAGAGCGCGCGCGGGCATGTCCTGGCCCGGCAGGGGGTGGATGAGGCGCGGCAGGAACTGGTGGCCGCGGAACTGGAGGTAGAAGCCCTCGCCCGGAGCCAGCGGGTTGTCCACGGCGGCGTGGATGGCGGCGATCTGCTCCTCGAGCTGGCGGGCCAGGATTTGTCGCAGGGTCTCCGTGGCGGCGTGCGCCAGGGCGTCGCGGCGGGAGCGGACCTGCTCGTGCGCGTCCTCGCGCTCGCGCGTGAAGATGCGTTGAAGGCTCACCAGCCCCCAACCGAGGGCGAGGAGCCCACAACCCAGGGCCACGAGCGTGGGAAGGAGCCTGCGCAACATGCGATTCGCTGATTGTGACTATCGCACAGGAGGGTGCCCCAGGAGACCTTTCGCATCGCCCCCGGGGGCTGACGAGTGTCCCAGGTCAGCGGACGGGCAGCCTCGCGGTCCACGGGAAGACAGCGGGAGAAGGGGGGGACTGGCCGCCGGGGCAAGAGGGTGCCGAGGTTCAGCCGTGGGCCCGGGTGTCCACGCGGGCCTCAACTGAGGGAGGTCCGCCCATGCACTTTCCCCTGTCACGGCTGTCCCCCGCTGGGCCGGTGGTGCTCTGGGGAGGAGAGCTTCCCTCCGGGGGGCTCAAGTACCTGACGTTTTCGCGCTACCTGGAGTCGATGCCCGAGGGAGCCTGCGGGCTGGTGGAGTTGTCGGGTTCCTCGTCCTCGCTCGCGCTGGACGCGCTGGGCAAGGAGCGCGGGCTGCCGGTGCTCGCGCTCACGGATACGGCGGGCGCCGCCTACCTGCGAGGGCAGGGGTTCGGTGGCGAGGTGCGCACCGTGCGGCGGCTCTCCGAGGCCTGGGAGGTGGCCCTGGGCTACGAGCGGCAGGGCTGGTGCTGGCCGCGCCAGCTCTCCAATGGCGCGCTCGTGGGCTGCGTGGAGGGCTGGGCCTCGGAGCTGCGCGACTTCGTGCGCGAGGCGTATCCCTCCGTGCGGCTGGTGGTGAGCGGCTTCGGCACGGGCGCCACGGTGGTGGGGCTGCACCGGGCCTTCACGCCGGAGGGCTACGACGTGGTGGGGCTGCAGCCCTCACTGGGCGCCCCGCTGCCGGGCTGGCGGCGGTGGATGGAGCAGAACCTGGGCGAGGCCGACCTCTTCCACCCCCACCGGGAGGAAGTGGTGCTGGAGACCGCCGGACCCAAGCACTCGGATGGCCTCGCCGCGCTCCTCACTTACGCGCGCGCGGAGGCCCGGCCGGACGAGGTCCTCGTCATCTCCCACAACGCCCGCCCTCCGTTCGGCTGAAGCACGCCTTTCCCCCTCGCGCAACTGCCTCCCGCAAGCACGCCTTCTCCGTATTTTCAGCAAGCAAAGAAGTTTATTCTTGATTTGCTGGCGGGAACGGCGGGTGAGTTAAGGGGGGGCTATTGTGTTGATAACAAAATAATCCTTAACCTCTGGACGCCCTGGCCGAGCAGGCGTCCGACGGCGTGGGGCCCTCAACACCACCCGAAAGAGGTCGTCGTTCATGAAGCGTCTTTGGATGGGCACGGTGAGCGCCGTGCTCGCCGTGCTGATGTGGTCCCCGCAGGCTCATGCGAGGCAGGCCGCGGTTGATGCCTTCCTCCTCACGCCGGCGGATCGCTCCCTGCCTCAGTCCGCCGCGTCGGCGTCCCAGCGCGGACTGCGCATCAACAGCGTGGAAGGTCGTCTCGGCGTACCGACCTTCGTTTTCAGTGAGCGCTCCCTGAGCGCGGGTCCCCAGGCGAAGGCCTCGCGCCCGCTGACGCAGGCCAGCGCGAACACCGCGGCGCGCGAGCACCTGCGGAGCGTGGCGGACCTGTACCGCCTGAACGCCTCCGAGGTGAACAGCGCGGAGCTGCGCCAGGTGCACATGCCCAAGGGGGGCGAGGGCGCGGTGGTCGCGACCTATGGCCGCCGGGTCAATGGCATCGAGGTGTTCCGCAACGAGGTCAAGGTCGTCATGGACGCCAGCCAGCAGCTGGTGGCCATCTCCGGCTACCTGCAGCCGCGTCAGCAGGACGACGAGAAGAACGCCCAGGCGTCGGCCTTCCGCGTCTCGGCGCCGCAGGCCATCTCCCGCGCGTTCCAGGACCTGACGGGCGCTCAGCTCGACGCCCGGGCGCTGGTGCCCGCGGGCGCGAAGGGTGACTACAGCCACTACACGGTGGACTCCCGCCAGTTGTCGACGCACGGCTTTGGTGAGGCGCCGCGCTCGAAGAAGGTCCTCTTCCCGATGCCCGACGGCCTGGTGCCGGC
This sequence comes from Myxococcus llanfairpwllgwyngyllgogerychwyrndrobwllllantysiliogogogochensis, assembly GCF_006636215.1. Taxonomy (GTDB): domain Bacteria; phylum Myxococcota; class Myxococcia; order Myxococcales; family Myxococcaceae; genus Myxococcus; species Myxococcus llanfairpwllgwyngyllgogerychwyrndrobwllllantysiliogogogochensis. The sequence goes on along the minus strand of NZ_VIFM01000252.1, from coordinate 7,914 downwards.
GTACTACGTGGAAGTCAACGCGGGCCCGGAGAGCAACCCGGACGCCTCCTACACCGCCTACGTCATCGACGCGCGCGACGGTTCGCTGCTGCTCAAGCACAACCTGACCGTGTCGGAGCAGTTCAGTTACCGCGTGTGGGCGGACCCGGCGAGCAAGCTGCCCTACGACGGTCCCCAGGGCACCGAGGCCACGCCGCACCCCACGGGCACCCCGGATGGCTATCAGGCGCCCCTGAACATCCCGGCCAACCTGGTGACGCTGCAGAACTTCCCGTTCAGCCGCAATGACCCGTGGCTGCCGGCGAACGCGACGGTGACGACGGGTAACAACGTCGATGCGTACGCGGACCTCGGTGGTGGCGACGGCTTCCAGCCGGGCTTCGACCTGCGTGCGCCGCTGAGCGACGTGGCAGGGCGCGGGTTCGACTACACGTTCGATCTGACGAAGTCGCCCGCCGCGAACCAGACGCAGCGTCTGGCCGCCGTGGTGAACCTGTTCTACATCACCAACTTCCTGCACGACTGGTTCTACGACGCGGGCTTCGACGAGGCCTCCGGCAACGCCCAGTTGAGCAACTTCGGGCGGGGTGGCCTGGAGAACGACAGCCTTCGCGTGGAGGCGCAGGACTCCGGCGGCCGTAACAACGCCAACATGGCGACTCCGGCCGACGGCGCCCGTCCTCGCATGCAGCAGTACGTCTTCGACGGTGTGGCGGAACTCTCGGTGAGCGAGCCGGCGCCCCTGGCGCGCGGCTACCTCTCGTACACCGCGTCCTTCGGGCCGACGGTCTTCAACCTCGAGGGTGATTTCGCGCTGCCTCCCACGGGGCCGGACGAGGCGACGACGCTGGCCTACCGGATCGGCTGCGCGGATATCAACGGCGCCGACCCGTACGGTGGCACGACGCCGTTCACCGGCAAGATCGCGCTCATCGAGCGCGGCACCTGCTCCTTCGCCTACAAGGTCCTCAACGCCCAGCGCGCGGGCGCCATCGGCGTCTTCATCACCAACAGCGCCGCGGGCGCTCTGGGGCCCATGGGCGCCAGTGGTGTCGCCGCTGTCGACCGCGCCATCACCATCCCTTCGCTGTTGGTGACCAAGCCGGACGGTGACGCCTGGCGGACGGCGCTGGCCACGGCGCCTGTCAAGGGCCGCCTCCGCCGCAACGCGGACCTCGACCGCGATGGCACGCTCGACAACGAGATCGTCGCGCACGAGTGGGGGCACTACATCTCCAACCGCCTCGTCGGTAACGGCTCGGGTCTGACGAACAACCAGGGCGGCTCCATGGGCGAGGGCTGGGGTGACTTCCACGCCATGCTGTTGTCGGTGCGCGCCGAGGACGTGAACCGGACCGGCAACAACCAGTGGCAGGGCACCTACGGCATGGCCGGCTACACCCAGAGCGGTGGTCGCAACCAGGGCTACTACTTCGGCATCCGCCGCGTTCCGTACAGCACGAACATGGCCAAGAACGGCCTGACGCTCCGCCACATGGCGGATGGCACGGCCATTCCGACCACCCACCCGACCAACGGGGGCGGGAACAACGCGGAGGTCCACAACTCGGGCGAGGTCTGGGCCTCGATGTTGTGGGAGTGCTACGCGAGCCTGCTGAACGCCCATCCGTTCCAGGAAGCGCAGGACCGGATGAAGCGTTATCTGGTCGCCGCCTACAAGGCCACGCCGGTCAGCCCCACCTTCCTGGAGGGGCGTGATGCGCTGCTGTCTGTCGCCGCCGCCAGCGATCCCGCCGACTACCAGCGCTTCGTCAGCGCCTTCGCCAAGCGGGGTGCCGGCTTCGGTGCTCGCGTCGCGGACCGCAACAGCGCGGACCACATCGGTGTCGTGGAGAGCTACCAGACGGGCGATGCCCTCGAGGTGGTGAGCATCACCCTGGATGACTCGAGCGTCGGCTGCGACAAGGACGGCGTGCTGGACGCCGGCGAGACGGGCCTGCTCAAGGTGACGGTGCGCAACGCGGGCGCCGGGAACCTGAGCGCGGTGACGGCCACCGCGGCGTTCAACGGCTCGAGCCCGGGCGTCGTGGGCGCCTTCTCGAGCGGCAGCTCGCTCTCGTTTGGCAACATCGCTCGCGGTGCGACGGCGACGGCGAGCGTGGCTGTCGCCCTGACGGCGGCTCCCGCGCAGGCTTCGGGTGCGCTCGCGCTCCTGGGCGTGGACGTGACGTTCCCGCACAACCTGCTGAACGGCACGACCCTTCGTGCGTTCCGCAGCCAGGTCAACTACGACGAGAAGCCCAATACGTCGGACACGGACTACGTCGAGGCGCAGAACACCCCGTGGGTGGCCTCGACCTTCAACTACCGTCCGATGTGGGACAACGGCTACGCCACGACCGGGTACTGGCACACCTCCAACGAGGCGACCTCGCTCGACAAGCGGCTGACCTCGCCGCTGTTCAATGTCGCGGCGAATCAGAACTTCACGCTGACGTTCTTCCACCGCTTCAGCTTCGAGTCGGCGTACCTGAGCGGGGCCTGGGTCCACTTCGATGGTGGTGCCATCGAGTTGTCCGTCGACGAGGGGCCGTGGGAGAACTGGTACCTCTACCTCACGCCTCCCATCCCGGCGAATCCCAACATCGCGTTGATCGACGAGGGGAATCCGTACCTGGGCGGCTGGCCGGGGTTCGCTCAACTGAGCGCGGGTTACCCGTCGTTCGCCCGGTATACGGCCAACTTCGGGCAGGGCCTCGCGGGTCATCAGGTGCGCGTGCGCTTCCGTCACGCGTCCGACGGTGGCGTGGGCGCGTATGGCTGGGATATCGCCAACATCAGCCTCACGGGTATCACCAACACGACGCCGTTCTACTCGCTGGTCGCGGAGACCTTCACCGGCACGGGCACGGCTCCGACTTGCAACGTGGCGCCGGTGGCCGAGGCGGGCCTGTCCCAGACGGTGACGGAGGTCGTCGTGGGCGCTGGTGGTGTGGTGACCCCTCGGGTCATCACCCTCAACGGCACGGGGAGCGTCGATCCTGATGCCTCCGCGCAGAGCACGCTGACGTACGCGTGGACCCAGATTGGCGGTCCGCCCGTGACGCTCAACGGCGCGAACACGGCCACGCCGACCTTCAGCACGCTGGTTCCGGCGAACACCATCTTCACGTTCCAGCTCGTGGTGAGCGATGGCACGGACTCCAGCCAGCCCAAGGTGGTCCAGGTCCTCGTCGCCAACGTGAACAACCCCCCTGTCGCCGTGGCTCGCGTGAAGGATGGCGGCCCCACGACGGTGGATGAGCGTTCGGGCAGCGTCACGCTCGATGCGTCCGGTTCGACGGATGCGGACGGCGAGGAGCTGAGCTTCTCGTGGACCCAGACCGCGGGTCCGGCGGTGGCGTTGGATGACGAGACCAGCGCCACTCCGACGTTCGCTGTGCCGGAAGTGACGGCGGACACCGCCTTCACGTTCAGCCTGATCGCAACGGACGGCATCGCCGATAGCGAGGCGGAGATCACCATCACCGTTCGCCAGCTGGACCGTGCTCCGGTGGCGGACGCCGGTGGGGACCGGCAGGTTGGCTCGGGCTCCACGGTGACGCTGTTGGGCGGCGCAGTGGATGAGGACGGCGAGGACATCACCTTCGCCTGGACCCAGACCGAGGGTCCGACGGTGGAGCTCACGGGGGCGGACACCGGCTCCCCGCGCTTCACCGCTCCGGAAGTGACGGGGGCGTCCATCGTTCTGCGCTTCAGCCTCGTGGCGACGGCCAATGGACAGGCCAGCGCGGCGAGCATCGTGACCATCACCGTCACGCGCGACAACCACGCGCCGGTGGTTACCACGATGAGCAGCTACACGGTGCACGAAGGCTCGGGCGTGAAGATGCGCGCCACGGCCGAGGACGCCGATGGCAATGACATCACGTGGCAGTGGACGCAGGTCGCGGGTCCGTCCGTGCAGCTCGAGAAGTCGGATACCGCGGAGGCGTTCTTCGTCGCCCCCGAGGTGTCGGAGACCACGGTGCTGCTCTTCCGCGTCCGGGCGAAGGATGACCTGAGCTCGAGCGAGCCCGCCGAAGTGGCGGTGACGGTGCGGAACCTGGCGGACGAGGGTGGTTGCAGCGCGGCGGGTGGCAGTGCCACCAGTGCGCTGGTGCCGGCCCTGGCCATGCTGGCGCTCGCGCTGCGCCGTCGTCGCAGGAGCTAGTGCTTCGTCCGACCTCTGCATGAGGTCGGAATGGAAAATGTGAGGGGCGGTCCCGGGAGGTTTCCGGGGCCGCCCCTTGTTTTTGAGAGGGCCGCCGCGTCATGGGCGGAGTGGCCGCAGCCTCACGGAGGATGCCGATGTTCGTGAAGTCGAATCAGTGGTCGCGGTGGATGGTGGCGGGGGTGTTGCTGGTCGGACTGGGATGCAGGGGGCCCGGGGATGAGCTGAAGCGCGATGCGTCCGCGCCGCCAACTCCAGACGCATCGAGTGAGGCGAACGTCCGCTCCGAGCCGCCGCGGTTGGAGGAGGATGCTGGGGCCCCCGTGTGCCCGCCGCGTCAGTACCAGTGCTGCGATGGGAGCTGCTCGGAGAACAAGCGGTGCCCAGGCATTGCGTGCGACCCGCGCCCGGTTCCTCCCTCGTACAAGGAGTAGTCGAGCGTTGAAGCTGGGCGAAAGGCTCGAATCCACCTCTCGACGGGGTCGAGCTTTTCCCTCCGCGGGGGCGTTCTTCCGGGCGCGACAAGGCTCGTGTGGATGACTTCGAGGGCTGCTCTTCCTGTCTGGGTGTGATGCCAGCCATGCCCTGTCAGGACAGCTCCTCCCAATCCCAGACTACGGGTCCTGAGACCGACCCTCGCGATTGCCACGGGGGCGGGAGTTCATCTGCTCCTCGCGCCGCATGACGTCGTACTTGGCCCGCTGGCCCTCATCGAGCAGGGCTGTCATCGCCTGGTCCGTCTCCTCACGCTGCGTCCGCAGTGCCTGACGAATCTCACGCGGATTCTTCGTGCCGGTGCGCACCTCCTCGAACAGGGTGTTGCGCGTGGTCTCCTCGGCCTCCAACCGGCGCGTCAGCTCCTGCTCCTGGGAGTAGTTCAGCTTCGCCTCGGACACGAGCCGCTTGATTCGCTCCGTGCGCTGAGCCGTCGAGCGGACCTGCGCCTGCATCCACTCCTCCTGCCGCGAGCGGAACTGCTCGGTGCGCATCTCCTCCTGCACCGAACGCATCGCGTCCTTCAGCGCCTCGCGGCCACCCTCCGTGCTCAGGGTCTCCCCAGTCATCAGCCCCCGCACCTCCGCGCGGAGCTGATCCAGCTCGGCCGTCAGCGCGGGCGCCGCGGCGCCACCCCCGTCCGTCCCGGCCACCGCCGGCCGCCGCTCCAGCTCCATCAGGCGCCGGGACAGGCTCAGCGTGGTGTCCTCCAGCGCCTGGATGCGTCGCTCCAGGCCTTCCTGGCTGGCGGGCAGGGCGGCGACAGGCTCGGGCCGCTCGGAGGCGGAGGGAGCCTCGGTACGCCCCGGGGCCCAGAGGGCCACCGCGAGCGCGGCCGAGGCGAGGACGAAGGACACAGGGCCAAGGAGCTTGTTCATGACTTCTCCGACGGGGGCGGGGACGCCGTATTCCATACCCCGCCCGCTGCCCGTGCTCCACCCCGTCGTGGGCTCCTGGCCACCCTCCGATACGGGCCCTCGCGCGGCTCCTCGCCCCGCGCGAGGGCGCGTCTCAGCCCTGCTGCGCGGCCCCGGCGGGCTCGTCCATGTCGATGGGGCCCTGGTCGGGTCCCATCGTCAGGGCGCACGCGTCACACATCCAGAAGCGGACGATCATCCCGTTCTCGCCCGTGGAAATGTAGTTGGAGCCAATCACCTCGCCCCCCTCGGTCTTCTTGCAGGAGAGACAGGTGTGCGTCGGTTTGCTCTGCGTCATCGCGGGACCTCGGGGTGTGGAAACGCAACGGACCGACACCCAGGGAGTGCCGGTCCGCGCAAGCCTACTTCACTCCATCCGCATCAGCCGATGGCCATCTGGTAGCCGCCGTTGGGGTTGGAGCTCAGGAAGTGCTTCATCTGCTCCGGGGTGATCGTCTTCACGTTCGCATCGGCCGGGTCCCGGACGATGAAGTTGCCCTTGGAATCCATGCCCGCCACCGTGACGTAGTGGCCGGACGTGCGGCCCTCGTTCTGGTGCGGAGGCATGGCGTGGTAGTCGCCGTTGGCCACCACCAGCTTGCCCGCCTTGAGCTGCTCGGTGATCCACTCCACGTTGGCGCCGGGGCCCTTCATCACCGACTCCTTGCCCATCGCCTTCGCCATCGCGGAGATGCCGTTGACGCCCGTGCCGTTGGACGACGTGCCGCCAATCTTGCCCAGGTGGTTGATGAGCTGCGCGTCCGTCATGTCCTTGCCGTAGCCGTTGGCGCGGGCGATCTGCGCCATCGACGTGGGGCCGCAGTTCGCCGGGCCGTTCGTGTACGAGCCGTTCTTGCCCGCCGGGTTGTACTGGCTGATCTGCGGAACCTTGCTCGGGTCCACGCGGCCGTCACCCGTGACAGGGGCGGCGCCGTCCGTGGCCTGCGGGCCCGTGGGCTTCGGGTTGAGGTCCACCGGCCCCGGCTTGTTCGTGCCCGGCGTGAAGGTGCTCTGGTCCTTGCCCGCGACCCCCGGCAGCTTGAGCGAGTCACCCGCGAGGATGAGGTTCGGGTCGGTGATCTTCGGGTTCATCTCGCGAATCTGGTTGATGACATCCCAGTGCGAGCCCTCCATGCCCTGGCCCTTGAGCTTCGAGGCGATGCCCCAGAGCGTGTCACCCTTCTTGATTTGATAGTCCGACTCACCCACCGGCTTGCGCGGGTCCGCCTGGTTCGCCGCCACACCCGGCTTGGCGCCCGGCGTGTTGTTGTTGGTGTTGCCGCCCGTCACCGTGCTGTCGGGCACGTTGGCCGTCGTCCCGCTCGGCGTCTTGCCGCCGGGGAACAGGCTGTTCATGTGGTTCTGGATCTTGTTCTGGTAGTCCTGGCCCCGGGCGTCGTTCATGTTGCCAGCGCCCCGGTGCCACTCGCGCGCGGCGGCCAGGCTGCTGCCGTGCTTCTTGGTCAGATCGCCAATCGTCTTCGCGAGGAACTCCATCTGCTTCTCGGGCGGAATCGTCTGCGCGTTCGCCCCGCGGCCCACCTGCATGCCGGACCACTTCTCGAACGAGGGCAGCAGGCCGTTGTCGTCCAGGCCGATGAGCCCGTGGCCCGTGCCGTCCTGGTGCACGCCGTGGTTCTTGAACGACGACTCCTGCGCGACGATGCCCGCGAGGACTTTCGGGTCCGCGCCGTACTTCTGCGCGTACTTCTCGATGTACGGCCAGAGCTGCTGCAGGTTCAACTGCGCGTCACGGCCCTGCGGCAGGCCCGAGGCCTGCGTCGAAGTGGGCGAGTACGTCTGCTGACGACCTTCAATGCGGGGGGACATGGGCGCTCCGCGATTGGAAACGATGGGGGTGTGGGAACAACAGATGTCAGGATTGTCGAGCGCTGAGAATTAGAGTTGCCTCGACCCCCCACGGAATTGACTGACTTCCTGGGTGCGCCAGAGCTAGGACAGGCGACATTCCCCGCGGAACTCGAACAAGGAGTCGCGAATGAATGCACTGCGTTATGGGCTCGTGGCAGGCGCGTCATTGTGTCTGTGGGCCACTCTTGCCGCCGCGCATCAACAGTCCCTCACCGGCGTCTATGCCAGAGAGGGCGGCACCCTCGCGGTGCTCGAGGGCGACAACCAGACACTCGTCCAATACACATCAACTTTTCCACAAGGGCAGGGCATGGGTGAATGTGACTGCACCCTGTCCGTGCGGAAGAAGTCCGCGAAGGATTGGACACTGTCTACTTTTCAACCTGGAGGCACTTGGACGCTGAGTCTGGAATCCGAGCGACTGGTGTTGAAGGGGCCGGGGACGGGGTGCTGCGG
>NZ_VIFM01000251.1 GCF_006636215.1 Myxococcus llanfairpwllgwyngyllgogerychwyrndrobwllllantysiliogogogochensis | reverse complement strand
CTTCTCCACGGGCGCGGCGGGCTTGGGAGCGGCGGGCTTGGGAGCGGCGGCGACGGGCTCGGCGCTGGCCTTGCGCGTCAGCTCGTCCTGGAAGGTGAGCGCGGAGTCCTTGTGCTGCACGGCCTGGAGCGCCTGGGCATTGGCATCCAGCGCGGAGAGCAGGTCGGGAGCGCTGGCCGTCTGCACGTCACCGGCGAGCTTCTTCCCCACGACGACGCCCAACACGAAGACGGCGCCGAGCACGACGATGCCGGCGATCAACAGGCTCACAATCTGCCGGTTGTCGAGAGAGACGTCGAACTTCTCCTTCATCCGGTGGGCGTCTCGCATGACTCAGGGATCCTCGCGCGCGGACAGAGCGGGCCACACGAGTCCGTGTTGCGGCCTGTAGCGTCGGCGTCGAGGCAAAGTACGCCCCACCCCCCACCCGGTCAAATTCACGGAAGCGGCGTCGTGGCCGCGCCGTCACCGCGCCACGGACGTCACCGGCAACACCGCGGTGGCGAGCGCCACCGAGGGCAGCACGGAGCCCACGGGCTCCTGCCTGGGCGCGGGTGCATTGAGCCGCGCGCGCAGCTCCTTGCCGGCGGCGAAGCTGAGCGTGCGGCGCTCCGGCACGGCGACACTCTGCCCCGTCTTCGGATTGCGTCCCGTACGGGCGCGGCGCGTGCGAAGGGAGAAGACGCCAAAGCCTCGCAGCTCGATGCGCTTTCCCGCCACGAGGGCCTCCGCCATGCAGTCGAAGACGGCATGGACGATGGCTTCCAACTCGCGCCGCGGGACGTGGGGTGCACGCGCCGCGATGCGCTCGATGAGCTCACTCCTCGTCATGGCACACCTCCGCGAGGGACGGTGGACTCTACAGAAGGCGCACCCGCGAGGACAAACCACCCTGTCCCACGCCTCAGCGCAGGCGCAGGTCGGCGGGGCCTTCGACCTCGACCTCGGAGCCGTCCTTCGCCCTCAAGGTGACTTCCGCCCCATCAGGAACGAGCAGGCGGACGGTGCGGCCCAGGGGCACCTCGCGCCCCTCCAGGAGCACGGCGGTGGCCAGGTCATCCGTCTCCGCCACTGCGAAGCCATCATCCACCACCGCCACCAGCCCACCTTCCCCCAGGTCTCCCGCATGGATGAAGGGGACCTTCGGACGGAACGGCGGCGCGGGCAGCGGCGTGTGCGGCCCTTCGTGATCGGTGTCCGAGCCCAGCCGCTGCAAGCCGTTGGGCGTGAAGAAGGCGACGAAGTACTGCGTGGAGGTGTACGCGTCCTCGTGCGCGCTCTTGGGTGTCACCTGCACGTTGGTGTAGCGGGCGGCGACGATGCGCAGCGCGCGAGGCGCCTCCTGCACGCTGCCCTCCACCCACCGGTGCGCCGGGAGGTTGGAGCCGTGGAGCTTCGCCTCGTCCGCGTCGCCAATCTCCAGCGTGTCGCCCTTCTCGAGGAAGCGCAGGCCTCCGCCGAAGTACTCGAGCACGGCGGGACCGGTGGCCGTGAGCAGCGCGTCCCCCGTGAGCTGGGCACCGACGGCGACGGTGCGCTGCTCCTTGCCCTGCGTACGCAGCACCGGGGCCCCCGCCGCGAGCAACCCGGCGATGGGCTTGTCCGAGCGCTCCTTACAGGCGGTGACCAGGCTCGCGGTCGCGGCCACGAGCAGACATCCCATGAGGCGCTGCGCCATGTCCCGCTTCCTCCTCAAGACGACTCGAGCTCAGACGATCCAACCACCACCCAGCACCTTGTCCTGAGCGTAGACCACCGCGGCCTGTCCTGGGGTGACGGCTCGCGCGGGGGCATCCAACTTCACCGAAACGAGACCATGGGGCGAGATTTCCACACGTCCCGCGGCCCCCGCGTGGCGGTGCCGGATGCGGACCTCCACGGGCGTCTCCGGGGACGGTGGCGCATCCACCCAGTGGGGCTGGAGCAGCCCGAAGCGATCACGCCCCGTCTCCTCGGCGCTGCCCACCACCACGCGGTGGGTCTCCGGCTCCAGCCGCTGGACGTAGCGCACCTGTCCGCCACCCAGGTTGAGCCCCTTGCGCTGCCCCACCGTGTAGCGGTGGATGCCCTGGTGGGTGCCGAGCACCTGGCCGTCCCCATCGACAATCTCACCCGAGGGCTGGGGGCCTGCGACCTTCTCCACGAAGCCCGCGTAGTCACCGTCCGGCACGAAGCAGATCTCCATGCTCTCCGGCTTGTGGCTGGTGGTCAGGCCGTGGCGCTCGGCGACGGCGCGGACCTCCGCCTTCGTCATGTCGCCCACGGGGAAGACGATGTCGCGCAGCTCGTCCTGGCCGAGCGTGAAGAGGAAGTAGCTCTGGTCCTTCGCGGCGTCGACGGCGCGGCGCAGGACGTAGCGGCCGTCGGTCTCCTCCACGCGCGCGTAGTGGCCGGTCGCAAGCCTCGCTCCGAGCGCTCGGGCGCGCTTGAGGAGGAAGTTGAACTTCACGTCGCGGTTGCAGGCCACGCACGGGATGGGCGTGCGCCCGCCGAGGTAGGACTGGACGAAGGGATTGACGACGCGGTCCTGGAAGATCTCCTCCGCGTTGGCGACGTAGAACGGAATCCCGAGCGTCTGGGCGACGGCGCGTGCGTCATCGATGTCGTCCGGACTGCAGCAACTCCCACACTTCGCCTTGCCCTCGTAGGACCAGACGCGCAGGGTGATGCCAATGACCTCGTGGCCCTGTTCCTTGAGCAGGGCGGCAGCGGCCGAGGAATCCACCCCGCCGCTCATCGCAACGACGACTCGCATGGTGCCCCTTCCTACACGCCCCAGCGTCCGGGCGCACGCGGGAGGACGGGGGGACCCCCCCAAACCCGACCCCGGAGCCCGGTGGGAGGGCCGCCCACCGGCCGGGCTCAGGCCCCCGTGCGAGCCGACTGCCAGGCCTGGAGCCGCTGCTTGAGGCCCTCGGCGGTGTTCAGGGCGGGCTCGTCGAGCACCGAGTCCATGAGGAAGCGTGTCGCCTCGCCGACGATGGGCGACGGGCCGACGGCGAGCGTGGCCATGATATCGCCCCCGGTGAGTGCCAGGTCCTTGGGCACCAGGGGCGGCTTCGCGGCGGCCAGGGCCTCCAGCCGCGCGCACAGGCGCTCCAGGTCTGACAGACGCTCCGGGGCGCGGACCTGGACGCGGGCCCGGGCCACCGCGAGGAGTTGCGGAAGCTGGGGAAGCCCCACACGAGCCAGGAGTCGGCGCAGCGCTGGGTCGGCATCCGAGAAGCGCTCTTCCAGCTTCGCGGTCTCCACGAGCAGGGCCACCAGGTCGGCGACCTTGTTGGGGAACTTGAGCCGCAGGCCGATGTCACGAGCCTGGGCGCGGTCGACGAGGTCCGCGAGCAGCACGGCCACGCGAATCTCGATGTCGGTCGGCGCGGCCTGCACCGCGGCGCGCGCGAGCCGGGCGGCTTCCGGGGTGGCTCGGGCCACTTCGGGGAGGAACACGTCCAGCAGCCCCGTCTCCGCGAGCAGCAGCAGCCCCCCTTCCGCGCGCGGAGAGAGCAGCAACTTGGTCAGCTCCTCGCGCACGCGCTCCAGGGCGACCTTGCGGAACACGGCGAGGGTCGCGGGAATGGCGTCGCGGGTGTCCGGGTCGAGCGCGAAGCCGAGCACGGCGGCGAAGCGGACCGCGCGCATGGGGCGCAGACCATCCTCGGAGAAGCGCTCCAGGGCCGAACCCACGCACCGGATGAGCTGGGCCTGGAGGTCGGTCTGGCCACCGAACGGGTCCGCGAGGTCGCGGTCCAGCGGGTTGTAGGCCATCGCGTTGATGGTGAAGTCGCGGCGGGACAGGTCCTTGACGATGTCGCGCTCGAAGGCGACGGAGCTCGGCCGCCGTCCGTCGAGGTAGTCCCCTTCCGAGCGGAACGTCGTCACCTCGACATGGGTGCCGCCCTGCACGACGGTGACGGTGCCGTGCTGGATGCCCGTGGGGATGACCTTGCGGAAGGCGCGCTGGACCTCCTCGGGGAGCGCGCTGGTGGCCACGTCGAAGTCCTTCGGGTGAACCTTGCGAACCATGTCCCGGACGCAGCCGCCCACCAGATACACGGCGTGGCCCAGCTCTCGCAGCCGGGCGATGACGTCGAGCACGGGTTGGGGAATGTCGGCGTTGTGGAGGTTGGCGAGCATGGGTCCAGGGGCGGCGAGCGACGTGCCCGCCTGACAACCCGGGTTGTACTTGCGCGCGCCCCTCCGAAGCCAGGGCCCTGGGGACAGGCCCCGTGCAACCTGCGGCAGTGTTCCGCGATGGATGGTGGCTCCGTCCCCCCGTGCGGTCCGCTCAGCCGGACCGCTTCTCAGGGAGGCGGGTGGCCGACAGAACTCCGGACAAGGTCAGCACGAGCACGCCAGCGAGCGGCACCACGAGCAGCCCCACGCGAAGTCCCACGGCGTCGGCGACGAGGCCGACCACGGGAGGAGACAAGAGGAAGCCCAGGCGCATCAACCAGCTCACGAGCGTGAGGCCCGTGCCAGGTCGCAGTCCGGGAAGCTCGTCAGCACCGTGCATGGCGGCGGGCACCAGCGTCGAGACTCCGAAGCCCGCGAGCGCGAACCCGGCGATGGTCGCGGGCACCGACGGGAACAGCAGCGCCGCCCCCATGCCCACCGCCGCGAGCGCGCCTCCTGCCCGAGCCACCGCGCGCTGTCCAAACCTGTCGACGAACCTGTCGCCGAGCAGCCTCCCGACGAACTGCGAGCCCACGAGCGCCACGTAGCCGAACGAGGCGACCGCGACGCCCGCGCCGAGCGTGCTGGAAAGATAGACAGCCGCCCAGGTCGACCCCGCGTCCTCGACGAGCGCTCCGCCGAGGGCAATCAGGACCAGCGCGGCGACCACCAGCCCCAGGCGCAGTCGACCCGGCGCTCCACGGCGTGCCGGGTCACTCTCCAGCTGCGACGCGGCCTCGGATGAGACATTGGACGCAGTGGGCTCGGGGCCGGGCAGCAAGTAGCGCAGGGCGGTCAACGACACGAGTGAGAAGACCAGGGCCGAGACACCCAGGTGGACGCCACGCGGCACGTTGAGCCCCGCGGCGAGCCCGCCCATGAGTCCCCCCAGCACGGCGCCAATGCTCCAGACCGCGTGGAACCCATTGAGGATCGACCTGCCATAGAGACGCTGCACCCGCAAACCGTGGGAGTTCTGGGCCACGTCCGTGATCGCATCCATGCTGCCAGCGAGAAAGAGTGTCACCGCGAGCGCCACCCACGAGGGCGCGACACCAGCGCACAATACGCCCAGCCCCGTGAGCACCGTCCCGGCCACGGCGACCCGTGACGAGCGGAAGCGACGGATGAGCGCTCCGGCGGCCAGTCCGGCCACCAGGGCTCCGAACGGGAAGGCCGCGACGGCGAGTCCGTACTGGGCATTGCTGAGCCCGAGGTCGGATTTGATCTGCGGATAGCGCGGCAACAGGTTGGCGAAGATGGCGCCATTGGTGAGGAACAGCACCGCGACGGCGGCGCGGGCCGCTCGGTGCTCGCGGAGCACCGGGGGGCGGAGGGGGATGGTCATGAGGCAGCGGCTCTAGGATGAGAGGAATTGGAGCACGGCGTCGCGAGTGACGTCGCGGCCGTGCGGTGTCGGGTCGAGGCTGACGTGGATGAACAGGCCTTCAATCAAGGCGTCGAGCTTGTGGGAGGTTCGCGCGTCGACGTGCTGTTCGAGCACCGCGCGGCTGCGGCGCATCCAGTCGTGGGTGATCTTCCGGAAGGCGGGCTTCCGGGCCGCGAGGGTGTAGAGCTCGAGCGTGAGCACCAGGTCGTCGGGACCGGCCACGAGGTCCTTGTGAACCAGGTCGACGATGGCCGTGGCGAGCTCGTCACGAGAAGCGACCGCCGAGAGTCGCGCAGCGAAGCGCTCGCTGACACGCTCGGCGAAGCGGGTGAAGGCCTCGCGCAGCAGTTCGTCCATGCTCGTGAAGTGGTAGGTCATCGAGCCGAGAGGCACCCCGGCCCGGTCCGCGACGCGCCGGTGCGAAGTGCCCGCCACCCCACCCTCCGCGATGACCGAGAGCGCGGCGTCAATGATGCGGTCGCGTCGGTCGGGGTCGTTTCGTCGGGTCGCCATGGGACTCCTGGCTCAGGGAGAAGATACCCTCCATGTGTACGTTCGTACATATCGACAGGGTCCGGGGCGAATTTGTTCCCGAGCGAGGACCCTTTTCTCGGGCCCGAAGCGGTCGAGCAGGCATCCAGCAGCCCATTTGCAACCCTTCCGAAGGTCCCGAGCCTGAACTCGTGGCTCCAGGGTCCTTTTGGATTCACGACAGCAAGCGATTCTTCGTGATGGGTGCCTTCGGCTCCCTCAATCGCGTCACCGCGGACGTGGGCGCTTCGATGGAATCCCAAACACACGAAGCGGTGCCAGGGCACGGGCCAGAGAGCTGCCCAAGGGAAGGGATTGGCAGCAATGACAGGCGGACATGGCTCGCGAGAATGAGCCATGACACTGTCGGGACCTGGGCCATCCAGGTCCCCGAGCAGTCGCCCCCCACGGGAAATGGGCGGCTGAACATCTGGGTGGCGACTACTTACAGCAGATGCCTCCCTCTTCGCCGAACACGAGGTCTCCGAGCAACCGCTGCCCCAGAGGACACCCGTCCCTGTGGGTGCTTCCATCTCCCGGATCTCCCAGTGGACTCCCTCCCTTTGCGAGACACTCCTCGGGCGTCAACGGCTCCCCTCCACCCTCGTTGTCGCTATCACCACAAGCCACCGCCCCGACACCGATTCCCAGAATGACAACCATTCTTTTCCAGAACATCCGCACGACTCCATTCTCGTGAAGAGCCGCCCCCAACAAGCAATCCACGTACCATTGCATACCTGCCACCGGCTTCAGACCCGCGCCTCGTCCGCCCCAAGAAAATGGCGGCTCAGGATTCTGATGGGCCTCCATGAAACTTCGTGTTCCAGCATGCGTTTCCGCCATCCTCGGGCAGAAACCTCTCACGCTGGGATGGACAGTTGTTTCAAGGCGGCATCACAGAGGGGAGATCGAAGGCCCTCGTGCATCAGCACGACGCATACAAGACCTCCTTCACTCATCGAGGTCATGGCCCTTCACTGACCAGCCGATGTGCTTGGACCATGGGCGGTAGCACCGGAAGGTTCACGCGGCGCACGCGGAGGTTCCACCCCCAGCGGGCCTCTTGCCATTGCGCAGGGCGGTGGTGGCGCCCGCTGCGTCCCTCGGCCTTCGGGCGAGGAAGCGGGCAACCTGGTCCCCGCTGGGCAGAGCACATCGGCTGCCTCCCCCTTTGTCGGATAGGCGTCAGGGGCGCCGCCCGGAGAGTGGCAGCTCGGCCAGGGCCTCACTCTCGTTGCACGCCTCCAGCCGCCTGCTATAACGCGCTGGCCGGTTACGTACTGCTTACGTACCGGGGTGAAGGACTCGCCGAAGGTGGCGGCCCTTCATCAGAAAGTACAAGTAGTTCCGCAGCTTTAGCCGTCCGACCTCGTAGCTCAGTTGGATAGAGCGGCGGTTTCCTAAACCGCAGGCCACAGGTTCGATTCCTGTCGGGGTCATAGCAGAACCCCCTGAAGTTACTGGGGAATTTGGCGGGCCGGCTAGGAAGGTCGCCGCAAGCGGCGCTGGCGTGGTGTCCACGTGGTGTAAACGTGGAGCTGCACCGCGCCGCGTTGACCCTCCGGCCGACGCCCCGGATGCCCCGTCCAGGACCTGGACTCCGGCCGAGCAGCGGGCATCCGCCCTCCGCGCGACGGTTGCTCCGACACCTGGATGCGTCGGCTGCGATGCCGCGAGCCTGGGCGGCCCGCTCCCGTGCTACCGGCACGTCCTGGAGGCGTTGCTCGCGGACACCCAGCCCTGCGTCTGCGGGACCCTCGGGCTCGCGCGGTGCCTGCCGTGCCGCGTCCGGCGCATGGACCGCGACCTCGGGGCGCTCGACGCAGTGTCCGAGGCCATGGAGGTGCTCCAGGAGCGGTTCAGCGAGCAGGACTTCATTCCCTCCGAGGTGTTCGCCGGCGCGTGGATGGTGCTCCACGGTGCTGTGCGTGCCGCCGAGAAGCGCCGGGAGCATGAGCGCGCCGACGACCGGATTCCGGACGCACCCTCGAAGGGCGGTGCCCGATGAGCGGCGCCCTCAAGTTTCAGCAGGGGCTCCGTCCCATCACCATCAGCACCTCCGAGGGCCCTGAGTCGAACCCCTGCGTGTTCCGTCGGGGTGGGCTGGCCATCGCCGCGATTGAGGTGACGGAGGGCACCGCCTACAGCATCACCCACGAGCAGTCGGGGCGGCTGATGGCGCCGCTCACCCTCAACGGCACGCACGCGCTCGTCACCGCTGCGGCGCTGCTGCACCTGCCCCTCGACTGGACGTGCAGCGCCGACGAACTGCGGGCCCAGATGCTCGGGTTGAGCGTGGAACACCAGTCGCTCCTGGTGTGCATCCGGGACGGCCGCACCCAGTTCGTCAACATGGCGAAGGCGGCGAAGGCATGAGCGCCACCACCTTCGCGAGCATCTGCGCCCCCGGCCCGCTCGGGCACGTCGTCACCCTCCGGGGGACCGACGTCGAGGTGGAGGCGCACGCCCCCACCCGACAGGAGGCCGAGTCGGACGCGTCCCTCGCCCTCACGCGTGAGCGGCGGCGTCTGGAGGCCGAGCTGCGCCGCGGCGTCCACCGCACTCTGAGCACGCGGCACCCCGTGAGCCGAACCGAGGTGCCCCATGTCGCCTGAGTTCATCGGCGCCGCCCTCTACGTGTTCGGCGGGCTGGTCCACCTGGGATGCGGCGCGCTGGTCCTGCTCGCGCACCGCTCCGCGCGGAAGGCCCCGCCCAAGCAGCGCACCAGTTCGCGCGGCATCGCGCCGCAGCCGCTCCGCGTCCTTCCGGGCGGGCGCTCCACTACCGGAGGCACCCATGGGTAGCGTCAACCTCGACGCGCCGTGCTCGAAGTGCGGGCACGTCTACCAGGAGCACAACGACGGCAGCCCCTGCACGTACCTCGTCCCGTTCTGGGGGGTGCAGACGGAGTGCGGCTGTCGCGAGTTCACGACGCTGCCCGTCGGCGGCGACTTCGCCGAGCCCAAGCCCTGGCACGACTGCCCCGCGTGCCCGAGCTGCAAGGCTCGGTGTGGCATCCCAGCGCGGCTGGCGGACTGGAACCACCGCGCCGCGCCGACGGACACGCTCGTGTGCCCCTCCTGCGGTGCCGGATGGGTGGGGACCGCTGGCGACGTCGCCCAGGCCGAGCGCGCATACAAGGCGTGGGCTGCTGAGGAGCTGTCGCACGCGTCGGGGGTGGGCCATGCGTGAGCTCACTCGCATCAGCCCGCGCACCCAGGCCCTCGTCATCACTGGCATCACAGCGACGTGCGCTGTCGTCGCCCTCGTCCTCGCGTACTTCGAGGAGGACGGACGCCATGCTGTCGGCCTCGCTGCGGTCGGCGTCTTCCTCCTCTACGGCACCCGTCGATTGGTGTGGGCCATCTACGGGCGGGGGCGCCGCCCGTGAGTGATAGGGGAATCATCATCGACCTCTTCGCAGGTGGCGGAGGCGCGAGCACTGGGCTCGCGGCTGCCGTAGGTCGTGACCCGGACGTGGCGATGAACCACGACCCCGTGGCCATGGCCGTCTACCGGGCCAACCACACGCGGACCATCTGCCTGCCCGAGGACGTCTGGACGACGCCGCCGCGCAAGGTGGTTCGGCTGGTGCGCCGGGGGACTCGCGTCTGGATTCTCTGGGCCAGCCCGGACTGCACCCACTTCTCGAAGGCCAAGGGTGGAAAGCCTCGCGAGAAGAAACTGCGCTCGCTCGCGCACGTCATCGTCCGGTACGCCCGAGACGTCGAGCCCGAAATCATCTGCATGGAGAACGTCGAGGAGTTCCTCGACTGGGGCCCGCTCTACGAGGCCGGCCACGTCATGCCCGACGGGCGCGTTCTCCAGGTCGGGGACAAGCTCATCAACACGCCCATCCCGGAGCGAGCGGGCGAGGACTTCGAGCTGTGGCGCGGACAGCTCGAGCTGCTCGGCTACAGGCTGGAGTGGAAGATTCTCGACGCGAGCCGGTTCGGGGCTCCGACCCGAAGGAAGCGCCTCTTCATCGTCGCGCGCCGCGACGGCATGCCCATTCAGTGGCCGACGCCGACGCACGGACCGGGCCTCCTGGCGTTGCACACTGCTGCCGAGTGCCTCGACTGGACCATACCGGTCCCCTCCATCTTCGGGCGTAAACGCCAGCTCGTCCCGAAGACGTTGTGGCGAGTGGCCCAGGGGGTTCGGAAGTTCGTCCTGGAGACCCCGACGCCCTTCATCGTCAAGGTCAACCACGGGGGCATGGAGGACAGGAGCGAGTCCATCGACGCTCCGCTCTCGACCGTTACGGCCTCGCGGCGAGGACATGCACTAGTGGCCGCGTTCCTCGCGAAGGGCTACGGCGGGCATGCCTCACCAGGCATCCGCCTGGACAGGCCCGTCGACACCATCACCACGCAGGACCACCACGCCCTCGCGCGGGTGGAACTGTGCACCGCACCCTTGGGCCACAACCGAGTGGCCGAGGTCCGCGCCTTCCTCACGACGTACTACGGCGGTGGCAGCGAGGGGCAGCGGCTCGACACGCCGATGCGGACCATCACCACGAAGCACCGACTCGGGCTCGTCACCGTGGCGGGAGTCGACCACACCATCGTGGACATCGGCCTCCGTATGTTGGAGCCCCACGAACTGCTCCGCGCGCAGTTCGGCCGGTACGCCGACGGCTACGACCTGAGCGCCGCTACCTCTAAGGCGGCCAAGGTGCGGCTCATCGGCAACTCGGTATGTCCCGACGTCGCCGAGGCCGTGGTGCGCGCCAACGTCGGCGCCGAGGTCGCGGGCCGGAGGGCAGCATGAGCCTGGGCCTCCTGTACGTCACCACCTGCCCGGTGTGCTCCCAGCCAATGCGCGGCGAGGAGTTCACCGAGACGGGCCTGCGCACCTACCACGGGGCGACGCCAGCCAGCGACGCCGTGCGCGCTGCCCACGTGGGCCCGTGGCCCATCTGCGAGCACGCCGCTCCGTACCGGGCCGGGTGCCGCAACCAACCCGTCCCGCCGAGCTGCTGCGCCCAGGTGCCGACGCTGGCCCCCGCTGTCCTCTCACCTTCGACCGACAACTCCGGAGTCACCCATGCTCACCCTCACGCCTGACGCGGACTGCCGTGCCCAGGTCGAGGAGCTGCGCGCCGCGCTCGCTGAGGAGCGCCGAGCCCGCGCCTACGCCGACGGCGTCGCCGAGGGTCTGCGCCAGGCGCTCGCCATGGCGTTCGCCGGCCGCACCGCCGTGCCCGCCCCGACAGCAGCACCCGTCACGCAGCCCAGCGTGACGTCACGCAAGCGGAGCGTGACGGCCAGCGTGACACAGGAGGGGGAGAAGGCGGGGGAGGCCGAGAAAGCTGAACGAATCCGGGCAGGTAACGCCGCTCGGCAGGCCGTGAAGCGCCAGCGTGACGGCTTGCGTGACGTCACGCAGCCCAGCGTGACGCAACTCCAGGTTTCTCCCCCTTCCCCCTCCTCCTCTGCCTCTGTCCGGAGGGGAGCGCTCGCAGTCGTCACGGTGGCCGCGCGTGACGTGCGTGACGTCCAGCGTGACGCGCCTCGGGACCACCGCACCCCGTCGACCCTGCCGGAGCCGGTCCGCGAGCTGAGGGACGCCTGGAACACCCTCGTCGCTGCCCACGGCTTCTGGCCCTGGGGGACGCGCACGTCGCGCCAGCTCCTCGAGGACGCCCTGGCCGCGCTGGAGGCCCGGCCTTTGGAGGAGTGGCGGCGGGTGTTCGCCCTCGTCCCGCGCTCCCCGGTTTGCCGCGGCGAATTGCAGTCCCGCACGCGCGCCAACGTGGTCCGAGTGCTGCGCGGGGTGACGTCCGGTGGGCAGGAGGTGGCCGAGCAGCTCCTGTCCGGCGCGTGGAGCGTGGACCCGGAGCCCGAGGTGGTGCCGCCTCCGGAGGAGCCAGGTGCCGTCATGTGCCAGGAGGGCATCCCGGAAGGCACCGAAGCGGAGCGCGCGTGGCGCCACGTCGTCACGTCCATCCGGGGCGAGGGCCGGCAGTACGCGGTGGAATGGCTGGAGCGCGCCCGGCCCAACAACCTCGACGAAGGCACGCTCGTCCTGGAGTGCCCCGACAGGTTCTTCCTCGCGTGGGTCGAGGAGAACTACCGCGCCCTCCTCGACGAGCACGCCGGCCTCACCGGCCTCACCGGCATCACCCTCGTCACCCTCGACGAGAGCACGTCCTGAGCCCTTTGCCCGGTGCGCACGCACGGCATCGGGTCCACCGCAGCACCGTCGTCCCCCACGCAACAAACGAGGTCGTCATGAAATCGGTCGTGAGAGTCGTACTGCTGGCGCTCGTCCTGGGTTTCACCGCTGCCCGCGCTGAGCCAATTCCACACGGGCTCACCGAGACGGAGTGGGCGCAAACGCGCAACAAGGCGAAGGCGCATGTCCAAGACATTTTCAACCGCTACGGCGGACGGGTGGGCTACCCCGAGGGGGCGAAGCTCGACGCCAATGACTCGAATTGCATGATGATGGTCGCTGCGGAGGCCGTCATCGGCGCGTGGCGAAACACGCTGCCGAAGGGGGCTCCCGACGTCGTCAGGCTTGACCGCGCGGCGAAGTGGCTTGCCGGAGCCGTGGAGTTCTGGTGCCGGAAGAACGGGCCGCCGCCCGGGAACCGGGCGCTGCAGATGATGTTGCTCACGGGTCAGGCGGCGAAGGACCGTCTGAACCGAAAGCACGACGAACGCCTGCCAGCCAACTGGCGGCAGCAGCTCGACGCGCTGCTGAAGAAGGACGAGTGGACGCCGGGAGAGGTCGCGCTCGTCGGAACCGTCGTCTTCGTCTTGCTCGCCCGTGAAGCGGTGCCGATTCCGTAGTGCCGACCCCAGGGGCCCGGCACTCACCGGGCCCCCTGCTTCTTCGTGGAGGTGCCAGATGCGTCGATTTCGCACGTTCAACAGTGCCCTCGTCACCCAGGCATGGAGGCTCTCATGATGCCGGGCCTGCTCCATGTCGTCGCGTGGGCCGTGGTGATGACGGGAACCCTCGTCTGCCTCGGCCTGTGCTTGTGGCTGTCTGTTGTTGCACTTCGCGCCGTCCTCAAGTGGAGCGGCTGGTGGCGCGACTTCTTCGCTTTCGTGGTGTCCCGTCGCAAGGGTCGCCGAGCCGCCCACGGGAGGTCACAGCGATGACGGCAGAGAACGACCCAGGCGTGGACCTGCGTCTGCTCGCGCGGGAGGACCCGGACGAGGCAGCGCGCCTCCGGCGACGGGCACAGGAGTACATCCGGCGCGGTGCTGACGTACTTGCGGTGCATGCCGAGACCTACGTGCGGCTGAGCACCCTCTACCAGTGGGCCTCGCGACAGCGGAGGCAGGCCGTCACGAGCACCGCGCGCAAATCACAGTCCACTGCTTGCGGTGACGGCCGGCACGCCGCGTCTCGCGCAGCGTGAGGCCTCCCTCGCCCGGAGGAACATGGGCACCGCACCGACACCGCCCGGCCCGGCGGTTGGGGCGGCGCCCGGCACTGGCTTCGCGGCACGCGCGCTCAAGGTGGCGCGTGCCCGTCGTTGCCTCGAACCAGCACAGCTCGCCGCGGAGGATGCGCCCGCCACACCCAGCCGCTGTGCACGTGCCCGCCTTCTCCGCGACGATGATGGGCACTACGCCCCCTCGCCGAGCGACAGGAACGCCATCTGTCCCTGTCGCGGACGCCGCACGCTGCGCGCGCTGGCGACCTCGCGGCGACGCACCGCGCCCGTGTGCGGGCCCGCAGACTCTCCCGGCCCGAGCCCCTGGACGTTGAGGTGGTCACGCAGCCGCGCCAGGCCGCGCTCGCGCAGTCGAGCCACCTGGGCCAGCGACAAGCGCAGCTCGACGGCCAACGTCCGCGTCGAGGCCTCCTGGCCGTCCGGCCGGCCCAACCCCATGGAGGCCTGCACCACCTGGCGCTCAAGCCTCGGCAGTCGGTACAGGGCCCAGAGGACGGCCTCCCGCTGGGCCACCGTCGCCAGCCGCTCGGCTGTGTTGTCCACCAGGGACAGCGTCAGCTCCACGCTGGCGCGGACACCACCGCGACGGTCCACCGCAGCGTCCCGAGAGTCGGCGGTGGACTCGCGAGAGGCGAGCAGCTCATCGAGGGACAGCGGTGCCGTCACCGTACCCTCGCCGAGCACGTAGGTTGCGGCGGCCTCCAGGCCCTGGCGCCGCAGCACCGAGGAAACAGCCACGCCTTCGGCAGCCGCCGAGCGCTTCGCTCTGCGCACCGCCTTGCGCGCGTGGTCCGTGAGGTGAACGGGGCTCGACCAGGTGGCCGCCGCGCGCTCCATGGCCTGTCGGCCCAGGCGCATCGCCCAGGAAGGGAAGGCGCTCCGACCGGTACCAGCCAGACCCGGCTCGAAGGGGTGCGTGCGCTGGCGAGCCATCACCGCTACCAGCCCCTCCTGCACCATGTCCTCTGCGGGCACCTTCCAGGTGCGAGCAACGACGCGGGCCACGCGGACCATGTCAGGCATCACCAGCTCGGCGAGTTGGGACTCCGCACGCAGGGCCGACGCGCTCCCAACTGGCAGGGCGCGGAGCTTGTGGAGCAGCTCCTCGAGGACGAACTCCCGCGCGAGGGTAGGCACGGTGCGCTCGTTCATTCGTCGTCCCTCCGAGTGGGCATACGGAGCGATGGGGACATCCGAAAACCGACCCTGGCCTTCGCCGCCCGGTTCCGGTTCCGCGTCATCCTGGCCTTCGCTGCGCGCTCGGCGCGCTGGCGGCGCTCGGCCTCGACCTCCTCGCGAGACGCCCACTCCTGCCCGGTGAGGTGGGGCTCTACGCGGGCGCCCTTCTTGCCGTAGGAGCCATCCGCAAAGGCGACGTCGCGGTACCGGCGCACCTGGTTGTCGTTGAGGTACGCCACCAGCTCCAGCGAGTCCTCCAGCACCTTGAGCCGGTTGCCCGGGTCGCACGACTGCAACGTGGGTGGGTACAGGGTGGCGCTGAACACCACCGTCCCCTTGAGGGCTCGCTGCCCGATGCAGAGCTGAGCGACGAGTGCCTTGTAACGCTTCCCCTCCGGACTGACGTGGGGCGACTCACCTCTGTCACTGCGCCAGTAGCGGTTTCCGGAGGGAGGCCAGGGCAGCACCAGCCGCACCTCCGTGAGCGGCTGGCCACCTGTCGAAATGATGGGAGCGGACATGCCCATCCGGTACCACCGAAACCTGACAGCGCCCGGCATGCCCCGTGCTCTCCCGCGAGCCATGAACGACTGGTATCGGCGGGAGGCGCTCGCACAGCGTCTGGGAGCAGCGGAGAGGGAAATGCAGGCGGTGGTTGAGGCGCGGGACGGCAGTCCGGAGTGGAGGACTCGGTACGCCCGCGCGAAAGCCGAGTACCGGATGGCCGAGGCCGCGGCGCTCGCCGAACTCGGGGCGCGGGACGCGCTGGCGATGGTGGAGAGCCGCCAATCGCACGCCGAGCTGGGGTAGAAGCCCCGCCGTGCCGCACGACAGCAGCAAGACGCGTCCCGAGCGCCGGAAGGCCCCATCTGGCTCAACCGTCCGGATAGACGGCCTTCACGTCTCCCGGGCGGCATGGGCGCGCGTGGAGGGGCTGGCAGAGCAGATGGCCCTCGCCGGCATCCCTCGCGCCCACCGCTCCGGTGCGCTGGACCTGCTCCTGGTGCAGCCAGCCGTAGCCGACCAGGTCCTCGCGGGCGGAGGCCGCGTCTACCGGTGCGCCAGCTGCGGCATGTGGCCGGCGAAGGCGAGCGAGGCCATCGACCACCAGGAGGCCCACCCCGAGCACGCGGTGCAAGGCTTCAACGTGCCGCCGCGCTGAGCGGATGCCGAAATTACGAAAGTTGTGAAGTCGCCGAGGGGCGCTCCTGCGGGTTGGGGCGCCCCTTCTCTTTCGGCACGGAGACACCCGTGCGACGAGCCCGCCCACCACCCCCGACT
>NZ_VIFM01000250.1 GCF_006636215.1 Myxococcus llanfairpwllgwyngyllgogerychwyrndrobwllllantysiliogogogochensis | reverse complement strand
AGANGTGTATCAGAGACAGGCGCCCCAGCGGCCGGGGCGTCGCTCATCCGCGCCGGGGTGTGCGCGTCGCCAGCTTGCTCCTATCCCGATTGTCGGAGGACTCCATGCCCAAGCCCCTCGTGCTGACGTCCCCCCGTTTCAAGGACGGGGACCTCATCCCCATCGCCTTCACCGGCGAAGGAGAGGACACCGCCCCACCCCTGCACTGGGAGAACCCACCCGCCGGGACGAAGAGCCTGGCGCTCATCGTCGAGGACCCGGATGCTCCGGACCCCAAGCATCCCCAGCGCATCTTCTGCCACCAGGTCCTCTACAACATCCCCCCGGGCGCCCAGGGGCTGCCGGAGGGGGCCCAGGTGGACGTGCTGCCCCCAGGGACGCGGGTGGGGCTCAACGACTTCGGCCACCAGGCGTACGGGGGCCCCATGCCCCCCATCGGCCGGCACCGGTACTTCTTCAAGCTGTACGCCCTGGACGTCGTGCTGCCGAACCTGGGCCGGCCTACCCGCAGGGATTTGTTGAAGGCGATGGAGGGCCACATCGTGGGCCAGGCGGACCTCATCGGCCTGTACGAGAAGGTCCACCACCGGGGCTCAGCGCAGGGACCCGGCGCGTCGGCCTGAGTCGCCGCCTGCTCGCTGGGAGACCTGGCGAGTTCATGGACTGACTTGTGGGCGGAGCCCTCGTTTCCGGGCCCGCCCGCATCATTTCCTGTCATCGCCCGCATCGCGCGTGACGCGCGTCAACACATGACACGGGCGTCTCGCGATGTAAGGGAAAACCGCGAGTCGTTGGCCGCGTCTGTGGTCTGGTCATCTAAGTGTCGGGAGCCCCACTTCTCCACCCTTGCATGCGGTGGAAGAGTCATGGGTGCCGTGAATCCATCCATCCGGGGCGGAGCTCCCTATGGCTCCTTCGACGAGATGTCCGTTGGCGTTTGCGTCATCCGCGAGCGTCGCTTCGTGTATGTGAATGATGCACTCGGCATGCTGGTGGGGCACCCGCGTGAGCTCATCGTGGGTCGCCCGGCGACGCTCCTCCTGACGGAGTCGAGCGTGACGGAAGTGATGGAGCAGCAGTCACGCCGACTGCGCGGTGAATCGGTGTCCAGCACCTACGAGGCGGCGCTTCGCACGGCAACAGGAGAACGACAGGTGGAGATGACCATCATTCCCAGCGGGCCCGACTGGGTGGCGCTGGTGCGCGACGTCACGTCGCGGGGCCTGCGGCGCAGCGTGCTCCAGCGGCTGGCGGAGCTGGGCGCGGGGCTGCCCTCCCTGCGCACCGAGGGCGAGGTGCTGCGGCGGGTGTTCTCCGGGCTCGAGGAACTGGGGCTCGCCTTCGCGTGGCTGTCACCCGAAGGTGAGGGCGTGCGGCTGGGGCAGACCTTCGTCCCCGTCGCGCTGGTGCCTCCGGACGCGCGGATGATGAGCGGACGGTGGGTGCGGGACGTGGTGGGCCGCTGGCCGTCCCTGCTGTTCCGGGCATGGAAGGAGGGCTCGGCCTACTCGAATGACTTGTCACAGGAGGCGGCCTGGTTCCTCGACGGCGCCCAGGCGGACCGCGCTCGGAGCGCGCTGAACCGGGCCGGTCCGGCGCACACCATCGCCGTGCGCATCGACGTGGAGGGCCGTCCCCGCGCGATGCTGGCGGTGGCGGGAGAGTGGCTGCGCGAGGAGGAGATGGCGCCGGTGCGGCTGTTCGGCGCGCAGGTGTCCGCGGCGCTCGATGCGGCGCTCACCATTTCCCGACTGTCCGCGCAGAACACGGCGCTGGCGGCGCTCAACCGACTGGCCTCGGAGGCGGCGTCCGCGCCCCACCCGCGCGCCTTCTTCGGGCCGGGCACGGAGGAAATCGTCGGGCTGGTGGCCTGCGACGCAGTGACCATCCTGCTCCCTCAAGAGAACCAGATGGAGCTGGCGTACGCGCGCGGCATGGACCTGGAGGACGCGGACACGGACCGCTTTGCGCGGCTGTGGCTGGCGGGAGGACTGTGCAACCAGGCCCAGCAGGAGGGCGCGCCGCTGGTGGTGGAGGTGGAAGACTGCCCGAACGGGCTGCGCGAGGACTTGCGACAGCGCGGCTTCCAGACGCTGGTCATCATCCCCCTGCGCGTGCGCTCCCGAGGCGTGGGCACGCTCAGCATCCTCTTCCGTGAGCCCCGGTACCTCACTCCGCTGGAGCTGGAGACGCTGCAGGCGATGGGCACCCACTTCGCGGCGGCCATCGAGACACATCGACTGTTGCAGGAGCTGCGGGGACGCGCCGAGGACATGGCGCTGCTGCACGAGGTGGCGCGGGCCCTGGCCACCACGCTGGAGCTCGACAAGCTGCTGGCCACGGGGGTCACCAGCCTCGCGCGCATCATCGACACACCGGATGCCTATGTCCTCATGCCGAACTCCACGGGCGAGTGGCTGGAGGTCCGCGCGGTGAGTGGCAGCCACCCGGAGCTGCTCGGACGCTGCCTGCCCGCGGGCGCACCGGATGCGTCCGCCACCGGGTTGGCCTTCCTGACGCGCGAGCTGGTGATGGTGGAGGACGCCGTCACCGACGTCCGTGTGGACCAGGAGCTGCGAGACAGCTCCTCCGCGCAGGCGTTCCTGGTGCTGCCCCTGGTGGTGCGGGACAGGCCCGTCGGGGTCATGGTCGCCACGGAGACACGGAGGACCCGCCGCTTCTCCCCCGCTGAAATCGAGCGGGCGAGCGCCATCGCCAACCAGCTCGCACTGGCCCTGGAGGGCGCGCGACTGGTGGAGGATTTGAAGGACAGCTACGTTGAGCTGGCCCGGACGCAGGAGCAGCTCGTGCGTCGCGAGCGACTGGCGGCCCTGGGCGAGCTGTCCGCCGTGGTGGCCCACGAGGTGCGAAATCCCCTGGGCGCCATCTTCAACTCGGTGGCCTCCATCCGCAGAATCATCGGCCCCGGCAGTCCGGCCGAGCCCCTGGTGGACATCGTCGCGGAGGAGGCGGACCGCCTCAACCGCATCGTCGCGGACCTGCTCACCTTCGCTCGACCTCCCGCGCCGCATCCCCATCCAGTGCCTCTGGCGCCGCTGGTGGAAGACGCGGTGCGCGGGGCGCTCGCGGAGTCACCCGGTGCGGTCCGCGTGGAGCTGGATTTGGAGGAGGACGTCCCGCCCGTGACAGTGGACGAGCGGATGATGCGTCAGGCCTTCCTCAACCTGGCCATCAACGCGATGCAGGCCATGCCACAAGGAGGACGCCTGCGGGCCGCGGTGCGCCGCGCCGCGGGTGCGCCCGAGGTCATGGTGGAGTTCAGCGACACCGGTCCGGGCATCACCGCCGAGGTGCGCGCGCGAATCTTCGAGCCCTTCTTCACCACCAAGGCCAAGGGCACCGGACTGGGGCTCGCCGTGGTGAAGCGCATCATCGAGTCCCACCAGGGACACCTCACCCTCGACTCCCAGCCGGGCACCGGCACGTGCTTCCGCCTCTACCTGCCGTTGGATTCACCCGCTTCCACGCGCCCGCTGCTGGCCGTTCCGTGACTTGAAGTCGAGAGGAGGGTGGGCTGTCAGCGCCACATCGTGAGCCACGCCACGAGCAGCCCCAGCAGCGACGCGCCCGTGAACAGCGCGACGGCGAGCCAGACGCGGGAGCCCTGAAGCCATCCACCGGAGGGCTCGGGCTCCGCG
Organism: Myxococcus llanfairpwllgwyngyllgogerychwyrndrobwllllantysiliogogogochensis; assembly: GCF_006636215.1. Taxonomy (GTDB): domain Bacteria; phylum Myxococcota; class Myxococcia; order Myxococcales; family Myxococcaceae; genus Myxococcus; species Myxococcus llanfairpwllgwyngyllgogerychwyrndrobwllllantysiliogogogochensis. The sequence goes on along the minus strand of NZ_VIFM01000250.1, from coordinate 12,330 downwards.
GTGAGGACCTCGCCGTCACCGGTGATGGCACGCACCAACTCCAGTCGACGCGCCTCGAGGGCCTCCGTGGCCACCGTCTGCGAGATGTCGATACCGAAGCCGACCTGCGTCTCACGCGGCGCGCGTCGGGGGGCGTGTCGCGACATCGCGGGCGTCACCGTGTCCTCGGCGCCCGGCGGGAACAGGGGCTCGTGGGCACCACTGGCTCGCGCGGAGGCCGCCTGCTCGATGGCCACGAGGACCTTCGCCGCATCCAGGGCCTCGGTCGCTTCGACGGGAGACGTGGGCTTCGAGCGAGTCCCTGTGCCGACACCTCCACGCTCGGAACTCGCGTCCGACTCCGAGAGGTAGGTTCCGTATTGCGCGGTCCGCGCTGCGAGGTCTTCCGCCCGGAGAGGCATCGTCGCCAGGGGGTCATCGACACGCGGCGCGTCCACTCGCGGAGGCACGGCCACGGCGGTGGGTTCATCCTCGTCGGCGTTTCCCCATCCATCCGCGCGCGTCGGCTCGTCGTCGCCGGGACCTTGTCTCGGCTCGCCTGACCCTGTTCGCACTGGACCAGCAGCGCGCGTCGGCTCGTCGTCGCCGGGACCTTGTCTCGGCTCGCCTGACCCTGTTCGCCTCGGACCAGCAGCGCGCGTCGGCTCATCGTCGCCGGGGCCTTGCATCCCCTCCGCGTGTCTCAACTCGCTCGACGCAGTTCGCCTCGGACCAGCCGCTCGCGTCGGCTCATCGTCGCCGGGGCCCTGTCTCGGCTCGCCTGACCCTGTTCGCCTCGGACCAGCAGCGCGCGTCGGCTCATCGTCGCCGGGGCCGCGTCCACCCGCCACATGCGTCGGCTCATCCTCACCGGGGCCACGCCCGCCAGCGACATGCGTTGGCTCATCCTCACCCGGGCCTCGCGCACCGGCCGCGCGCGTCGGCTCATCGTCGGCCTCGGGCCGAGGGCCCACCTGCGCCCGCTCGGACGGAACGAAGTCATCCGGCGTGTAGATGGCATTGTGCTCGAACGCGAGCGCCGTCGGCGGGGTGAGCGTCGCGACGAGCTCCGGCTCGGTATGCGAGCGCTTCGCCTCCTCGCGCAACAACTCGTCGAGCAGCTTCTCCTCCGCCTTCTTCTCGCGCGGGAAGACCAGCGCCAGCAGCCTCGCGAGCTCCGCGTCCCCCACCCCGGGCGCGAGCTTCGCCTTCAGTCGCGCGAGCTCCGCCCCCATCGCCGCCGCGTCCGGGAAGCGATTCGCCGGCTCCGCCGTGAGCGCGCGCATCAGGAACGCATCCACGCTCGACGGCAGCCCCTGCCGATGCTTCCCCGCGTTCTCCCACTGCGGATACGCCGCGCGGCGCCAGCGCTCCACCGGGTCTCCCCGCTGCGACAGCGGCTTCCACGCGCACAGCTCCCACAGCAACACGCCCACCGCGTACACATCCGCGCGCCGGTCCACGAAGCGCTTGCGCGCCTGCTCCGGCGACATGTACGTCAGATTCCCAATCACCACCCGGGGCGCCGTCTGCTGCTCCTTCAGCGTGGACTGCGCCGCGCCGAAGTCGATGATCTTCACCTCGCCGTCGTAGCTGATACACACATTGGCCGGTGACAAATCCCGGTGCACCAGATGCAACGCGTGCCCTTCTTCATCCGTGGCATCGTGCGCATAGGCCAATCCTTCACACAGCCGCTCGCCCAGATGCAGGATGATACCCAAGGGCATCATCCGCCCCAGCTGCCGCAGCCGATACGAGAGCCGGCTCAGCGTCTTGCCCCGGACGTACTCCATGGAGAGGTACAGCTGCCCCTCCACCTCGCCCATCGCATACACGCGGGCGATGTTGGGATGCGTCAGCCGCACCACCACCCGGGCCTCGTCGCGGAAGCGCCCCACGAACTGCGGGCTCTCCATGAGCTGCGGCAGGACCTTCTTCACCACACATGCGCGGCGCGGAGCCTCCTCGCGCGCGAGGAAGACCTCTCCCATCCCCCCGGCGCCAATGCGGCGCACCAGGGTATAGGGACCGAAGCGAACGGGCCCCTCGAGGGGCGCCGGCTCAACCGGTCTGGCCAAGCGAGCGGAAGGCCTTTCTCGCCGCCCCGAGCACGTGCGCCACCTCCGCCTCGCCAATGGCCAGCGAGACGAAGGCCGCTTCGTACTGGCTCGGCGGCAGGTACACGCCCGCGTCCAACATGGCGTGGAAGAAGCGTCCGAAGCGCCCCGTGTCCGACGTCTTCGCGCTCGTGTAGTCGAACACCGGCTCCGCCGTGAAGAACACCGTCAGCATGCTGCCCACGCGGTTGACGGTGACGGGCACACCGGCGGCCTTCGCCTCGGCGATGAAGCCCTCCTCCAGCATCCGGCTCACCTGCTCCAGCCGCGCGTACGTCCCCGGCGCCGCCAGGGCCTTGAGACACGCCAGCCCCGCCGCCACCGCCACCGGGTTCCCCGACAACGTGCCGGACTGATACACGGGCCCCGCCGGCGCCACCTTCCGCATGATGTCCGCGCGACCGCCATAGGCGCCCAGCGGCATGCCTCCGCCAATCACCTTGGCCATCGTCGTCAGGTCCGGCTTCAGCCCGTACACTTCCTGCGCCCCACCACGCGCCAGCCGGAAGCCCGTCATCACCTCGTCCAGCACCAGCAGCACGCCGTGCTTCTGACACAGGGCCTGGAGGCCTTGGAGATAGCCCGGCTTGGGCACCAGCACGCCCATGTTGCCCACCACCGGCTCGATGATGGCGCAGGCGATGTCCTGCCCCTTCTCCGCGAAGATGCGCTCCACCGCCGCCAGGTCGTTATAGGGCGCGGTGAGCGTGAGCTTCGCCAGCGCCGCCGGCACGCCCGGCGAGTCCGGCAGGCCCAGCGTCTCCACGCCACTGCCCGCCTTCACCAGGAACGGGTCTCCCGCGCCGTGAAAGCAGCCCTCGAACTTGAGGATGTGCTCGCGGCCGGTGAAGCCGCGCGCCACGCGGATGGCGGCCACCGTGGCCTCCGTGCCGCTGGACACCAGCCGCACCATCTCCACCGCCGGCATCGTCCCGCAGATGAACTCCGCGAACTCCACCTCGCCCGCATGGGGCGCGCCGAACGACGAGCCGCGCCGGGCCGCGTCGATGATGGCCTCCACGATGGGCGGGTAGGCGTGGCCAAGGATGAGCGGCCCCCAGCTCCCCACCAGGTCGACGTAGCGGTTGCCATCCACGTCGGTGAGCCAGGCTCCGGAGCCCTCACGGAAGAAGACAGGGTCCCCGCCGACGCCACGGAAGGCGCGCACCGGAGAGTTCACTCCACCCGGGATGCGCGCCTGCGCGCGGGCGAACAGGGACTGACTGTGAGCGTGATTCATGCCGCGTTCCATAGCACGCGCCGCGACGTCTCCCGCCTCTCCTCTCGCCTGCCCCCATGCTCGCCGCTTCTCCGTCCTGTCGAGTGTCGGTTATGGACACGTCGCGTTGAGACGTCGGCAACGTATCCCTGGAAAATCACACCAGGACGCACATCCGAGCGAGAGGCCGGGGCATCATGGACCTGGAAGACGCGCTGATACAGCGATGTGACGGCGGACCCGAGGACCCAGGAGACTCCCATGGACTTCAAGACGGCGGACCTGTGTGACACCCACTCGGGCACGGCCCACTTCCAGGTCGCCGAGCCCGGCTTCGTCGACTACGGCGGGCGGACCACGTTCTCGGGCCTCATCAGCACCGTGCGCGCGCCGGAGGACAACTCGCTCGTCCGCAAGGCCCTGGAGGAACCAGGCGCGGGGCGAGTGCTCGTGGTGGATGGCGGTGGCAGCCGTCGCTGCGCGCTGGTGGGCGACCAGCTCGCGCTGCTCGCGCAGCAGAACGGCTGGGCGGGCATCATCGTGAACGGCTGCATCCGGGACTCGGAGGAAGTGGGCCGCACGGCCATCGGCGTGAAGGCCCTGGGCACGCATCCGCTCAAGAGCTCCAAGCGCAACGAGGGACAGCGAGATACGGAGGTGCGCTTCGCGGGCGTCATCTTCAAGCCCGGTCATCGCCTCTACGCGGATGCGGACGGCATCGTCACCTCGGAGTCGGCGCTGGACTGAGTCCACGCGCTCCGAGGCCAGATGAGGGCCACGGTGTCGCCGCCGCTGGAGGCCAGGAAGGCTCCGTCCTCCGAGAACGCCAGCGCGCTGACCGAATGGGCGTGGCCTTCGAGCGTGGCCAGGAGCGTCCCCTCGCGGCTCCACACCCTCACTCGGCCCGCCACGTCACCCGTGGCTACGAGCAGTCCGTCACGGGAACACGTCACCGCGAACGTGAAGTCGGGGACGTCCAGCCGGACCTGGCGGTTCGGGGACTCGAGCTCCACCAGGAGCAGGGTCTTGTACTCCCTCTGGAGCACGACCCACTTGTCATCCGGAGTGATGGCCAGAAAGCGATTCCCCTTCGACACATGAACCGAGGACAGCCATTCATCCTTCTCCAGGTCCACCAGTCGCAGTTCGACGGTGTTGTCCCCAGGCGGCGGACATCTGCGTGAGATGATGCCGAGCCGCCCCAACCGGGACAGCGCACACAGCGCGAGGTCCTCGGGTGCGAGGTCCTTCCTCCAGAGAGGCCGTCCGGTCCGTGCGTCGACGACGCGTATCCAGCGATGCTCGTACCAGCTCTCCTTCTCCGCCAGCATCCCCATGTCGTCGGACCAGACCGTCGACGAATCGTTGGAGCATCTCTCCTCCAGCTCCACGTCGACCCCTCCGAGCAGGCCGCTCAGTCGCATGCCGCCGTTCTGGGGCAGCAGCATGAAGGCACGCCCGCCTCTCACATGGACGTGGGTCCAATCCAGTGGCAACGACTCACGACGCACCTCCCGGCCCGAGTCGCGGTCCCACACCCGGACCGTGCCATCCGCTGACGCCGTGAGGAGGTGCCTCCCATCGGAGGAGAAGGTGAGCTGCTCCACGGCGTTGCGATGCGCGGGACCCGGCACCTCGCGCCGGGTCTGGAGGTCCACCAGCAAGAGGGCCCAGGACTCCCTCTTCGCGAACGACGCCCACCGACCATCAGGGGAGATGGCGAACCTCCAGCCCGCGCAACCGTATGAGCTCGGCAGCTCCACCCACTCATCCAGCGCCTCGCCTCGAGTGAAGAGCAACCGTCGATTCAGTATTCGCACCTGACGACCATCGGGAAGCAACTGGCTTGCACTGCCGGACGAGCGCCGTTCGACCTCGCCCACGCACTCCCCCGTACGGGCATCATACGTGCGCAAGATGCTCCTCAGCCCGGGCCCCGTCTGCTTGCACCGGATGAACGCGCCATCTGAAGTGAAGCACACCCACGGCGGCGAACACTCGGCGTCGCCCGGGACGGACCAGCGCGGTCTCCAGTCCGCCGTATCGAACATAGACAACCGCATGGGCTCGTTGCTGTTCTCCAGCACCACCAGGCCGCCGCCATCCGGCGAGAACACCAGGCACTCCGCGGAACCAGGGCTGCCTTCGAGCTCGACGCGACGGACTTCTTCTCCCCGCTCCAGGTCGAACACGACGAAGCCTGTCGGATGCTGGGTACCGGCGAGCATGGTCCGCCTGTCCGGCGAGAGCGCGAGGCTGCGAACCGCGGTGCCCAGCCCTCCCCAGCATCGCAGCTCGGCGCCGCCGCGCGCGTCCCACAACCTCACCGTGCCCCCATCGCTCCCGGTGACGATGCGCTCGTCCGGCAGGTAGAGCACGGCGTTTATTCTCTCCGAGTCACCTCGGAGCGAGAGCAGCTCACGGCCGTCCTCCAGGTTCCACACCCGGGCCGTCGAATCTCCCACGGTCACGAGCCTGCGCGAGTCCGCGGAGAAGGCCTGCGCCACCACGCCTCGTGGAAAACCCTCAGGGTCCGGTGCGTGCCAGAAACGCACGGTGCCACAGCGACTGTGTGCCTGCTCCGGGAGAGGGTCACCGAAAGCATCGAGCCGGGGAAAATTCCGTTCGGATAGGGGCATGCGGGGCGCCCCCAGCGACGCGCCGGCCCCACGGACCTGACAGGCCTTCGTTCACGCGCCATTTCCCTGGCGCAATGTGTCATCACCCGAAACATTTTCGCCGTGCGAAACACAATCAAGACAACGTTCCAGGACGTTCCGCCCTGCGAAATCCAGCCATCGAATTACGGGTGACTGTCTTTCCTCTTCGAGAGGAGTGTGGCTACTGTTCCGCCACGATTCTGACGGGGAGAGTGCGATGCAACGACTCGTGGTCGGACTCCTGGCGACAGCTTTCTGTTTGATGGCTTGCAAGAAGGAAGAGGCTTCGACACCACCGTCGGAGGGCGCGCAGGAGCGTCCCGTGGCGGTACCAGACATCAAGACAGACAAGGGCGTCGACCTGGAGAAGAAGGTCGTCTACATCGGCGCGCTCAATGACGAGAGCGGGCCCGGCGCGGCCATCGGCAAACCCTTCGCCGCGGGCAAGCGACTGCTCGCCCAGCAGGTGAACGCGGGTGACTCCGGCCTGCTGCCGCCCGGCTGGCGCATCGAGCTCGTTGAGCGGGACCACGCCTACAACCCGCAGAACGCCGTGCAGGCGTACAGCGACATCCACGACCGCGTGCTGTTCCTGGGCACCAGCTTCGGCACGCCCAACACGCTGCCCCTGCGCGACAAGATGACGGCGGACAACCTGGTGGCCTTCCCCGCGTCGCAGTCCTCGGAGATGGCGCGACACCAGTACACGCCGCCCATTGGCGCCTCCTACAAGATGGAGGCGATGCGCGCCATGGACTGGGCCGTGGAGCACGCGGGCGGCGCGGACAAGGTGAAGGCCGCCATCGTTGCGCAGGGTGATGACTACGGGAAGGACGGCCTGGAGGGTTGGAGCGAGGCCGCGAAGCACCACGGCGTCACCATCGTCTCTCAGCAGAGCGTCGCGCCGGGACAGAAGGACTTCGCCGCCATCATCACCGCGCTCCAGCAGTCCGGCGCCAACTACGTGTTGCTCACGGTGCTGCCCAGCGCCTCGGGTCCCATCCTGGGCACGGCCGCGCAACTCAAGTATCAGCCCACCTGGGTGGGCCAGACGCCCGCGTGGGTGGACCGCTTCTTCGACGCGAAGGTCATCCCCGGCGCAGTCTTCGCCAACTTCTACTGGGCCACGGGGCTCACCTTCTGGGGCGACGACGTGCCCGGCATGAAGGACTTCCTCTCCCTGGTCGCGAAGTACCCCAACACGCCGAAGGACTTCTACACGCTGTCCTCCTACGTCCAGGGCCGCGTGCAGATTGAAGCGCTCAAGGCCGCCATCGAGTCCAAGGACGTCACGCGCGCCGGCTACCTCAAGGCGCTCAAGGGCATCACCCGCACCACCGCCGGCGGCATGACGGTGGAGCCGGTGGACCTGTCCCGGTTCCCCTACGAGACGTCCGTCGGCGCGCGGGTCCTCAAGCCCGTGCTCGACCAGGGGAGCTGGAGTGTCGTCGCGGGCTTCGCGCCGCCGAAGGCGCTGGGTGCCTCTGCCGCCAAGGCCGCCGATGACAGCAAGTAGTCCTGCCCTGCTGCGCGTGCAGAATCTCCAGGTCGTCTACCACTCGGCGGTGCGAGCCCTCCGGGGCATCACCCTGGAGGTTCCTCACCAGGGCGTGGTGGCCCTCCTCGGGCCCAATGGCGCGGGCAAGTCCACCGCGCTGCGCGCCATCAGCGGCCTGCTCGACATGCACGACGGCGCCATCACCCAGGGCAAGGTGGAGCTGTCCGGACAGAGCCTCCTGGCCCTCCCCGCCGACGGGCGCGTGCACGCGGGCGTGGTGCAGGTGCTCGAGGGACGCCGCATCCTCGGCGAGCTGTCGGTGGAGGAGAACCTCCTGGCGGGCGGCTTCGGCATGGGCGCCCAGGCACGCAAGGAGCTGGTCGAGTCCGCCTTCACGCGCTTCCCGGTGCTGCGCGAGCGACGGCGACAGAAGGCCGGCTACCTCTCCGGTGGAGAGCAGCAGTTGCTGGCCATCTGCCGGGGACTGATGCGACGGCCCAAGGTGCTGCTCCTGGACGAGCCCTTCCTGGGCCTGTCGCCCAAGGCCGTGGGCGAGGTGTCGGAGCTGATTCAGCGCATCAGCGCGGAGGGCGTCGCGGTGTTGCTCGTGGAGCAGAACGCGCGGGTCGCGCTGACGCTGGCCAGCCACGGCTACGTGCTGGAGACGGGCAAGGTGGTGCTGGACGGCCCCGCGGACACGCTGCGCGAGGACCCCGACGTGCAGGAGTTCTACCTGGGCTTCGGACGCGAGGGGCAGCGCGGCTACCACGAGCTGAAGCGGTATCGGCGCAAGCGGCGCTGGCTTTCGTGAAGGGTGAGGAATGGCACTGCTGGAGCTCGACAACGTGGGCCTTTCCTTCTCCGGGGTGCGTGCCCTGGATGGCGTCTCGTTCTCCATCGAAGCCGGCGCGCTGCACGCGGTGATTGGTCCCAATGGCGCGGGCAAGAGCAGCCTCTTCAACTGCATCAGCGGCATCCATCGCCACATGGAGGGCCGCGTGAAGCTGGAAGGACAGGCGCTCGCGGGCCTGGAGCCTCCGGAGATTGCCCGGCGCGGCGTGGCGCGGATGTTCCAGAACCTGGCCCTCTTCGAGCACCTCACGGTGTTGGAGAACCTGCTGCTCGGCCGTCACCCGAAGTACCGGACGGGGCTGTTGCGCAACCTGTTCTGGACGCGAGGGGCGCGTGCGGAGGAGGTCCGCCACCGCGAGAAGGCCGAAGAGGTCATCGACTTCCTCAACCTGGAGCACTACCGGTGGATGCCCGTCTCGGTGCTGCCCTACGGCATCCGCAAGCGCGTGGAGCTGGGCCGCGCGCTGTGCATGGAGCCGAAGCTCTTGCTGCTGGATGAGCCCACGGCGGGACTCAATCAAGAGGAGACGGAGGACATGGCGAACCACCTGCTCGACATCCGTCACGAGCTGGGGGTGACGCAGGTGCTCATCGGCCACGAGCTGCGCTTCGTGATGGACCTGGCCACGCAGGTGACGGTGCTGGACCGGGGCCAGGTCATCGCGAACGGGCCGCCTTCCGCGCTGCGCGAGGACACACGTGTACTGAGCGCGTACGTGGGCGGGGCGGTGGCGGCATGAGCGCGGCGCTTCCCCTGAGCCTCCCGGGCCAGCTCTTCCAACGCGCGGAGCAGCACCCGCACGCGGTGGCCATCCGCGAGAAGCGCCTGGGCATCTGGAACGAGCTGTCCTTCCAGGGCTACCTGGAGCGCGTCGGCTGGGCGGCGCGGATGTTGTGGGAGCTGGGAGTGCGCGCCGGAGACTCGGTGGCCATCATCAGCGACAACCGTCCGGAGTGGCTGTTCGCGGACCTGGGTACCCAGGCGCTCGGCGCGCGCTCCGTCGGCATCTATCAGACGAACCCACCCTCCGACGTGGCCTACATCCTCAACGACGCCCAGTGCCGCGTCGTGCTCTGCGAGGACCAGGAGCAGTACGACAAGGTCGCCACCGTCGCGGCCGAGACACCCTCCGTCCAGCACATCCTCGTCCTCGAGCCCCGCGGACTGCGCGGCGTGGAGGACGCACGGCTGCGCACCTGGGAGCGCTTCCTCGAGGAAGGGCGCGCGCTCCTGGAGCGGGAGCCGGGCTGGCTGCGCGAGCAGCTCGCGCGACGCATGCCCGACGAGGGGGCCATGGTCATCTACACGTCGGGGACCACGGGGGCGCCCAAGGGAGCGCTCATCTCCAGCCGCAACATGCTGGAGGGCTCGGCGACCTTCACCGCACAGCTCGGGTTGGGCCAGGACGACAGCGTCGTCTCGTACCTGCCGCTGTGTCACGTCGCGGAGAAGCTGTTCAGCCTGCTGTTGCCGCTCGTCGTCGGAGGGAAGGTCCACTTCGGTGAGGCCCTGGAGACGGTGCAGCACGACGTGGCCGAGGTCTCCCCCACCGTGTTCCTGGGCGTGCCGCGCATCTGGGAGAAGATGCACGCGTCGGTGACGGTGAAGATGCGCGACGCCTCGTGGCTCAAGCGCACCCTCTTCAACACCTTCACCCGACTGGGCGCCGGGATTCGCGAGCGGGAGCGCACCGGACAGCGGCGCTGGTGGGATGCGCTCGCGTGGCGCGTCGGAGACCTGCTTGTCTACCGGCCGCTCCAGGAGCGCCTGGGACTGCGGCGCTGTCGCTTCCCCATCTCCGGTGCGGCGCCCATCTCTCCGGAGCTGCTCGCCTGGTACGACAGCATCGGCGTCCGCATCTACGAGGGTTACGCCCAGACGGAGGGCTCGGGCTCCAGCCACCTCAACGTCCCGGGCGCCACGCGGCTGGGCACCGTCGGACGCGCCGTGCCGGGCGTGGAGTGTCGGCTCGCGGAGGACGGCGAGGTGCTGGTGCGCGGGACCAACGTGTTCCTCGGCTACCTCAACAAGCCGGAGGCCACCGCCGAGGTCCTTGATTCCGAGGGCTGGCTGCACACCGGAGACTTGGGCGATATCGACGCGGACGGCTACCTGCGCATCACCGGCCGCAAGCGCGAAATCCTCATCACCTCCGGCGGAAAGAACCTGTCGCCCGAGCGCATCCAGAACGCGCTGAAGAACAGTCCGTACATCAAGGAGGCGGTGGCCATTGGCGACCGCCGGGCCTTCGTCACCGCGCTGGTGCAGGTGGACCCGGAGACGGTGGCGGACTGGGCGCTGCGCCGCAAGATTGCCTTCACCTCGTACACGGACCTCACGCTGCGGCCCGAGGTGCGCAAGCTCATCGAAGAGGAAGTCGCACGCGCCAATGAAGGACTCGCGCGAGTCGAGCAGGTGCGCACCTTCCGGCTGCTCGCTCGCGAGATGACGCAGGACGCGGGTGAGGTGACGGCATCCCTCAAGGTGCGGCGCAAGGCGGTGCTCGCGCTGCATTCAGCGCTGGTGGAAGAGATGTACGCGAGGACACGCGAATGACGCAGTTGCTCCAGCTCAGCATCTCGGGACTGGCGCTCGGGGCGAGCTACGCGCTCATCGCCCTGGGCTTCTCGGTCGTCTACCGAGCCTCCCGACTCTTCAACTTCGCGCACGGCGAACTGCTCAGCCTGGGCGCGTTCCTGATGACGGCGCTCGTCGAGGTGATGCCGTGGTGGCTGGCGCTCGCCGCCTCCGCGTGCCTCACCGGTGGACTGGCCGCGCTCCTGGAGCGCACCGTCCTGCGGCGCATGGTGGGGCGACCCGTCTTCACCACCATCATCCTGACGCTGTTCCTGGGGCTGCTCCTGCGCGCGGGCATCGTCATCGCCTTCGGCACCGACACGCGCGGCATGCCGACGCCGTGGGACGCGATGGCGGAGGTGCAGGTGGGCAACGCCACCGTGCTCCTGTCGTCACTCATCTCCCTGGGCGCGACGACGGTGGTGCTCGTCGGGATGCACGCGCTGGTGCAGCGCACGCCGATGGGCGTGGCGATGCGCGCGGCGAGCGAGAACCAGGAGGTCGCCCTGGTGCTGGGCATCCCCGTGGGCCGGGTGCTCGCCTTCACCTGGTTCCTGGCGGGAGCGACGGCCGCGGTGGCCGGCATCTTCCTGGGGATGTTCCCGCGCTCGGTGGACTCCAACCTGGGCTACGTGGCGCTGCGCGCCTTCCCCGCCATCATCGTCGGAGGACTGGAGTCGGTGGTGGGCGCGGTGGTCGCGGCGTTCATGCTGGGGCTGCTGGAGGTGCTGTCCCAGGCGTATGTGAATCCGCACCTGGGTGCCTTCGGGCACAACTTCCACGCCGTCTTCCCCTACGCCGCGATGATTCTCTTCCTGGTCCTGCGTCCGCGCGGACTCTGGGGCGAGCACGAGGTGCGCCGCGTCTAGGCGCGCCGCGAGACGATATCATGCCAACCCGCCCCCTGGTGATTCGGTACGAGGACGACCTGAAGCTCTTTCCCGGCCTGTGGCAGAGGGCCGGCGTGGTGCTGACATTGAGCATCGCCCTGGCGTACCCGTGGCTGGTGAGCACGCGGTGGCTCACGGTGGGCAACCTGGGGCTGGTGGCCATCGTCGGCGCCGCGTCGCTGATGGTGCTCACCGGCTTCGCGGGACAGGTGAGCCTGGGGCACGCGGCCTTCCTCGCGCTGGGCGCGTACACGGTGGCGGTGCTCGGCGCGAAGCATGGCTGGCCGTTCTGGCTGGCGCTGCCCCTGGCGGGTGGCGTGTCCGCGCTGGTGGGCGTGGTCATCGGCGCCTTCGCGCTGCGCCTCAAGGGCTTGTATCTGGCCATCGTCACGCTGGGCCTGGTGTTCCTCACGCAGCACGTGCTGCTCGCGTATCCAGAGGTGACGAACGGGCTGAGCGGGACTGCGGTGCCCATGTACTGGTGGTTCCGCGATGACGCGGGCGTGGCGGCTTCGCTGAGCGAGACGTGGCGGG